>CAJQQK010000146.1 GCA_905480435.1 uncultured Hyphomicrobiaceae bacterium | reverse complement strand
TACTTTGGGTGTCGTCGTGGCCTGGCTATGAAGTCGAACAAGCATTTGCGCCTCCGTCTCGGATATCCCTCAAAACCGAACGTGCCATGAAAAGGGCCGAGCGCCGAGGATCAATGTGATCATCCGGGATGGAACACCTAGCGTTCCCAGCCAAGCGGCGGCCAAGTACGCAGCTGTATCACTCAGTCTCATCCCCGCCGCGCGAGCCGGGATCTTTCACGCTCACTGGTGGAGCACGGCCTCGCAAACCATGACGCTGATTGACCCAGGAGATCGCACGAAGGGTGCGTTTCCGGGGACGCGATTACGTTGAGGGTGAACCTAATATCGAGAAACGTGCGACCAGAGTCCCAGCCTCACTCAATTTGGTCGCCCTTCAACCTGACAGCACGACCTTCAACAGCCACACCGCTCGCCGGCAAAAACCGCACGAACTTACCTTCACGCACAAAACGCCAGCACCCTTCCTTGGCGTGCCCTGTCTCAAACTTGCGGCACTGCTGTCCATCCTGGGTCAGCCACCATTTTCCGCGG
Organism: uncultured Hyphomicrobiaceae bacterium; assembly: GCA_905480435.1. Lineage (GTDB taxonomy): Bacteria > Pseudomonadota > Alphaproteobacteria > Rhizobiales > Hyphomicrobiaceae > CAJQQK01. Next base: position 43,100 of record CAJQQK010000146.1, on the reverse strand, counting down.
ATCAGCTTGCCACCCCACTCCGGTTTCAGCTTCAGACGCAGCACCCCATCGGCGGCATAGTGTGCCACCCAATCATAAGGCACGGCCGGATCTTTGATCTTGCCGTTACCTGCCAGACTATTACCGCTCAGCAGAGCCTTCAGCTCGGCCGTGCTCAGCGTCTTGGGCGCGTCGTCTGCAGCCAATACAGGCGCACAAACACTGGCAATGGCCAGGAACAATCCGATACCCCAGAGCCTCAAGCCCATCTCACTTCCGGCCCCCACCATCAACCGTGTCCAACCGCGAAATCATTGCGCCCGGTCTTGTCCTCTCCGCGCACGAGCCACAACGGCCGCGTGGCAAAGCTCACCGGGATGCCGCTCTTGCCATCTGCCGGTTTCAGATTCCGCTCAAACACGCTCGTTGCTGGCATGAACCGCAGCGCCACACCTGCGCGCCTATTTGGTGATCGGTTCTCATCAGCACCATGGATCATATAGACGTCATGCAACGACATCTGTCCTGGCTCAAGCTCCAACGCGACGGCTGTCGTTGCATCATAGGCATCCGCCTGGGCACGTTGCGTCAGCACCAGATCCTCGCGATCCTCATGCATGTGCGGCATCAGCTCTTTGTCGCGGTGCGTGCCTGGCACTACCTGCAGGCATCCGTTCTCCCGATCAGATCGGTCAAGCGCGATCCAAACCGTACATGTCGCAAGCGGCCGGATTGGCCAATAATGTCCATCCTGATGAAACGGCGTCTCAAGCCCACTGCCGCCCGGTTTGCAGAACACATGGCAGCCCCACAAAATGATATCATCACCGAGCACCTGCGCGACAACATCAAGAATGTCCGGGTCCTGCGCCAGCTCGAGAAAATCACTCGATCCCGTCACACCCTCATCGTTCTTGCCCGCGATATGCGCCGACACCAGCTTTTCAGGCCGCACATCCGGGTTCTCTGCCAGCAGCCGATCCAACGTCGCCCGCAGCTTTGCGACCTTCTCATCCGGCAGCCTGGACTCCGGAATGACATAGCCATCACGTTCATATTGCTCAAGTTCCGCCGTGCTCAGTTCTGCCATCACGTTCTCCGGAAATCCGCTTCGCCATATGCAATGAAACCAGAATGACAGCTAATGGCCAAGCCTGTCGAGCCTCGTCGCATCGACTTCTTCCGAGCCATTCACGGAGGATCTCCGACGCTCGCCAGTAAATCAGCCACCCACCTTTGCCGCCCGGCACCCACCTCTTAGGAGCTGCCCCAGCGACCCGGCGCGAGCGCCGCCCCCGCGGAGGGGCAGCCCTGCCACTTGGCAGGGCGAACAGCCCCGTGAGCGAAGACATAGACTCTCTCCCTCCGCCCGGCTAAATATGCGCCCAATCGGCCGAAACCAGCGAATCTGGCCACACATCTAACCAAGAGCCGACCCGAGAGCCACATATGACCGGTGTTAACGAGATCCGCAGCGCTTTTTTGAACTATTTCGCCAAGCACGGCCACGAGATCGTCTCCTCGTCGCCGCTTGTGCCGCGCAACGACCCGACGCTGATGTTCGTCAACGCGGGTATGGTCCAATTCAAGAACGTGTTCACCGGCCAGGAGCACCGCGACTACAACCGCGCGGTCACTTCACAAAAGTGCGTCCGCGCCGGCGGCAAGCATAATGATCTCGATAATGTCGGCTACACCGCCCGCCACCATACGTTTTTCGAGATGCTCGGCAATTTCTCGTTCGGCGACTATTTCAAGTCAGATGCGATCCCGTTCGCTTGGAACTTGATCACCAAGGAATTCGGCCTCGACGCCAAACGCCTCTACATCACGATCTACCATGATGATGACGAAGCGTATGACATCTGGAAAAAAGTCACCGGCTTTTCCGACGACAAGATCATCCGCATCGCCACCTCGGATAATTTCTGGGCGATGGGCGATACCGGCCCGTGCGGACCATGCTCTGAAATCTTCTACGACCACGGCGAACAATACTGGGGCGGCCTGCCCGGTACGCCGGAAGAAGATGGCGACCGTTTCATCGAGATCTGGAACCTTGTCTTTATGCAGTTCGAGCAGGTCACCAAGGATGAGCGCATCAGTCTGCCCAAACCATCGATCGACACCGGCATGGGGCTTGAGCGCATTGCAGCGGTCCTGCAAGGCACCAACGACAACTACCAGACCGACATGTTCCGCGCGCTCATCGCAGCGTCTGCTGATGCCACCGGCGTCGACCCCGATGGCCCGCAGGCCGCCAGCCACAAAGTCATCGCCGACCATCTGCGCGCATCCAGCTTCCTGATCACTGATGGCGTATTGCCATCGAACGCGGGCAGGGGTTACGTCTTGCGCCGGATCATGCGTCGCGCCATGCGCCATGCTCAGTTGCTCGGCGCCAAAGACCCGCTGATGCACCGTTTGGTTCCGGCTCTCGCCCGCGAAATGGGTGAGGCTTATCCCGAGCTGATCCGTGGCCAGGCGATGATCGCCGAAACGCTGGAGCATGAAGAAACCCGCTTCCGCAAGACGCTTGCTCGTGGCCTCGGCTTGCTCGATGACGAAAGCGCCAACCTCAAAGAAGGCGACGTCTTCTCCGGCGACACGGCGTTCAAACTGCATGACACTTATGGTTTTCCGCTCGACCTCACGCAGGACGCTCTGCGCTCGCGTTCAATCTCTGTCGACACGGACGCCTTCAGCGTCGCCATGGAACGCCAGAAGGAAATGGCGCGCGCTGCTGACAAAGGCTCCGGCGACACCGCAACTGAAACGGTCTGGTTCGACATCCGCGAGCGCGAGGGCGCAACCGAATTCCTTGGCTATGACACTGAAGTTGCTGAAGGCGTCATCACCGCCCTCATCGCAGACGGCACAGAAACTCAATCGCTGAGCACTGGTAGCGAAGGCGTCCTCGTACTCAACCAGACGCCATTTTACGGCGAAAGCGGCGGCCAGCTCGGCGACACGGGCGAGATCCGCGGTGAAGGCGGTGCAATCTTCCGCGTGACCAACACCCAGAAGAAGCTTGGCGATGTCTTCATTCACACCGGCACCGTTGAAACGGGCGACTTCAAACTCGGCGCGCCCGTTGAGTTGATCGTCGACCACAGCCGACGCTCGGCCATTCGCGCCAACCATTCCGCCACCCACCTCATCCATGAGGCGTTGCGCGAAGTCCTTGGCGACCATGTCGCCCAAAAAGGCTCGATGGTGTCGCCTGACCGCCTCCGCTTCGACTTCTCACACACCAAGCCAATCTCAGACGACGACCTCGCCAAAATCGAAACCATCGCCAATGGCATCGTCACCCAGAACGGCGCCGTCGAAACCCGCCTGATGGCCTACGACGATGCGGTCGAAACCGGCGCCATGGCATTGTTTGGCGAAAAATACGGCGACGAAGTCCGCGTCGTCATGATGGGCACCGGGCTCACTGGCGCAAAGGTCAACAAACCGTGGTCGGTCGAGCTATGCGGTGGCACCCACGTCGCGCGCACCGGCGACATCGGCTTGATCCGAATTGTCACTGAGACCGCGTCGGCATCCGGCGTCCGCCGCATTGAGGCCCTCACCGCAGACGGTGCCCGCGCTTACCTCGCTGAGCAAGACGCCCGCATGCGTCATCTCGGCGGCCTGTTGCGGACGCGTTCCGACAGTGTCGTCGAGCGCGTCGAAGCCATCATCGAAGAACGTCGCAGCCTCGAAAAGCAACTCGCCGATGCCAAACGTCAACTCGCGCTGGGCGGTGGTGCCACCACCAACGGCGAAGCAGCTGCTCCTGAAATAGAAGAAGTCGGCGGCGTTAAACTGCTCGCCCGCTCCGTCCAAGGTCTCAATCCGAAAGATCTGCGCGGCCTCGTCGACGCCGGCAAGGCCCAGGTCGAATCAGGCGTTGTCGCGATCGTCGGCATCACCGAAGACGGCAAAGCCGGCCTCGCTGTCGGCGTCACCGAAGACATGACCAAGACCTGGTCCGCCGTTGATCTCGTCCGCGCCGGCTCCGAAGCCCTCGGCGGCAAAGGCGGCGGCGGCCGCCCTGACATGGCTCAAGCCGGCGGCCCCGACGGCACCAAAGCCGACTCAGCCCTCGCCGCCATACGGGCAGCACTCGCTGGATAAGGGAGTTCAGTAACTGGCTCAGCCCTCGGCAAATGCTTCTCTTTAACTCGTGCACCGCGAAGAACCACGAACAGTTGTGCGGTAGCAGTATTCGAGGCGGAACCCGGCTCAGGACCTTCAAAGGAATGGACTGTTCCACATCCCTCGTCTGTACGGGCGTTGCCACACCCAAAGGTGTCACCCCGGTGCTCGTCACCGGGCCCCATCGTGCCACAGGCGTAAACCTTAGCGATCGTGCCAGGCCGTGCCACGCGGCGTAGCGATTTACCCAAAAGTTCGGCGCTACTTGCAGACGAGAAATGGATCCCGCCAACAAGTGGCGGGATGACACCTTTGGATTACGCCAGAGCCCCGCACCAAACCACATCATGATCACGACGCATTGCCATAACGTCCAACTCAATATCTGCTCATCACGGCTTATGCTATAAGGTCTCCACCAGTCACGACACCTGACGCGGACACCTTCATGGCAGCCCCAATCGACGTAGCAGTATTCAAGGACGGTATGATCGTTCTTGGCGTTGCAGCCGTCCTGGTGCCGCTTGCCCGCAGGCTCGGCGTCACCCCGGTGGTTACTTACCTGGCAGCTGGCGCAATCCTTGGCCCTTTCGGCCTCGCAGCGCTTGCGCAATATGTGCCTGCACTCACCTGGGTGTCGATCTCTCGCAGCGACGGCCTCGGCATTGTCGGCGAACTCGGCGTCGTCGCACTTCTATTCCTGATCGACATTGAGCTCTCGTTTCAACGCCTGATGACCATGCGCCGCCTCGTCTTCGGGCTCGGTGGGCTGCAAATCCTGGTCGCCGCAGCCATTATCGGCGGCTTGCTCTATCTCGTTGGCGCAGAAGCCCCGGTTGCCGTCACCATCGGCTTCTCACTCGCGCTGTCATCAACCGCCATCGTGATCGAGACACTCGCCCGGCAAGGTCGCCTTGCTACCAGCACCGGCCGTTCGACATTCTCGGTTCTGCTGATGCAAGACCTCGCCGTCGTGCCGCTGATTTTCCTCGTCACGATCATGAGTGATGACGGACGTGGCTCTGTCGCAGCTGCCGTTTTATTGGCATTCGGCCAAGCCATCCTCGCAATCGCGCTCATCTCTGTTGTTGCCGGTTATCTCCTGCGCCCGCTGTTTCGCCTGGTCGCCGATACTGAGAGCCCGGAGCTGTTCGTTGCCGCCACACTGCTGGTCATTGTCGGCAGCGGCATGGCAACAGCGGCAGCCGGCATGTCGATGGCGCTTGGCGCATTCGTCGCCGGCATCATCCTCGCCGAAACCGAATACCGCCGCGCGATCATGGCAACCGTCGAACCTTTCAAAGGCCTCTTGCTCGGCGTCTTCTTCTTCTCCGTCGGCATGAGCCTTGATCTGCTCGTCGTCGTATCCAATCCTGTCTGGGTCATCGGCGGCACCATCGTCTTGATCGCAAGCAAACTGCTGACGGCCTATCCGCTGCTGAGATGGTACGGTATCCAACGGACAGCTGCGATAGAGACGACGTTCTTACTTGCACCTGGTGGCGAGTTTGCCTTCATCACCATTGGTCTCGGTGTCGTTGGCGGTCTCCTGCACAAGGATCTTGCTTCCGTCATGCTCGCCGTGACGACGCTCTCGATGTTGCTCATTCCCGTCATGGATGTCGTTGGTCGCCGCATCGCACAGCACCTCGAACCACCCGCTGAAGCGCTCCCCGTCACCTTGATCAGCCCCGATCCGGACGAGCAACAGCCACGCATGATCATCTTTGGTTTCGGCCGTGTCGGTGATCTCGCCTCCGACCTACTCGAGAAACACGATCTGCCCTATCTGGTTGTCGACCGTGATCCAGCTGTCGTTAGCCACGGCCATCATAATGGTAAGCCGGTTTATTTCGGTGATGCACGAGACGCAAACTTCCTGCGCCAGTGCGGCATCCAAAAAGCTGACGCCGTGCTGATCACGATCAATCAGCCATCCGAGGTTGAGCGTGTCATTCAAAGTGTGCGCTCTCTGCGCCCTGACATTCGTCTGGTGGCCCGCGCCCGCGATGCCGAACATGCGCGCAAACTCTATGAACTCGGCGCAACTGACGCTGTGCCTGAAACCATTGAGGCCAGTCTGCAGTTGTCAGAAGCAGCTTTGGTCGGGCTCGGTGTTCCAACCGGTCTGGTGATCGCGTCCATTCATGAAAAACGCGATGAATTCCGCGCTATTCTACAGGGCGTTGGCGGATATGCCGGCCAGGCCGGCGAAGGCTCGGCCCGCTCCAAACTCAATTCGCCTGAAAGCGACAAGAAAACCGAGCCAGATCAGCCAGCGCCAGAAAAACCAGCGTCCCCTCCAACGGTTTGATTGTCGAGCAAACGTTACCAGTCGCCGCCTCATTGCTGAAATCCATGCTGTGTCGCTCTATCGCGAGAGCGATATATGCCGTCCTGTCGCAGCTCTAGCCTCGCAATGCTCTGCTTCTCCGTCTTATGTTTGCGGTCAATATGCATAAACGCATCAGCAAACGGAGAGTACACCATGGCCAACGACCCACAACGCTCCGGACAGTCGGATGAGACACCTCAGGTCACACGCGAACTCGCAACCTGGACCGCGAACTTCACCAACCGCGATGTCACGCCGGCAGCCCGCACCTGGGCGGTTCACACATTGCTTGACTGGGTTGGCGTAACGGTCGCTGGCGCAAGCGAACCGCTCGCTGAAATCCTCACCGCGCAGTTCGCCGAAGACGAAGGTGCCTGCACGGTCATTGCAACTGGCAAACGCGCCCGCCCGCATGATGCCGCGATGATGAACGGCTCTGCCGGCCACGCCCTCGATTATGATGACGTCAACGCCAGCATGGGCGGCCATCCATCCGCGCCGGTCGCCCCCGTCGCGCTCGCCCTTGGCGAACAGCTTGGCGTCACAGGCGAAGATGTCATCCGAGCCTTCATTGTTGGCTATGAGGTCGAATGCACTCTCGGCAGCATGGGCGGCGTCGAGCACTACAACAACGGCTACCATTCAACCGGCACGATGGGTACATTCGGCGCAGCTGCAGCAGCAGCCAACCTCATGGGGTTAAATGTTGAGCAGACCATGAATGCCTTTGGCATCGCGGCAACCCAGGCATCCGGTATCAAGTCGATGTTTGGCACCATGACTAAGCCGCTTCATGCCGGCAAGGCTGCCACCAACGGCTTGATCGCGGCGCAAATCGCAGCAAAAGGCTTCACCGCCGGGCAAGACGCTATTGAATGCGCTCAGGGCTTCATGGCCGTTTCAGCGCCTGGTTTCAAAGCCCGTCACTTCACCGCTGGCGGCAATCGCCCGATGGAAGTCGAAAATAACCTCTTCAAATATCATGCGTCCTGCTACCTGACGCATTCCACCATCGAAGCAGTTTCCGCGATCCGGGCCCAGCACGAGATCGGCCTCGATGACCTGAAAGAGCTGAAACTCTTCATGCCGCCAACCCATAAGCTGGTGTGCGACATCCACGAGCCGGAATCCGGTCTGGAGATCAAATTCTCTATTCGGCATCTGGCAGTTATGGCGCTCGACGGCGCCAATACAGCAGCTTTGGACATGTACACTGACGAGAATGCCGCCTCAGCAAAATATGCTGACGCACGCACCAAAATTGTCGTGGTCGAGAAACAGTTGAGTGGCAAGCACGCCGGCGCTGTATCGATCGAGACCAAGGATGGTCGCACCATGGTCGGTGAAGTTGATGTCGGCAAACCAGCCACTGATGTTGACGAACAGTGGACCAAACTCCAGCACAAAGCCCGGACCGTCATGAAGCCAGCTGTTGGCGAAGAGCGCACCGAAGCCATTGTTGCGGCCATCACCGCGTTGCCAAATGCTGCCTCGCTTGACGATTTAATGGCAGCTCTTGCCTAATCAACCTGCTGATTGGGCAACATTGCACTTACTTTAGACAAAGCTACACAACGGCATGTACGTAAACCGGATGCGTTTCGTGCATGCCCGCGTCAGCGTTGAGCAAAATAATGCCAAAGGATATTAACGCCTAAAAACCGAAAATATTGAAATAAAACTATATAAAACAATTGATTATGGCGTTTATCCTGTATTCATGATGTGCCGATTGCGAGTATCAGTTAGTCGCTAGATGCATGGCTGACGCTTGCATCAAGCCCACATCGTCAATATGATTTCCCCATAAGACTAAAGAATAAAAACACTGCTCTGGAAACGTCAAAATTAAGGAGGACCCCTGTGGGTGATGTCGTAAAATCGGCTGAACGCGTACTCGCGATCTTTGAAGTTTTTGAGGCCGAACGCCGGCCGCTACGTATCTCTGAGTTGGTCAGCCGTCTGGAAATTCCACAGTCGAGCACGTCCACTCTGATGAAGACCCTGGTCGCTCGCGGTCTGGTGGAATTCGATCCTGAACACCGCACATTCAAGCCAACTGTTCGCCTGGCGTTCCTTGGTAACTGGGTGGTCGGCTCCACGGATGGTTTGGCTCAGATCCAGTCTCTGGCGCACCGCTTGTCCATCGAAACCGGTGAAATGGTCATCGTTGGCTCGCAAAATGGTCTTTGCGTCCAGTACCTCTCGCTGGTCACACAAAAGAACACGCCGCAAGCTCGTTTGCGTCCGGGGCTCTGCCGTCCGCTTCATCGCGCCGGTCTTGGCATCATGTTGCTGACCCAAAAACCAGACAATGAAGTCGCGCGCATCGTCCGCCGCTACAACGCCGAAGCGGAAGAAGGCGAAGTGATCGTGCCGGAAACTGAAGTGCTTGCGCTCGTCCGTGAAGCCCGTGTCAAAGGCTACTGCCAGACCGCAAACTTAGTATCGCGCGGCGGCGGCACCATCGCCACGCTGTTGCCTTGGCCAACCGTCGGCCCATTGGCGATCGGCCTCGGTGCCACCGTTGACCGTCTCAGTGCACGCTCTGATTTCCTTCGCCAGACTCTCCTGCGCGAAGTCTCAGGTTTCGGCGCCATGGCTGCTGCGGAATAATGGCTGCTGCGGAATAAGCCGAGCTCCAGGTGCAAACGTGCCGGCTGAGATGACATAAAACGACAAAGGCCATTCCACCAATCAGGTGGCGTGGCCTTTGTCGTCTATGGCTGCCGTCTTAGCGGTGTTCAAACTACAAAGCCTTCCACCAGCGACACAAAATCGTCAAACCGGTCATGATGCACCCAGTGTCCGGCCTTATCGAAATCGACGACTTTAGGATCGCACTTGAACGCCTTGATGCGCCCATCTTTCAACGGGTTGGACGCCCAGCTTTCGTTGCCATAAACCAGCAATGTCGGGCACTTTATGGCGCCCCAAAGATCTTCAAGCGCGTCTTGCGGCATATCGGTTGGCGGCCACGCCCGGCAGTAGTTGTCGAACTTCCAACTGTACGAACCATCTTCATTTTGGTTGACGCCGTAAAGCGTCAGATGATCCGCCATCTCAGGGCTCAGATGGCCATTCTTGCCCTTCATGCGACTGGCAGCCTCTTCCAGCGAAGGGTAGCGTTTGGGTTGCCTGGCTGACAGCGCGCGCTTGCGCTCAATCCATTCGCGCAGTCTCTCACCCGCTGATTTCTGAGCTTCTTCCGCAATCCGCTCCGGTGACGGTCCAAGCCCTTCAATCGCAACAAGCTTTTTGACGTTATCGGGATAGAGAGCGCTGTATCGGATTGAAATATTGCCACCCAGCGAATGCGCAACAATCGTCACCGGTGCGAGTTCTTGTTGATGAATGAGCTGCGCCAGATCATAGACGTAGCTTGCCATCGAATAATCGCCGTCGCTGGTCCATTCACTGTCACCGTGCCCTCGCAGTTCCGGCACGATCACCCGGAATTTATCCCGCAGGCGCATCGCAACCTGATCCCAGCTGCGGCCATGGTCCATGCCGCCGTGAAGCAGAATAAGCGGCGGCAAATGATGATTGCCCCAGTCGAGCCAATGCAGTCGCAACCGCTGCGAACGGTAGAAATTTGAACTTGGACCTGATGATACCGGAGCCATTGCGTGACCTTGCTTGCGTAATTCTGGGATTTCGCTCAAATCCATGCATCTTCAACAAGTCACTTGGCAAGCCCGCCAGCGTCGCACTGTGCTGGCAATTGCGCCTCAAGGAGACCTTATCATGATCGATGATCTGTACCAGAAGGGCGATAAGATCCGCCGCGAAGTCCTCGGCGACGCGCACGTCACACGCTCGCTCGCCAATACAGACCCTTTTGCCAAAACCATTCAGGACTACGTCACCCGCATCGGCTGGGGCGAGGTTTGGGGCCGCGAAGGTCTGGATCGCCGGTCACGCTCAATTCTCAATCTCGGTATGCTGGCAGCCCTCGGCAAGGATCACGAGATGAAGATCCATATCAAAGGCGCACTCAGGAACGGCCTGACGCGCGATGAAATTGCTGAAATCTTCCTGCAAGTCGCGCTCTATTGCGGCGCACCGGCAGCCCTTGAGTGTTTCCGTCTTGCACGCGAAGTTTTCGAAGACGTGGACACAAACGGAATGGATTAACCGCGCACGGCTTGTGACTTATCCACGGCCGGCCGGCCCACAGTACACTTGGTCACAAGTAGCGCACACAAAGAGAAAAAACAGGCGACGTCCCTAACAAAAAACGGTTGCCTACTTGAGTACAGCATGTCGCGTTTAAACGGATTCACAATGCGCCTTGAAACGCCCCATCTTCAGGCAATTTAAGGCTCCTATTAAACGCGACGTGCTTTAGCCCCCACCTGGTACCAACAGCGCGTCGTATATCCGTGACTATTAGGCCCAGCTAGCGACCAATGTTTAGGTTGTCGTAGACCGTTTGATGATGATGTTCCCATAAATGATACAAAAAACATCATAAGATGAGATTATTGATCCAACTAGTGTAACGCGAATTGTGTAAAGTCGCGGTAACATTGGATTAAAAGGACACAACCGCAATGGCCGGCAATCAACCTGATGTGGCCTTGAACGAGCCTGTCGGCGACACTGTCAAAACAACCACCTGCTACATGTGCGCCTGCCGTTGCGGTATCAAAGTGCACCTGAAAGACGGCAAAGTCCGCTACATCGAAGGCAATCGCGACCACCCGGTCAACAAGGGTATTTTGTGCGGCAAGGGCGCGGCCGGCATCATGCAGCACTATTCGCCAGCCCGCCTGCAAGCGCCAATGAAGCGCGTCGGCCCACGCGGTTCCGGCGAATTCCAAGAAATTTCCTGGGATGAAGCGCTCGAACTGGCCGGCGGTTGGCTCGGCAAAGTTCGCAGCGAAGATCCAAAGAAGCTCGCTTTCTTCACCGGCCGCGACCAATCGCAAGCTCTCACGGGTTGGTTCGCTCAGCAGTTCGGCACACCCAATTACGCAGCCCATGGCGGTTTCTGCTCGGTCAACATGGCCGCTGCAGGGCTATATACCTTCGGCGGATCGTTCTGGGAGTTCGGCGAACCCGATTGGGAACACACAAAATATTTCCTGATGTTCGGCGTTGCCGAAGAGCACGGCTCCAATCCGATCAAGGCAGCGCTCGGCAAACTCAAACAGCGCGGCGCAAAAGTCGTCGTCATCAATCCCGTGCGCACGGGCTACGGCGCCATTGCCGACGAATGGATCGGCATCAAACCCGGCACCGACGGCATGTTTGTCGCCTCGCTGATCCGGGAACTCTTGATCAGCGAGAACATCGACCTCGCATCACTCGTACGCTATTCAAACGCACCCTGGCTTGTGATCAACGATCCAGGTGCCAGCGATCACGGTCTCTTCGCGCGCGACCCAAATGGTAATCCGCTCTGTCTCGACAAAACGACCGGTGACATCGTCGATGCAATGCGCCCTGACATCACGCCGTCCATCATTGCGACAAACATCGCGCTCGATGATGGCCGCAAAGCTGACACCTCGTTCCGCCTGTTGGCTGCCCGCTTCCTTGGCGCCGAATACGCCCCCGAGCAGGCCGAAACCGTAACTGGCATCCCAGCCCACACCATCCGGCGTATTGCAGCCGAGTTGGCTGATGCGGCATTCAACCAGGCTATTGAACTCGACATCCCGTGGACCGACTGGGCTGGTCGCGAACACAAAACCACAACCGGCCGCCCGGTCTCGATGCACGCCATGCGCGGGATCTCGGCGCACTCCAATGGTTTCCAAACCTGCCGCACGCTGCACATCCTGCAGATCCTGCTTGGCACCATCGATTGCCCGGGCGGGTTCCGCTACAAGGCACCGTTCCCAAAGGCAACGCCGCCACCCCTAAAACCGTTCGGCAAGCACGGCACCATCAAGCCAAACACGCCGATGGGCGGTCCACCGCTTGGCTTTACGGTTGGCCCTGATGATCTTCTCGTCGGCCCCGATGGTACGCCAGAGCGCATCGACAAAGCCTATTCCTGGGACGCCCCCGTGGCAGCCCATGGCTTGATGCACATGGTCATTAACAACGCTGCCAAACAGGACCCTTATCCCGTCGACGTGCTCTTCATGTACATGGCCAACATGAGCTGGAATTCGTCGATGAACGTGCCAGCAGTCCTGCGCAATCTGACGGCCAAGGATGAGAAAACCGGCGAATACAAAATTCCAAAGATCATCTACTCGGATGCCTACTACTCCGAGACGGTGTCCTACGCCGACCTTGTCTTGCCCGATACAACCTATCTGGAGCGCTGGGATTGCATCTCATTCCTCGATCGTCCGATCTCCGATCCAGATGCACCGGCGGACAGTATTCGCCAGCCCGTGACAACACCGGATCGCGATGTCCGCCCATTCCAGGATGTCGTCCTCGATCTTGGTGGCCGTTTAGGACTTCCAGGCTTCGTTGATGATGCCGGCAAACCGAAATACCCAGGCGGCTACTCCGATTACATCGTCAACCACGAGCGCGCGCCGGGTGTCGGCCCGCTCGCAGGTTTCCGTGGTGTTGATGGTGACAAATACGGCAAGGGCGAGCCCAACCCGAACCAGCTCCAGCGGTATATTGAAAACGGCTGCTTCTACGCGCACGAGCTTGAGCCAACCCAGCGCTATATGAAGCATGCCAACAAAAACTACCTCGATTGGGCCCAGGACATCGGCTTCGTCGGTCACGCTAATCCTGTCACGTTTCAGCTCTACCTGGAGCCATTACAAAAATTCCGGCTCGCAGCTGAAGGCCACGGCGATGTCCTGCCGCCCGACAGTCACAAGCAGCGCATCCAACGCTTCTTTGACCCAATCCCATTCTGGTATGCGCCGTTCGAAGGAACGCTGCTCGACGAAGACGAATACCCAATGCACGCCATCACCCAGCGCCCCATGGCGATGTACCATTCGTGGGGCTCACAAAACGCCTGGCTGCGTCAGATCCACGGTTTCAATCGCCTTCACATGCACACCAGCAAAGGTGCTTCACTTGGCGTCGAGACGGACCACTGGGTCTGGATCACCAGCGCTATTGGACGTGTAAAAGCCCAGGTCCAACTCATGGACGGCGTCAATCCCGACACGGTTTGGACCTGGAACGCGATCGGGAAACGCGCTGGTGCCTGGAACCTAGATCCGGAAGCACCCGAAGCGAAAAAAGGCTTCCTGCTTAACCATCTCATTTCGGAACTGCTACCTGAGCGAGACGGCGGTTACCGTTTCTCAAACAGCGACCCGATCACCGGCCAAGCCGCTTGGTACGACCTCCGTGTCAAAATCGAAAAGGCTCCTCCAGCCGAAACCGGTGAGACCGTGCCGCAGTTCGAACGTCTCGTGCCAAGCAATCCACTGCTACGCCCAGACACGCTGCAATACAGCGGTGACAACCGTACAGGAGCGCAATCATGACCTCGCTTCCAGCGCCATCCCAAAAGAAGCTCGGCCTCGTCATCGATCTAGATACATGCGTTGGCTGTCAGGCCTGCGCGACATCCTGCAAGGAATGGAACACCGGTGGATTTTCCGGACCATTGTCCGACCAAGACCCATACGGCGCCGATCCGCACGGCACGTGGCTAAACCGCGTACACATGTACGAAGCGGGCGAAGGCGACGACACCCGCACGGTGAATTTCCCGCGTTCATGTCTTCACTGCGAAACACCAGCCTGTGTCACGGTTTGTCCGACAGGTGCCTCATACAAGCGCGCCGAAGATGGCATCGTGCTCGTCAATCCTGATACCTGCATTGGCTGCAAACTGTGCTCGTGGGCTTGTCCCTACGGTGCTCGCGAATACGACTATGCCGACGGCACCATGAAAAAATGCACGCTCTGCGTGGACCGCATCTATAACGAAACACTCGAGCCGGAAGACCGCCAACCGGCTTGCGTCCGAGCGTGCCCAACCGGCGCCCGTCATTTTGGTGACCTTGGCGATCCGACCAGTGCTGTCTCGCAGTTGGTTGCGGATCGTGAGGGCGTCGCGTTGATGCCCGAGCTTGGCTACAATCCCGTCAATCGCTACCTGCCACCGCGCGAGCGCCGCAACGCGCCAAGCGCGGACACAACCACAACGGCGGCTCCCGCAGTCGGGACTGACGCCGGTGTCGTCGACAAGTTCTTCGCCTGGGCCGATAAGGCCCTCACACGATAATGACCGACAAAGCCCTGACCCGTTAGCCCCTCGTTAGACACCGAACACCGCCGACATCGGAGCCTGGCAAAATAATGCATCCCGCCTATTCAGTCATCTTCTTCACGACGGCCTCCGGTGCAGGCTACGGCTTACTCGTCTGGCTTGGTCTCGCCGAACTGCTCGGTGAGATGCCGTCCAACTGGTGGTTCCGCTTCATGGCATTCGGCCTCGCGACAGGCCTAGTTGTGGCCGGTCTCCTTTCTTCCACTTTCCATCTCGGTCGCCCCGAACGCGCCTTGAATGCCTTCTCGCAGTGGCGTTCTTCCTGGCTCTCACGAGAAGGCGTGCTGGCAGTCGCGACGTTCATCCCGGTAGCATTATTCGGTCTGGCATCCGTATTCGGGCTGTTCGTAGACGCAGCCGACCTGTGGGCAGTCCTAACGATCATCTTCGCGTTGCTGACCGTCTGGTGCACCTCAATGATCTACAACTCACTGACGACGATCCGCGCCTGGAACGACCAAATCGTGCCGCCCGTCTACATCGCGCTGGCCCTTGCAACCGGTGGCATCCTGTTCTGCGGTCTGACAACACTGATGGACAATCTCGGCGCCGGTGCCATCTGGGCAGCATTGGTTGCCATCATTGCCGGTTGGATTCTAAAAGTCCTCTACTGGTCGCGTCTCGATGGCCGCAAACTAACTCTGACCACCGCCGACGCCATCGGCCTACCAAAACTCGGCCGCGTCAGACCAATCGAATCGCCACATAGCCAGGCCAACTTCGTGATGCGCGAAATGGGCTACACCGTCGGCCGCCGCCACGCCGACCGTCTACGCACCTACACCGTCATCGGCCTCTTCGTGATCCCGGCCCTGTGCTGCCTGGCCCTATTGGCGCTACCGACCGGCTTCGCACCATTGTTCGGCCTCATCGCAATCCTATCCGCCGCTGCCGGTGTCCTCACCGAACGCTGGCTCTTCTTCGCCGAAGCCCAACACGTCGTATCCCTCTACTACGGCGCCGAAGCCGCTTGAAACTCCGTCAAGCGCACCTGTTCTCCACACCCTCCATCGCGACTTCTTCCCGCGTCAACTAACCCATAGCCAAACCCCTTCGGCTCCACTACACACGCGGCTAATATGCCCAAACGCACAGACATTAAGTCCATAATGATCATTGGCGCCGGCCCGATTGTCATCGGTCAGGCGTGCGAATTTGATTATTCCGGGACACAAGCATGCAAAGCCCTCAAGGAAGAGGGCTATCGCATCATTTTGGTCAATTCGAATCCGGCCACGATCATGACCGATCCGGATTTGGCTGATGCAACTTATATCGAGCCAATTACGCCCGATATTGTCGCACAGATCATCGAGAAAGAACGCCCCGACGCCATCTTGCCGACGATGGGCGGGCAGACTGCACTCAACACTACCTTGGCGTTGCACGAGAACGGCACGCTCGACCGTCTTGGCGTCGAAATGATTGGCGCCGATGCCGCCGCCATCGAAATGGCCGAGGACCGCGCAAAATTCCGTGCGGCGATGGACCGTATCGGCCTCGAAAACCCGCGCGCCACGATCGCAGCATCGCCACCAGTCCGAGACGCTGCAGGGCGCATCACCGGCTACGACCGACACACCGGTTTTGCCGTGGCTATGTCGGCGCTGGAAAACATCGGCCTGCCAGCCATTATCCGGCCTGCGTTCACGCTTGGCGGCACCGGTGGTGGTGTTGCTTACAACAGCGAAGAATTCGAGAGCATCGTACGTTCCGGGCTTGACGCAAGCCCTAATGGCCAGATCCTGATCGATGAGAGCCTGATTGGTTGGAAAGAATACGAAATGGAGGTTGTTCGCGATACAGCGGACAACTGCATTATTATTTGTTCCATCGAGAATGTTGATGCCATGGGCGTCCACACTGGCGATTCGATCACAGTCGCGCCGGCGCTGACGTTGACTGACAAAGAATACCAGATCATGCGCGACGCCTCGATCGCGGTCTTGCGCGAGATCGGTGTCGAAACCGGCGGCTCCAACGTTCAGTTCGCGGTCAACCCAGCTGATGGCCGCCTTGTCGTCATCGAGATGAACCCGCGCGTTTCCCGCTCGTCGGCACTGGCATCCAAAGCAACCGGTTTCCCGATCGCCAAGGTCGCGGCACGCCTTGCTGTCGGCTATACGCTTGATGAGCTTGAAAACGACATCACGGGGGGCGCGACGCCGGCGTCATTCGAGCCAACAATCGACTATGTTGTCACCAAGATCCCGCGTTTCGCATTCGAGAAATTCGCCGGCGCCGACTCAACATTGACCACCGCGATGAAGTCTGTCGGTGAAGTCATGGCCGTCGGGCGTACCTTCGCTGAAAGCCTACAGAAGGCGCTCCGCTCCATGGAAACAGGCCTCACTGGGCTCGATGATTTCGCATTAGAAGGCCTAGGCCAGGGCGACGACAAGAACATCATCCGCGGAGCGCTAAGCCGCCCGTCGCCTGATCGAATCTTGAAGGTCGCGCAGGCTTTGCGGCTCGGTTTCGATCACGAGCAGGTTCACGAATTCTGCCACTACGATCCATGGTTCATCGAGCAGCTGCAAGACATCATCGATCTCGAAGATCGTGTCCGCGAACACGGATTGCCGTCTAACGACCAATCGTTTCGTCAACTCAAGGCAGCCGGCTTCTCGGACGCCCGTTTGGGCCAGCTCGCCAGTCTCGAAGCTGACGAAGTCACGCGCCGTCGCCACGCTCTTGGCATCGTGCCGGAATTCAAGCGCATCGACACATGCGCAGCTGAGTTCGCAACATCGACTGCTTATATGTACTCGACGTACGAGTCCGGATTTGCAGGCAAATCCGCATGCGAAGCGCGCCCGACGGATCGCGAAAAAATCATCATCCTTGGTGGCGGTCCGAACCGCATCGGCCAGGGCATCGAGTTCGACTACTGCTGTTGTCATGCGTGCTACGCGCTGACTGATGCGGGCTATGAAACGATCATGGTCAACTGCAACCCCGAAACGGTTTCAACCGACTATGATACGTCGGACCGCTTGTATTTCGAGCCGTTGACTGCCGAGGATGTCATCGAAATCATCCGCCGCGAGCAATCAGTCGGCACAGTCAAGGGCGTGATTGTCCAGTTCGGTGGTCAAACGCCACTAAAACTTGCCGAGGCGCTTGAAGCGGCCGACATTCCGATCTTGGGCACATCGCCCGACGCGATCGATCTCGCCGAAGACCGCGACCGCTTTAACGCGCTGATCAATGATCTCGGCTTGCGCCAGCCCGAAAGCGGTTTCGCGCGGTCACCAGGCGAGGCGCGCGCGGAAGCCGAGAAAATCGGCTATCCCGTCGTCATTCGTCCGTCCTACGTGCTGGGCGGCCGTGGCATGGAGATCGTCCACGACAACACCGAAGTTGATAAATACGTCGCCAACTTATCAGCGACTCTTGACCGGCCTTCCGAACTTGTCGTCAACAACAGCCGCCCACTGCTGATCGATCGCTACCTGACCAACGCCATCGAAGTCGATGTCGATTGTCTTTCCGATGGCACCGATACGTTCATTGCGGGCGTCATGGAGCACATTGAAGAAGCGGGCATTCATTCTGGTGACTCGGCTTGTTCGTTGCCACCTCACTCACTCGGGCCGGAAATAATCGGCGAGCTCGAAGTCCAGGCCAAAGCGCTTGCGAAGGCGCTCAATGTTGTCGGGTTGATGAACATCCAGTTCGCGATCAAAGACGGCGTCATTTACATTCTTGAAGTCAATCCGCGTGCCAGTCGGACGATCCCATTTGTTGCCAAAGTCATCGGCAAACCAATTACTGGCATCGCGTCGCGCGTGATGGCCGGTGAGCCGTTATCGAATTTTGATCTAAAATCCGAAAAGCTCGACCACATCGCAGTCAAAGAAGCTGTCTTCCCGTTTGCGCGTTTCCCGGGCGTTGATCCGGTGCTGGGCCCAGAAATGCGCTCAACCGGCGAAGTGATGGGGCTCGATAAGGATTTTGCGGTGGCGTTTGGCAAGAGCCAGATCGGTGCCGGCCAGAAGATGCCGCTCGAAGGTCGCGTCTTTGTGTCAGTGCGCGACGAAGACAAGGAGCGCATATTTGGTTCGATCAAAGATTTGTCGGCGATGGGTTTCACCATTGTCGCAACCCGAGGCACGAAGCGTTTTCTTGAGGAAAACGGCATCACGTGCGGTGTCGTCAACAAGGTATTGGAAGGTCGGCCGCATATCGTTGACGCCATGAAAAATGGCGAAATTGACCTGGTTTTCAACACCACCGAAGGGTCTAAGGCGCTGATTGACTCCAAGGATATTCGTCGAACAGCCCTTTTGAACCACATTCCTTACTATACTACTGTCTCTGGTGCTGGAGCGGTCACCAAAGCAATCAGAGCGCTGAAAGCAGATAACCTAAGAGTTGCCCCACTGCAAAGCTATGCAAACCAGTCGGCTCCGGTGTAGCATTAGTGTTCGGCAAGTGCACAATGACGACCGGCTTGGCGAAACGGATGCCTTTCTCGGGGAAAGACTTTCGTATTTGAGTTCCCGGCAATGAACGTGGTCCTGCCAATGGACCCGCGGCGGAATAGGATTGATACCAATGGAACGTGTTCCGATGACGATCGAGGGCCACATGGCACTGGAGGTCGAACTCCAGCGCCTCAAATCCGAAGAGCGTCCGCGCATTATCCAGGCAATTGCCGAAGCCCGGGCACACGGCGATCTGTCAGAGAATGCCGAATATCATTCCGCCAAAGACGCCCAAGGTATGAATGAAGCCAAAGTCGCTGATCTGGAAGACAAGCTCGGTCGGTCCGATGTCGTAGACCCGACGACGCTGTCGGGCGATTCGGTAAAGTTCGGCGCAACAGTAAAATTGGTCGACGAGGATACCGACGAGGAAGTCACCTACAAGATCGTTGGCGATCTGGAGGCCGACGTCAAGCAAGGCAAGGTCTCGATCAGCTCCCCCCTCGCGCGCGCGCTTATCGGCAAGTCGGTAAGTGACAGCGTGGAAGTCACGACCCCTAAGGGCTCTCGGTCGTACGAGATCCTAAAGGTTGATTGGAAATAGACCTCGGAGCATAATCAACGTCGATTGATGCTCGCACCAGCAGAGGGCCGCATAACGTGCGACCTTTCGCTACTGCACTACAATTTCCAAAGGTACACCCGGCTCGCGTTTCGCTTGCCTGATAGAAATTGCCGTTTTCACGCTGGCAACATTCGGTGTTGCGCCAAGCTGATTGCGCAAAAACGCTTCAAAACGCGCAACATCGGGTGCGATGCATTTTAGATGATAGTCGGTCTCGCCCGACATCATGTAGCACTCACGCACCATCGGCCAAGTCAGGCAGACGTTCTCGAAGGCACGCAGGTCGGCGTCTGCTTGATTATGCAGCGCGACCGATACAAACACCGTGACCGGGAACCCAGTCATCTTTTCATCGATAACGGCATGATAACCAACAATGTAGCCGGCTTCCTCAAGCGCACGGACTCGCCTCAAACACGGAGGTGGCGTGATGCCGGCACGCTGCGCCAGCGCGACATTCGTCAGGCGCCCGTCATTCATCAGTTCCTTCAGAATGCGGCGGTCAATGGCATCAAGTCGTGGCAGCATGTGATCGATCCGAGCGTTGTGTTGGAGCATACCCGCCAAGGCGAGCGAAATTTCTGAAAAGAGCAGGCGGGTGCTTTTAACATAATTGGCATGATGGGATCACCATGATCCTGCGTCGCCGCGCAATCTCGACACGCGCTTTGATACCGGGCACACAACTGTATGCTCACGACCGATAACCAGATTCATGATCCGGAAGCTGCCGGTTGCCTAAAGGGCGCTCGGTGTTGGCTGATCACGGCTGGCAAAGCCGGCATGCTGACGCAAGCTAAGGGTATCGCCGATACGCTAGATCTGGATTGGTCCCTGAAGACCGTATCGCCGAGTGGGATTTGGAAGGTGATGGCGCCCTGGGGCCCGGTTTCACCGTTTGAAAAGTTCGGCACGCCGGGTTCTGCTTTTGCGCCGCCATGGCCTGACATCGCGATCGCGGTCGGCCGGGCCAGCATTCCTTACATCCGCGCCCTTCGCCGCTGTGCCGGGCATGCATGCTACACGATTGTCCTTCAAGATCCGCGATCGGGGCCCGACACGGCGGATCTGATCTGGGTGCCGGCGCACGACAAGCGCCGTGGTGCCAACGTCATTACCACAGTGATCTCGCCACATGGGATTACTCTTGCTGAGCTTAATGCACGTCGCAGCCGATTGGTGCCCGAGATCGAGGCGCTGCCCGGCCCTCGCGTCGCCGTCATTCTGGGTGGTCGCAACGCGGTCTACAAATACAATGAGGCTGATGACGCACGTTTGGTCAGCGCTCTTCGTGATATCGCAGGTCTCGGCGCCAGCTTCCTAATCACGACCTCGCGCAGAACCCATCCCGAACTGCTCTCAGCCGTTGATCAGGCGACGAGTAGCGCGCCCCGCATTATATGGCGCGGCGACGCGGATGGGCCCAATCCCTACGTAGATTTTCTGGCTCACGCTGATTGCTTCGTCATCACGGCGGATTCCGTCAATATGACAGGGGAAGCCTGCATGACAGGCCGCCCGATCTACGTCTTTCACCCTTCCGGCGGGTCAGCTAAGTTCGCGCGTTATCACGACAGCTTGGAGGCAATTGGCGCCACGCGACCGTTGCCGGATCGAGTGCAGCAGCTCGAACAGTGGAGTTATGTGCCGCAAGTTTCTGCCGATATCATCGCGCATGAATTCGAACGCCGTTACCTGGCACATGGCCGTGCGAACAGATAGATGGGGGCCTGCAAACCGTTCGTCAAAGATTTACCTTTAATATGTCCTCTGGATTGCCGAATCCGATGTCTTACGCTCCGATAAGGCTGGTGAGGCAATCGTCGCTTGCGCGGCGCAGTGGGTAAACGGGTGTGTGTTTTCACCCAAAAGTGCTTTTGAGGTTCGGTATGCTTTGGCACCAAGTACGCAGTCTTAACTCAGACAATGCCTATGAGCTGCTTGCCGGTGGCACCATTGGTCATCCATCAACCACCACCCGTCCGCGGCTCGAACGCCGTGTTTGGCTTCGGGCAGAGTTGGTCCTGTTTTTTGTCGGCATGCCGCTGTTGATGCGCTGGGCTATCCACGATTTGCACATCCCTTTGATCGTCGTGCTGCAACCGTTATTGCTCGGATTCGTGCTCTATCTGCTTTGGGACAACACATTCCTGGTCCGACGCGAACTGACGAAGGGCTTTGCGCTGCGTCACCTCGCCTGGATCATCCTTGTCTTTGTCGCTGTCGGTGGGGCGATCACGTTCGCCACGTGGCAGTTGTTTCCTGGGCGTTTCCTCGGCTTCCCACTCTATAGGCCGCAAATTTGGTTGCTGATCTTGGCTCTTTATCCACTGCTATCTGTGATACCGCAGGAACTCGTCTACCGGACATTCTTTTTCCATCGCTATGGGCCCGTGTTTGGCAGTGCGCGCTGGGCAGCTGTCCTCGCGAATGGTGCTCTGTTCGGATTCGCCCATATCATTTTCGACAACTGGATTGCGGTTGCGGGTTCCGCCGTCGTCGGCACCGTGATTGCCTATCGGTATTGGGTGACACGTTCGTTTTGGGCTGCTTGGCTTGAGCACACGCTTTACGGCTGTCTCATCTTTACGGTTGGTCTTGGCATGTTCTTCTTCACCGGCGTTTCAAATTTCTGAACCAGGGACTTGAAAATGGACAAGGATCCGGCAACGGGTTGCTTCACCCAAGGTCGTTAAAGGTCGAAAATTGGCCCTTTGCTCCTCTTCAACTGTCCGCCAGGGAGCGAACCGAGCCAAACCACCTGAATGGATGCAGTGCCAGTCATGAGTTGTATGCATGTCGAGGAACCAATCGCGGAGCCTGCCGCCGATGTGCGTGGTTCGCAATCTGCAGACGCGCGAAAAACCGAGTATGAGCAAGTCGAGTGCCGTCTGGCGGTCATGTACTTCGAACTCAGCCCATCCCAGATTAAGATAGAAGACGCCATTTTCCAGAACGATCAAACCGACCGGAAATCCATTGTAACCAGTTTGAGGAATGCTCAATCCATTGCCGCTTGTGCGAATAACTGCGTCTGGATAAGCGGCACGAAGTTCCGCTGCCATGCCGCTGACTAATCCGCCAGTCGTAGCGGTCGATTTCGAGGTGGCTGGAGCACAGCCAGCACAGTGCATGAGTGCTTCAACTGATGACACGCGAAATCTCCATAAAATATCGAATTATGTATTTTATGCATATTCATGTTGGCAGCCTCTGCTGTCAAGTTGTTCAATCTAGTTAAATGTTGTTTGAGGCATGATCCTGGTTTTTGTGAAGTTCGTGGCATAGCGAGCGGCGGGGCCTTGGGCAGGCAAGTATGATCAAACGATCCAACCGCAGATCAATTTGAAGTGCGGCGCCTAGCTGTTTTGACCGATTGAGCCGCCCGGACAAACCGGCTACAACCCTCCGCAATCACACAGTTCCACGCCGATCGCAGGAGTGCTGCACCCATGGCTGCCGCCCAATACGTCTATCACATGCACAAACTGTCCAAGACCTATCCAGGCGGCAAGACGGTTCTTAAAGACATATCGTTGTCGTTCCTGCCCGGCGCCAAGATTGGCGTCGTCGGCATGAACGGTTCCGGTAAGTCGACATTGTTGAAGATCATGGCTGGCCAGGTTGACGATTTTGTCGGAGATGCCCAGGCAGCCGATGGTGTCAAAGTCGGATACCTGCCGCAGGAACCAGAACTGAATACGTCAAAAGATGTTCTTGGCAACGCGATGGAAGGCGTTGCTGAGAAGAAGGCGATGGTTGACCGGTTCAATGAAATCGCAGCCAATTACACTGAAGAAACCGCAGACGAGATGGCAACTCTTCAGGATCAAATCGATGCACTCGACCTTTGGGATCTCGATTCTCAGGTCGAACAGGCTCTGGATGCTCTCCGTTGTCCGCCAGGTGACAATTCCGTCGATAAACTTTCAGGCGGCGAAAAGCGCCGGGTCGCGCTCACCAAACTACTGCTTGCCAAGCCGGATATTCTGCTCCTCGACGAACCGACCAACCATCTGGATGCCGAAAGCGTCGCGTGGCTCGAGAAATTCCTGAAAGACTATACTGGTTGCGTCATCCTGGTAACGCATGATCGCTACTTCCTCGACAACATTACCGAGTGGACCCTCGAGCTCGATCGCGGCGAAGGCGTGCCATACAAGGGTAACTATTCTGGATGGCTTGAGCAGAAATCCAAACGACTTGAAACCGAGAAGGGTCAGGAGGAATCTCGCTCACGTGCCCTGAAGCGCGAACTCGAGTGGATCCGGTCAAGCCCGAAAGCACGCCAGGCAAAATCCAAGGCGCGTATCCAATCCTATGAAAAAATGGCCGAAGAAGCGGGTAAGGATACTGTCAATCATGCCCAAATCCAGATCGCTCCAGGCCCCAAACTTGGCAACGTTGTCATCGAAACGAATGAGCTATCCAAGGCGTTCGGTGATCGCCTGCTGATCGATGGTCTGACGTTCAACCTGCCACCAGGCGGCATTGTCGGTGTGATTGGTCCCAACGGCGCCGGCAAGTCGACGTTGTTCAAGATGATGGTCGGTGACGAGCAACCGGACAGCGGCTCGATCCGAACGGGGGAAAGCGTCACGACCTCCTACGTCGACCAATCGCGTGATCATCTCGATGACAAGAAAACCGTCTGGGAAGAAATTTCCGGAGGCAATGATCAAATCATTCTTGGCAAACGCGAAGTCGCATCGCGCGCCTACTGTGGTTGGTTCAATTTCAAAGGGTCCGATCAGCAAAAGAAGGTCGGCATGCTTTCAGGTGGCGAACGCAACCGCGTCCATCTGGCAAAGCTGCTGAAAGAAGGCGGCAACCTGTTGCTCCTAGATGAACCGACCAACGATCTCGATGTCGAGACCCTGTCGGCTCTTGAAAGCGCGCTCGAAGACTTTGCCGGCTGCGCGGTGGTCATCAGCCATGACCGCTTCTTCCTGGATCGTCTGGCAACGCACATTCTAGCATTCGAGGGCGACAGCCACGTCGAATGGTTCGAGGGTAACTTCGCCGACTACGAAGAGGACAAAAAGCGCCGTCTTGGCGACGCTGCAGTCGAGCCACATCGGATCAAATTCAAGCGATTCGAGCGCTAGTCGCTTCTTAGGCAGTGTCGATGCTGCCAAACCCTCATATCTGGCTTTGACTCGCCGGGGTGAGGCAAACTAGTTTTCGACGATGCCGACTGTCTTCGCGTAGGCACGCGCGGCTGCGATTACGCCTTCCGGATCTTTATCGAATCGTCTGGCGCCGGCACGTGCGTAAAACATGTAGACTTTCCCCTTGTGCATGCGCCAGATCGTTGGATTGCCGTTGATCACGTGCTGCTGCGACAATCCACCCGTGCAATAGGCACCGAAGCGCGGCGTGTAAGCAGCAGGGTTCGATTTAAATAGTGTTGCGTCGCCCGCACTTTTGAAGTGCCAGGTGCCGGATTGCCATTGCACGACGTTGCCGACTTTGCCCAAAGCAGGCTTGCCTTGTTTGAAGTATGCGGTCGTGTCAAAGCCACGGATTTGCAGGCTTCCACCGGCCCATCGAGCATACTTGCCGCCGGCATGGCTCGCAGAAAGAGTCGCTGCCAGAAACAGGCTGCTAAGCAAAATTCCAGTAAAAATCCGTGTCATCTGGCAGCACTCCCGCTTGAATGTACTGTCATCATAATGCGTTGCACCTTCACCGGCACCACACGTATCTTTGAACACTTTCAGCGCGAGCATCTGTCTTGGCTGCCCTGGAATTGGGTCTCATACCATTGGATATCCGATACACGGGCCAAGGCCCCTTTGCCGACGAGCCAAATTTCTCTATTGATCCCAGCGAAGAACATCGCGGGCACTCCCGCCACCTGGCTTAATGCCGGGGACTATCAAGAACAGGACCTCACATGACCGACATCATCTACACCAAGGTTGACGAAGCACCGGAACTGGCCAGTGGCTCGTTTCTACCAATAATCAAGATGTTTACAGCTCCAGCCGGCATTTCAATCGGCACCAAGGATATTTCGCTTGCTGGCCGTATTTTGTCGCAGTTCCCGGACCATTTGAAACCCGAGCAGCGCCAGGCAGATGACCTTGCCGAACTTGGTGAGTTGGTCAAAACGCCGGAAGCCAACGTGATCAAACTGCCAAACATTTCGGCTTCGATACCTCAGCTGAAAGCCGTCATCGCCGAGCTGCAGGCCAAAGGCTATGCCCTGCCAGATTACCCCGAAACTCCTCAGGACGACGCGGAGCGTGCCATTCAGGCTGCTTATGATCGGGTCAAGGGTAGTGCCGTTAACCCCGTGCTGCGCGAAGGCAACTCCGATCGCCGCGCCCCTAAGGCTGTCAAGGAATTCGCCAAGAAGAACCCACACTCGATGGGTGCATGGGCAAAGGATTCCAAGACCCATGTCGCAATGATGTCCGGCGGTGACTTCTTCTCGAACGAGAAATCGACGACGATTACCGCCGACCAAGTTGGCGATGCCCGCATTGAATTCGTTGGCAAGGATGGAACTGTCACCGTCCTGAAGCCCGCAACACCGCTCATCCAAGATGAGATCGTTGATGCAACCTTTATGAGCGTGAAAGCTCTGAGGTCTTTCCTGCAGGAACAGCTTGCAGACGCCAAGTCGAACCCTGGCGCGCTTTTCTCGCTGCACCTCAAAGCCACCATGATGAAAGTCTCAGATCCAATCCTGTTTGGTCATGCTGTCTCGGTATATCTAAAGGACGTCTTCGCAAAGCACGGCGATGCCCTTGCAGCTGTTGGCGTCGATCCGGACAACGGAATTGGCGACATAGATGCCAAGCTGGGCAATCTACCAACCGATCAAAAAGCTGCGATCGAAGCTGATCTCAAGACCGCACTCAGCAATCAACCACCAATGTATATGGTCAACTCAGATCGAGGCATTACGAACCTGCACGTGCCAAGCGATGTTATTATCGATGCCTCGATGCCGGCATTGATCCGCGCCGGTGGCAAGGGCTGGGGCCCCGATGGCAAAGAGCACGATACCAAGTGCGTCATTCCTGACAGCTCGTATGCGCCGGTCTACAACGAGACGATCAATTTCTGCAAAGAGAATGGCGCCTTCGATCCATCCAAGATGGGGACTGTCCCAAATATCGGGCTAATGGCGCAAAAGGCCGAGGAATATGGCTCACACCCGCAGACGTTCGCTGCACCCGCTGACGGAACCATGCGCATCGTAGCTGCCAACGGTAGCAACATTCATGAGCACACTGTCGAGCAAGGCGATATCTGGCGTATGTGCATGGTCAAGGATGCTCCAATCCGCGACTGGGTAAAACTTGCCGTCTCCCGCACGCGCATCTCCGGCATGCCCGCGATCATCTGGCTGAATAGCGCACGCGCTCACGACGCCCAGGTTATCGCTAAGGTCAACGTCTATCTCAAAGACCACGACACATCTGGCCTCGATATCAAGATCATGTCGCCAAAGGACGCGACGCGGGTGACGTGTGAGATCATCGCCAAAGGCGGCGACGTTATCTCTGTTACCGGCAACGTGCTGCGCGATTACCTGACGGACTTGTTCCCAATTCTTGAGGTTGGCACCAGCGCGAAGATGCTCTCAATCGTACCGCTCATGAACGGTGGTGGGCTGTTCGAAACGGGTGCTGGCGGCTCAGCACCAAAGCATGTTCAACAACTCGTCGAAGAGGGCCACTTGCGCTGGGATTCGCTCGGTGAGTTCTGTGCGCTGGCGGCTTCCCTGGAGCACCTCGCTCAGGCCAAGAACAACAAACAGGCCACAGTGATTGCGGACGCACTCGATAAGGCAACCGAGCGTCTACTCGACGAGAACAAGTCGCCACGCCGCAAGGTTGGCGAGCTCGACAATCGCGGTAGCCACTTCTATATCGCCAAATATTGGGCTGAAGCCCTAGCAACCCAATCCGACGATGCGGGTTTGAAAGCGCATTTCGCGCCGATCGCTGAAGCACTTGCCAGCAATGAAGACAAGATCCTCGGCGAACTGAACGGCTCTCAAGGCGATGCAATCGATCTTGGTGGTTACTATCACGCTGATACCGACAAGGTCGCAGCCGCCATGCGTCCGAGTGCAACGCTCAACGGTATTATCGGCTAGCCGATCGATTGGACGGAACAACGTTCAAGAAGAGCCGGGGCTGGCGAGGCTTGCCCCGGCTTTTTTTATCTCGAGGCCGTTCGGTATCTGTCTTTTGTGGTCAATCGCAATATGGTGATGAAGCCGCATCCCCGGTATGTGTCATCGCTCCCCCAATTTCAAAGAGAGATCCCGTGTCAGCAAACCCTCTCATTGAGGAAAAATCAGGTGCCCCACCAACCGTGGTGGCCCTGGATGTGTCAGTCGGATCGCTTGTTCATGAGGCGCATGAGGGCGGCATTGCAGCCTTTGAAGCGCGTGGCGCCCAGGCTGGTCTGGGAGCCAAGGACTTGGAAGCGATTCTGACATATTGCGCCGAGCATCGGTGCGACGCGGTTGGCATCACGTGTGGCGGTTGTCAGCGCCATGTAAAGGCTCAAGGGTATGATAGCGTTGATAAATTCATAGCAGCGCATCACGAAATTTCCTTCACTGAAGGCGCGACGAAAATCTCAGGCCAAGGTAACCGGAGAGCGACCTACAAGAATATCGATGAAATGATGTGGTCCTGGTCAGGCGAAGCCTATTGGTTTTGGGCGCGCCGGGTGCTGCGAAAACTCCGCTATGGCATACGCAAAGCAAGCGCATTGACTGACACAGGGCCAACGGAAGTGGTGGCGCCTTCCATTCTATTGATGGCACCACAAATCGCCGACAACATTGGTATGGCCGCCAGAGCCATGGGCAATTTCGGGCTTGATGATCTGCGCGTCATTGAACCGCGTGACGGCTGGCCAAGCGAAAAAGCGCGCGCCGTGGCGTCTGGGGCCGCAGCCATCATTGATAGTGCTGGCCTGCATGCAACTCTGGGAGACGCAATCGGTGACCTAAACTGGGTGTGCGCAACAACTGCGCGTCAACGCGATATGCGCAAGCCCGTGCTAACGCCGTCACAGGTTGCGGCAGAAATGCACCGCAGAACGGCTGAAGGCCAGCGCTGCGGTATCTTGTTTGGGCGTGAACGAAATGGTCTTCAGTCTGACGAAATCGCTGACTGCGATGCCATGGTCATGATCCCGGTTAAATCCGACTTTGCCTCACTTAACCTCGCACAAGCCGTTCTGTTACTTGGCTATGAATGGCTGAAAGCCAGCAATGAGGCCTCTCTTGGACGCGTAACCACTTATGAAAGCCCATTGGAAACAGGCGTTTACATGAATAAAGACGCGCCTGCCAATAAGCAGGAGTTGCTTGGGCTATATGAGCACCTCGAAGCAGAGCTCGAACGGTTAGGTTTCTTCAATCCGTCAACGCGTCGTCATGTTGTCGTACGAAACGTACGCAATATGCTCGGACGAATGAATGCAACTGGACAAGAGGTGAAGACATTGCGTGGCATAGTCGCCACGCTTGCGAACGGCAAAGGGCGGCGACGCAAGGTGACAGAGTGAGTGCCATGATTATGCCGTCTTTCAAGCCGAACCACCTCGCGTTAAGATGTGTGGGACGGACAGCACAGTGTTGTGCTCACCGACAGTACCGTGGAGAACTAACAGCAGTAGAACCAGCTGTTGGCCTTGTGGTACGCCGGAATGGAACAGACAACAGACACTCTTGAATACGAGCGTGACCTTTCGCCAGTGAACCATCAGCCAATGCCCGGTTGCTGATTGGCCTTTAGGGTTTCATTCTCCCGATGTATAGAACCGTTGTTGTGAGGGGCTTTTGCGAGATGCGCATGTTGAAACGAGTGGGGATGTTGGGTCTAGCGGCAGCCTTGGCGCTGTCTCTAGCGCAGGTGACTGCGGCCAATGCTCAAAAAATCAGTGAAAAATCCGTCAGAACACTGATGCAGTATGCGCTTTCCTACACACCGGACCGGTTCACCGGCACAGACGGCACAACCGTGCATATCAATCGGAAAGATCCGGAGGCCGTTAAAAAGCTGATGGTGCCGCTTCCCAAAGCCGAAGAGGCTGTGCTGGCCGGCCGTCTGGCGGCTCACGCGCGCGTTTGCAATCTGCTCAACGAAGAAAAGAACATATTCGTCTCATTCGTTGTTCGCGAAAAGAATTCGGGCAAGTGGACGCCGCAGCAGGTTATTTATCTCCGCTCCCTGTTCTACACCACGGAAATGCTGATGGTTGGCAAGGTGCAGGTCATCCAGCGCGACGATGGTGGCAAAAAGGTTGTCATCAAAGAAGGCAAGCCCGCCATCAAGTCGTGCACCGAACAGCAGCGGGTCAAGATTAAGACACTCGTCACGGAATACATAAAGGCCGGCCCCGATCTCACCAAATTAAAGGGTGATGAACTGAGCACCGTCGGCACGAAGAAAGCCAAATAATATCGAGTAGTTGACGCTTCGCCGACAACAGGCTAAGCAGCGCCTTCGCGCGGGCCTCTCAGGGCCCGCGTATCTATTTGCACACCCGCGGCCTAACTTGGGCCTGTCAGTCGCCTGGAAGCAATTCTGGTGCAGCAGAGGAGGGGGTGCTCCAATCGACGAACAGCTACCGTTAGATAGGTAGCCATGGAGTACTATAATGACGAAGCGTATCCGCGCTAAGCATAAGATCGACCGTCGCCTTGGTGAAAACATCTGGGGTCGGCCGAAAAGCCCGCTGAACCGTCGCGAGAGCCGGCCAGGCCAGCACGGCGAACGCCGTATGAGCAAGTTGTCTGACTTCGGCCAGCAACTCCGCGCCAAGCAGAAGCTTAAAGGCTACTACGGCAACATTACTGAGCGCCATTTCCGCCGCATCTATGCCGAAGCTGCTCGTTTGAAGGGCTCAACCTCGGAAAATTTGATCGGCCTGCTAGAGCGCCGCCTGGACGCGATCGTCTATCGCGCTAAGTTCGTGCCAACTGTGTTTGCTGCGCGTCAGTTCATCAGCCACGGCCATGTCATGGTGAATGGCAAGAAGGTCGACATCTCAAGCTATCGTTGCCGCCCGGACGATGTCATCGAGGTCCGTGAAAAGGCCCGTCAGCTGCCGATGGTCATCGAAGCAGGCAAGAGCGGCGAGCGTGACTTGCCTGACTACATTGATGTCGACGCGACGAAGTTCACCGCAAAATTTGTCCGTGTGCCGGCAGCAGCCGACGTTCCATATCCGGTAATCATGGAACCGAACCTCGTGGTCGAATTCTATTCCCGCTAATTCTTGATCGTGTTGATCAAACCATAGCCGAATACGAATTGAATAGTCCAAAAGGTGCCGCCCCCAGATCGGGAATGGCACCTTTTTTATTGTGTCTGTTTCTTACTGTGGAACGTGGCAACTGAGTTGGCCCAACCGTAAGCGAACATGGTCATGAGTACTGAGGCAGCAAAGAAATAGACGCCGGGTTGGACATCGGCTTCTGTGTAACCTGATGAATTAACGTAGAAAATAATCAAGGCTAAAACCATGACGTCAGTCATGGAGTAACGGCCTAACCACTCCATCACGGAGAATGATTTTTCGCGAAACTCAGCCGGTAAATCCGGTGAGGTAACGAGCGTCAAAAGGTAAAACAGTTTTAAAAACGGAAACAGAACTGAGAATACTGCGATCACACCGCACA
Organism: uncultured Hyphomicrobiaceae bacterium; assembly: GCA_905480435.1. Classification (GTDB taxonomy): domain Bacteria; phylum Pseudomonadota; class Alphaproteobacteria; order Rhizobiales; family Hyphomicrobiaceae; genus CAJQQK01. The sequence goes on along the minus strand of CAJQQK010000146.1, from coordinate 11,696 downwards.
AGAAGAATTCCTGGTTTTGGTAGAGCGCGTAAATAATTGTCGCGATTGAGTGTTCATTCGTCCAAACATAAACGGTCGTGAAGCGAATGACCGGCAACGTAACGCCAAGCGCAAAGAACACTGTTGCTAGAATGATGAGCAGACTAAGCACGACGTTGCGCAGCGGTGAATATACCGCCTTGGCTTTCGAATTTTGCGAGTTCTCGGCGGCTTCAAGAAGTATCTCCGGTCGCTGTGTCGTTTCTTTAACTGTTTCAATGCGAAGCCAGGAATAGGCCAGGATCATCAACACAACGGCTGCCGTGAAGAAATAGACGCCGCTCAGACTGGCAGCATCATAGACGCCTTGGCTTTTGACAAAGAAGATCATCAAGGCCATAACGAGCACATCGTGCATCGACCATTTGCCGAGCCATTCCAAAGCTCTAAGTCGAAAGCCCAGCTTCTGTATTTCGGCTGCGGGCAGCGTTGAGACGATCACCAGATAGAACAGCTTGAGGATCGGGAAGACGATCGAGAACAGAAGTACCGTCATCCCAAGGAATAGTTGATTTTTATGGATCAACACCCAAACCGTGGTCATCAGCGAATGTTCGCTGCTCCAAAATACAAACCGCGTGAGCTTGATGATAGGTTGGCTGACGCCGAGCGCCAGGCAGACGCTGGCGGCCACAATAGCGATGCTCAGCAGAAACCGCCGTCCGCCGAGGCCACGTTGTTGCAGGGGGGGGCTATTCTCCAAACTCATCATCCAGCAAACGTAAAACGCCGCCCGAGCCAGTTTATGACCGAGCGGCGTATAATTCGAACAAATGCCCAAGTTGAGCCATAATCCCGGCAGGCCGTACTATGCCAGCGCTGTTTTTGCGCGTGTCACGCCCTTTTCATCGAGCATGTCCTGCAGTTCGCCCTGTTCGTACATTTCTCGGATGATATCGCAGCCGCCAACGAATTCACCTTTCACATAAAGCTGAGGGATCGTCGGCCAGTTCGAGAATTCCTTAATGCCCTCGCGGACACCCATATCATCAAGCACATTGACTTGGGTCGGCTCAATGCCGATCAACTGCATAATCTGACCGACCTGGGCCGAAAACCCGCACTGCGGGAACTGCGTGGTGCCTTTCATGAAAAGGACCACGTCGTTACTCCCAACCAACTGGCGGAGATGGTCCTGTACGGCTTGTTGATCATTCATCGTCTATTCAACCTTCTCAATACGTGTCTAACCAGCGGAAAGCTCCGACAGTCGGCCTTTCGCTATTCTATTCTCAACTTGTGGCGCGTCGGACCGGATGTCAACGGCAGGGTGCCTGTGCAGCAAGAACAGCGTTACGATTGCGGCACAGCGGTTGTCAGCGCCAAAGCGTGCAATACGTCGCCCATGCGCCCGCCAAGTGCATTGTAAACCATCTGGTGCTGCTGCACGCGGCTTTTTCCGGTAAATGCGCCAGAAACAACGTGTGCTGAGTAATGGTCGCCATCACCGGCTAGATCTCGGATCTCGATCGCCGCATCCGGCAATGCTTCCTTGATCATCCGCTCTATTTCGCTGGCCTCCATCGGCATCGGGCTGTCCCTTTGTTTTTTCTCTAGGCGTATACGTCACATGGGCTGATCAGGCGCAACCTACAAGTGCCTTAATCGGATACGGAATCCATATACTTCGGAAACCAAGCCTCATGGGCAGATTTCAACTCTGCAAGTTCGAGCGTCTCTGCACGGCCGATACTCAATTTGTCGCCACCAAGTCGACCGACAATCCGCGCTGGCAGGCTATTCTGTCGGGTTCGTTCCAGAATACTATCGGCAGTTTCTGGTGATACTTCAATGATATATCGAGCTTGATCTTCGCCGAACCAAATAGCATGTGCGGGTAGCGTACCCTCGTACGGGAAAATCTCAACGCCAACATTCCCAGCCAACGCCATTTCGGCGATGGCAACAAGCAATCCACCATCCGATATGTCGTGCGCTGACTGAATGGCCTGCTCGCGAATGAGCGTGCGTACAAAATCTCCGGTCGCTTTCTCAGCATGGAGGTCCACTGGTGGTGGCGCACCGTCCAGCCCCCCGGCGATGATCTGTTGGTAAAGGGTTTGGCCGAGATGGCCTTCCTCGGCGCCAAGCGCAACGAGCAGGTTGCCAGCGTGTTTGGCGGACATGTCAACGCGTTTCGAAAGGTCCTTGATGATACCGACGCCGCCAATGGCTGGGGTCGGTGGAATGCCAACACCGTTGGTCTCATTGTAAAGCGAGACATTGCCGGCGACGACGGGATAGGCCAGCACCTCGCACGCTTCGGTCATGCCTTTAATGCTTTGCACGAACTGGCCCATGATTTCGGGGCGCTCGGGGTTCGCATAGTTGAGATTGTCGGTTATCGCCAAAGGCTCGGCACCAACCGCCGTGAGATTGCGCCAAGTTTCTGCGACCGCCTGCTTGGTGCCCATCGCAGGATCAGCAAGGACGTAGCGTGGTGTCACATCACAGCAGGCAGCAATGGCTTTGTTGGTGCCATGGATCCGCACTACGGCAGCGTCTCCGCCCGGGCGTTGGATCGTGTCACCCATCACCATGTGGTCGTATTGCTCCCAGACCCAACGTCGCGAGCAGCCACTCGGATGTGCCATGATCGTCTTGAGAGCACCCATGATGCTTTCTGGAGGCTCGATCCATTCGGCAAGGATGCGCCGTGGAGGCGGTTCGGTGGTCCAGGGCCGTTCATACAACGGTGCCGAATCCGCAAGGTTCGCGACCGGGATATCAGCCTCGATGATGCCTTTATGCTTAACGACCATGCGGCCGCTATCATTGGTTCGCCCGATCACCGCGAAATCAAGGCCCCACTTGTGGAACACAGCTTCTGCATCAGGTTCAGATCCTGGCTTGAGAACCATCAGCATGCGCTCCTGGCTCTCAGACAGCAACATCTCGTAAGCTGTCATGCCGACTTCGCGCTGTGGCACATGATCGAGATTGAGCTCAATGCCGACGCCGCCTTTGTCGGCCATCTCAGAGGTCGACGAGGTCAGCCCGGCAGCCCCCATATCCTGGATGGCAATAATGACATCAAGCGCCATCAGTTCGAGGCAGGCTTCGATCAGGAGTTTTTCGGTGAACGGATCGCCGACTTGAACCGTTGGTCGCTTTTCATCGGAGTCATCGTCGAATTCAGCGGACGCCATCGTAGCGCCGTGAATGCCATCGCGGCCAGTTTTTGAGCCGACATAGACAACCGGCAGATCGGCACCACGGGCTGCCGAATAGAAGATCTTGTCGGTCTTTGCTAAGCCGATGCACATCGCGTTGACGAGGATATTGTTATTGTAGGCTGCATCGAAATTGACTTCGCCGCCAACTGTCGGCACCCCGACGCAATTGCCATAACCGCCAATCCCGGCGACGACGCCATTGACGAGATGTCGTGTTTTAGGGTGCTCGGGTGCGCCGAAACGCAAGGCATTCAAATTGGCAACGGGCCTGGCACCCATCGTGAAGACATCCCGCATGATGCCGCCGACACCGGTGGCAGCACCTTGATAAGGCTCGATGTAGCTCGGGTGATTGTGGCTTTCCATCTTGAAGACCGCGCAGTCGCCATCGCCGAGATCTACGATGCCGGCATTCTCGCCGGGCCCCTGAATGACTTGAGGACCTGATGTTGGCAATTGCTTCAACCAGAACCGCGATGATTTGTAAGAACAATGTTCGGACCACATCACCGAGAATATGCCAAGCTCGGTCAGTGACGGCTCGTGGCCCATGATCTCGAGCAGACGCTGATATTCGTCTGGCTTCAGGCCGTGCTCGGCGATCAGTTCCGGTGTGATGTTGGCTGCTTCTGGCGTTGACTGGGTCATGCCTGTCTCCCCGTTCCCGCCCCCGCGGTCAATGCGCAACCGCCGTGTTAACTGCCTGTTTGATGCTGTCGAGCACGCCAAGGCCGTCGCAACCGCCAAGCGCTGATTCAAACAACCGCTCAGGATGTGGCATCATGCCAACGATCCGGCGAGAACCATCGCATATTCCGGCAATGTTGCGCTGTGAGCCATTTGGGTTGGCACTAGCTGCGACATTTCCATCTTCATTGCAGTAACGGACGACCACCTGGTCCTCACCTTCGAGCCTATCAAGCTGATCCGCGTCCGCAAAATAGTTGCCGTCATGATGCGCAACAGGAATACGAAGTATCGCACCCTTCTGGTAGGCGAGGGTAAATGGTGTTTCAGGCTGCTCCACTTTAACGTGAACGTCACGACACACGTAGCGCAGCGAGGCATTGCGCATCAGAACGCCGGGCAGCAATCCCGTCTCGCACAAAACCTGAAATCCATTGCAGATACCAAGGATCGGTGTGCCGGATTTCGCCCGGGCAATGACGTTTGCCATGATCGGTGATTTGGCGGCCATCGCGCCGGGGCGCAGATAGTCACCATACGAAAAACCACCAGGCAGCACGATCAGATCAGAAGGTTTGAGGTCGGTATCACCGTGCCATGCCATATCAACAGTGGACCCGGTCGCTTTCTCCAAAGCAACTTTCATATCCCGGTCGCAGTTGGAGCCGGGAAATACGATGACCGTGCTTTTCATAGGATCATACCAATTCGTATGAGTAATTCTCGATCACGGTGTTGGCCAAAAGGTCATCACACATTTTTTCGACCTGTTGGCGTGCGCTCTTTTCATCTGTCTCAGACAGCGTAACCTCGATCAGCTTGCCTTGCCGAACTTCGTCTACGCCACCAAAACCCAGGCCGGCTAACGCGCCTTCAATAGCCTTGCCTTGCGGGTCGAGAACGCCTGCTTTTAATGTGATCTCAATCCGGGCTTTCATGGCTCCGCCATCCTTGCAAACACCGCTCATAAAAAAACAAATGCCCGGCGTTTCGGCCGGGCACAAGTTATTAAATGTACTCAATCACACGCCTGTTGCCGCATCCGGGGATAACCAGCTGGGACAGACCGTGGCCTATGGTGCGGATTTCCCGCCTTTTTCAGGGTTCGACGCCACGAGTACTGGCACAATTCCCTGTGGTGGACGGGTTTCATTCAAGACACCAAGCCGTCGTGCAACTTCCTGATAGGCTTCAAGAACGTTGCCCATATCGCGCCTGAAACGATCTTTATCGAGCTTGTCGTTGGTCTCCACATCCCAAAGACGGCACGAATCAGGGCTGATCTCATCGGCCAGCACGATGCGTAGGATATCGCCTTCCCAGAGCCGTCCGAATTCGATTTTGAAGTCCACCAGCCGAATTCCGACGCCGAGGAAAAGCCCAACCATGAAATCGTTGACGCGAAGTGCTAGGGACATGATCTCATCGATCTCTTGCGGGCTCGACCAGCCAAACGCCGTGATGTGCTCTTCGGAGACCATCGGATCGCTCAACTCGTCGTTCTTATAGTAGAACTCGATGATTGAACGCGGCAGCTGTGTGCCTTCTTCAAGTCCCAGGCGCTCGGCGATTGAGCCAGCCGCAACATTGCGCACAACGACTTCCAGCGGAATGATTTCAACTTCGCGGATGAGCTGCTCACGCATGTTGAGCCGGCGAATGAAATGCGTTGGCACGCCAATCTCGCCAAGCTTTTCGAAGACGAACTCTGAGATGCGATTGTTGATGGCGCCTTTGCCGTCAATCTGGGCATGTTTCTTGGCGTTGAATGCGGTTGCATCATCCTTGAAGTGCTGGATCAGGGTACCTGGTTCCGGGCCTTCATAAAGGATTTTGGCTTTACCTTCGTAGATGCGGCGTCGCCTGTTCATTGTCGTGTCCTTGAAAAGCGGCAATGCCGCCAACTGAAGTCTTTCAAGCCTATTTCGATAGTACGCAATGCAGTCCAACATTCTGATTTAACGTCATATTCTTCAGTTAAATCTGGTCGGGCGGTCGAACCGCTGCAAGGCCGCATTCACAAGTAATACCTAATTCGTGTACCACCGGAAGCAGCCGACCCTAGCGGAATGGACTGAGCGAAACAATCTTATTGGAAGGTGCGGTTATCAACGTGCAGGTGCAACCGATTGATACGAACTGCTTCGCTGATCAAGTTTGTAGCCGCAGGTCACAAAAAGTGTCGAGTGTACCGGTACATTAAGCATCAATACGAGTATTTAGGACCGGTTTGAGCATAACAAGAGGAGTTACGAGATGGCAGGGTTTGACGAACGTGAAAAGGGCTTTGAGAAGAAATTTGCCCACGATGCGGAACTGAAATTTAAGGCGGAATCGCGCCGCAACAAGATGTTGGCAGAGTGGGCCGGCGCGAAAATGGGAATGAGCGCCGATGAAGTGACCACCTACATTAAGGATGTTCGCAGGTCAGACCTCGAAGAAGCCGGAGATGATGACGTTTTCCGCAAACTGCGCGCGGATTTCGACGCCAAGGGAACGTCGGTGACGGATGAGGAAATCCGTTCCCAGATGGGTGACTGCCTGGCCAAGGCCGTGGCTGAGGTCGAGGCTACCTGAGCACGCTCTGATATGCCGAATAAATGTCATAAGCCGCAACAAGTTCAGCGGCTTATGACTTACGTCCTGCTTGGCAGTCTATTACTCTTGCTTGAGCTGAATTCTATAACTGGCCGAACCTGACACCCGCACGCCCCGGCTTTTGTTGCGCGAACGATTGCGCAGCTGGGCGTTCACGGTCGCTCGCTCGATCGCACAGGTATCTGCGATGGTTTCCTCGAGCACCACACACTCTTTGGCCAGCATCAGATAGAGGTGCTTGCGGCCCTGATCAGCGAGCGCTGCCTGATCAGCCATGGTTGTTGTGACACCCTCGATAAAAAACTGATATGTAACAGCAATCTTGACACCGGTTGGTCGTGTTGTCGGCGGTGATCCGCGCAGCGGGAACGGTTTTAGCGTTGACGTCTGTGCAACCGCAGAATTGCTTACGCTTGCAATGCACGAGAACGCCATCGCCGCGATAATGATATGTTTGAAAGACATTTAGGCCCTCATTGGTCGTGTTGATCGGGTCGTATCGGGTATCCAAGACGAAATTGCGGTTGCGAGCCTAAAGGGCTGCGTTTTTCGTTAATGTGCGCCTAAGCGTTTGAGGAACCACCCTAATCGCATGAGCCCATCAGGCCAGGGCCCGTGACCTGACTGCGCGTCAAGCCGACCGGCTGCCCCGGCTGCGACGTAATGGCCACCTAGGTTCTGAGCAAGGCGTTCAGCAGCCTCAGATGGCAGCACAGGGTGGTCATCCGGAGCGACGATGACGGATGGATAGGGCAGGGGCTGCGAGGCTGAAGCAGCGTTTGCCAGCCGCTCTTCCTGGCCTGAGGGCGCCACGATAAACGCCCCGGCGATCGGTGTTTTTGCGAGATCACTGGTGGCTGCCAGCAAGACTTGGATGCCATGGCCGTGCGTGACGATCACAATTGGCCGGTTCAATGCCGCGCATTGCGTGACCAGAGCATCTGCAGGCGAGCCTTGGCTTGTTTCAAGCCAGCTGGCCGACGCGATGCTGCGCTGCCAGCGGCTGATCCAGTGATCTTCATCTGGACTGGATGTGCCGTGTTGAGGTTTGCCCGTCTGCTGGCTGCTGGATTGCGTGAGCCACTCGGGGATAAGTATGAAATCTGTTTCAGCGATGCGCATGGTTCTGATTAGGCGAGCAAGTCGTGATGATCCAGTGCCATTTACCAAAAAGTTTGACTAAGGTTAGGCCAAAGTTCGTCCACGTTTGACCAAAGTAGATGCAAAACCTCATGAAATTACACGTAACCCTAACGTCGCCTTATGCCCGGATGACACGAGCCGCCATTATCGAACACGATTTGCAAGACCAGGTTGAAGTCTTGATCGCAAAGACCCGCCAATCTGATTCGCCCTACTATGAGATTGCGCCGTCGGGCCGAGTACCATTTCTGGAGTTGGATGATAGCCGGTCGCTCGAAGAGTCTGACATCATCTGTGCCTACTTCGACAATATCGGCAAAGGGCCGCCGCTGATGCGCGCAATGGATCTCAATAACTGGGAGTATGGCCGGCTACATGCGCTGGCGCGGACTTATATTGACGGCATCGGCGTGTGGGGACGGGAGGTGCGGCGCCCAGAGGGTGAGCAGTCGCCAGGCATCGTTGCGCATGAACGTGCCCGCAACGTGCGGCTCGCGAATGTGTGGGAGCGCGAGATCGGCCATCCGTTGATGCAAGGCGAACTGAACCTCGCGCAACTGACGCTCTATTGCGCGTTTGATTCGTTGATCATGTACACCGGCGTCGAGGCGACACCGGAGCATCCGAACCTGCAAGCTTGGCGTGCCCGATTATCTGAGCGGCCATCGTTGATGGCGACGCTGCCGCCCGCGCGGACGTAACTGGAGACCGAAATGACAGCCAACAACGAAACGAAGCAGCAAATCCTCAATTGGCTCGCGGCATCGCAGGTCGAGATGCTTGGGCTGCTTGAGCGCCTCGTTAATATCGACAGTTGGAGCTACGACAAGGCAGGCGTCGATAAAGTCGGCGAAGAGATCGCGGAATTCCTGGGAGGTCATGGCATCGACGTGACGCGCATTCCTGTTGAAACGCATGGCGATTCGTTTCGGGCATCAGTCGGCGCGGCGGCCGGCAATCGTCCGATCTTGATGATGGGGCATCGCGATACGGTTTTTCCAACCGGCGAGGTTGCCAAGCGTCCGTTCAAAATCGACGGAGAACGCGCCTATGGACCAGGCGTGGCGGATATGAAATCGGGGCTAGTGCTGAACTCATTTGTTCTCGTGGCATTCGCGAAATTCGGTGGCGCGCCGGCACCGCTGGTCGCGCTTTATACGGGCGACGAGGAAATCGCGTCTCCGACATCAAGACCGATCATTGAGAGTGCGGCGCGTGAGGCCCGCCTTGTTTTCAATTCAGAGCCGGGGCGACCGACCGGAAATGTCGTCACCGGACGCAAGGGCGGCGTGTTCATGCGCTGCGAAGTGACCGGGGTCGCTGCCCATTCCGGCGGCAACTATGAAATGGGGCGCAGTGCCATTGAGGAGTTGGCGCGCAAGATCCAAGCCTGGCATAAAGTGACGGATCTTGAAGCCGGCATCACGGTCAACATCGGCCTCATTGAAGGTGGTCAATCCGTCAACACGGTTGCGCCACATGCCAAGGCCGAGATTGATTTGCGTTATATGCAACTCAAAGATCGAGACGGCGTCGTCGGAGCGATCCGGGCGATTGCTGAGACGTGCTCCGTTCCGGATACATCGGCGACGCTGGAAATTCTGGGTGAGTTCAATCCGCTCAACCAGACAGCAGACGCAAAAGCGTTGTTTGACCACTATGTGGCGGCCGCTGACGAAGTTGGCCTGACGGTAAAAGGCGAGTTTTCCGGCGGCTGCGCTGATAGTGGTTTTACGGCAGCGGTTGGCACGCCAACGGTTTGCGCAACGGGTCCGGTTGGCGGCAATGCGCACAGCCCGGAAGAGTATCTTGAGGTTGGCAGCATGGTGCCGCGTGCGCAGGCGATGGCGGTTGCGATTCTGGGTGCGGGCGTGGTGATGGGGTAGCGGTATTTTCGAATGCGCGATCTGCGCTAAGAGTTTGCCAGCCAAAACATATGAGCCAGCAATATTATAAGGGATGTCGCGATGCAGATTACTCAACGAGCACAGAAATTGTGGTGGGTCGCGATTGCAGCCGGTGTGGTAGGTGCGGGGCTTGGTGCCGTCTGGGTGAATTCACCGCAAGGACCAGGCTTTGATTGGATTTGGCTGGTGGCGGCGTTCGGTGTCGGCGTGATTGTTTATAACGTCACGTTTTTTGGACTGTGCTCGATGTTCTTGGCAGGGCTGAGCGATCTTGTCGAAGACGACACCGAGATCAAAGGCGATAGCGTCGCGCACGTGGTGCGGCACGCCGAGACGGGTGACGAGAGCACAGATTTTTATATTCGCGCCTACGCTGGCGCGCGCGCGATTAGCGCCACGACGATCGTCGCTGCGATCACGATCACGGTGGCGTTGTGGTTATTTTGATGGGCCAAGTAACAGCCGATTGGGTATCCGAGAGCTTCCGGTATTAGGGGCGGATCGGCCGTATAGATGGGTCGAAGAATGGCGGCAGATGACCCGAAGTCGACGAAGAAGATGTTAGGAATTCCACGGCATTCTGGCAGTGAAAGCGTCTTCGACTCACCATTCTCGTCTTGGAAGAACGAAAAATGCCAAGAGTTCTGCCCTCCCAGCTTGTTGAAATCGCCGAGCATGCTCGTGAAGCCTACCAAAGCGAGGGATGGCAACTGAATATTCACCATCCTATGTCTGGCGACCTCGACGAGATCAAGCTGCGTCGAAGCTTGGAAAACTTCATCGAAGTGGGTCGAATAAAACATCTTCCCGACGTGAAAGGATTTTATGGTGGTCATGGAGTCCAACGTGAAGATTACATACATCGGGAGGTGATCTGGACAGATCTGTTGTCTCACTTTTGGGATCGCGATGTCGCTGTTGAGTTCCTTCAGGGGCTCGTGCGTGGGGACAATAGACAGTTCGTACACTTTCATAGCAGTCGGCTCGCGGAAGCCATGGTTAAAGTGGCTCGGGCATATAGTACCGATGAAGAAGTAGGGCATCTTATTGTTGCGGCGGCCAAAGCTGATACGAGGGTGGCTCCCTATGGATATGCCATACTAAAAAACAATTTTTCTGGATTTCAATCGATCGCGTTGATCTTGTTTCAGCACTTGGAAGATGGAGTCGACCAGCAGAGCACATATTCGTTGGTGTCCGTCCTGATCCCGCATCTGAACGAACAACCTCAAATGTTCTATAAAGTTGCCAAGCATCTACGCGATTGCATCCCGCAACTGCGGGCTTGGCAATTGGAGGATTTAATAAACAGCGCTCCCGAGGGTTGGCATAAGGAAGAATACGTTGAGGCTGTTATGGTGGCGGTCTTAGACGAGAATAAGAGAAACACGAACTGGGAAGCATCGAGCATATTTGATACTTACATGACCTATGTGGGTTTTTTCAGGGAGTCGGCGCGTTTATGTCGAGAAGTGGCGCGAGACAGGAGCAATCCTGCTACTTCTGCAATGGTATGGCTGGCTTGGCTCTATCCTACCCAAGAAGCTACGTTGACCCTCCTCCAAGAGCTATTTCGAGATACACAACTGTACATCTCCCACAGGCGAGTTGCGCTTCAACTTCTCATTCTGTTTTTTGGCGATCGCGATGACGTGATGACCAACGTATTTAGCCAGTTGCAGAGCGAGCCAGATGGGCAAAACTCATCAATGTGGCGTCTAGTGTCCGGCGCCGATGTGATCGAAACTTATACCATGGTCTCAGGTGCAGTTATTGATGCCCAAGAGCGCGAACCCATCATGCGCAACAAGATGCTCGCAGCGATCGCTCAACGGTAAGTCAGTGTCGAGCGACAAAACCGTCTGTAAGTTCCGAATCTGGCCCGAGGCCGCCAAACGGCGTTCGGCAGCTTACTGGGGAACTTCAGCCAGTGTCACGTTTCGTTCTGCGACTGGCCGGTGTTGAGGCTGAGTTGCCGTGATCAGAGCACGCCGACCGGCAAGTTTTGTACAGGTTTCTCGGACGCCGAGTTGGGGCGTCGCCGCAGCATAGGGCTGCCTCCGGCGTCGGAGAAGCGTCAATGAACGAAATCGCGGATGGGGCGAGGGGTAGCTCAGCGGGTGCTATGGGGATTTGCCGTTGGGCT
>CAJQQK010000145.1 GCA_905480435.1 uncultured Hyphomicrobiaceae bacterium | reverse complement strand
TTCGACAATCAGCAAGCTGACAACCAGCGAAACGCGACCTCTGTCGTCGATCAGAATGAGGTTAAGCACGATGAGCGATACTCTGCTCGACGTGAGAGCATTTTCGTCGGGGTCGAAAAACGAATTTCAACAGCCTGCTAGAGGGCCTTCCAGAGAACGCAACGTCATTTAGCTCTTAGAAATATGTGTAGCTCATAGGAATATGGGCACAGAACTACGTTATCGGCACAATTGATGCTTAGTGGGTGAGGCGAACCTAGCGGCTCACAAGGAATGTACTGTTATGGATCTCGAAGATCTCGTATCTGAACACGCAATTATTCCGGCGCTTGATGCAGACAGCAAAAAGCAAGCCTTGCAGGAGCTCGCCGCCAAGGCGGCTGAGCTGACCGGGCGTGCCATTCCGGCGCGTGAAATATTCGACACGCTGTTGCAACGTGAACGACTTGGTTCGACCGGACTTGGCCGAGGCATCGCCATTCCGCACGTCAAATTCAAAGAACTGGACCGAATTTACTGCCTTTTTGCACGCCTCAACAAGCCGATCGATTTCGAAGCGCTCGATGAAGAACCCGTGGATTTGGTGTTTCTGTTGCTTGCACCTGAGCATGCCAGCGGTGACCACCTGAAGGCACTGGCACGCATCTCTCGGCTCCTGCGCGAGCCTGAAATATCGCAACGACTGCGCGATGCGCGCGATCTCAAAGGCATTTTTCAGGTTTTGACGGAACCAGCGACACCGCACGCTGCTTAACCATTAAGTGCGGTCCGCTCGAACAATTTAATATTTGCGTTTACTCAGCGCTTTGGGGTTTGTCGAAGACTTCTAAGGCTGCGTTGAGTGCGTTGATCGCCGCTGGCCGTCAATGCGGCGATCGTGGCCAAATACCTCGTTTTGAGGTCCAACCCGTCGCGCGCAAGCTGTTGTCCGAAGGCAAAATCGACCACAGATTCAGCCAATCCAGGCACCAAGCGACCATACCGCTGGCGCAAGGCATCTTCCATGCCGGGGTTGAGATCGTCTGCGAGCGCTTTGCCGCGCTGATACGTGTCGCTTGTCATGATGTGTATCCCTGACCAGTGAGATTGAGTGGCGTTGATTGCGATGAATGTCGGGTGTCACCCGACGATGTACAATCCGCCGAGACCCAAGATTCCAACAACGATGCGCCACCAGGCAAACAGGCCGAAGCCATGGCTTGAGACATAGTCGAGGAGCCAGCGCACGACGACGACTGCTGCGAAGAACGACACCACAAAGCCGATCGCAATCGCCGTCGTGTCGGACGAAGAAAGCCCGTGCCAGTTCTTGTAGAGGTCGTACGCGAAGGCGCCGGACATGGTCGGCATTGCCAGGAAAAACGAGAACTCGGCTGCCGAGCGTTTGTCGGTGCCCATCAACAGCGAGCCGACGATCGTGGCACCGGAACGCGATACGCCTGGTATCATCGCGACGCACTGGCAAAGCCCGATCGCAAACGCCATTTTCGGGGGAAAATCCATCGCATCGGTGTAGCGCGGTTTCAGGGGTAGGCGGTCGACGACGAGCAGGATGACGCCACCGATGATCAATGAGGTGCAGATCAGAGCCGGGCTTTCGAACAGAACGGTTTTAATAAAGTCATGCAATGAGACGCCGATCACGACGGCTGGAAGAAAGGCGATGAGGATCGCGGTGACAAAGCGCCTGGCGCGCGGGTCCGTTGGCAAGGCGAGTGCGATATTCCACAACTTTGCGAAGTAAATCGAGAGGATTGCCAGGATCGCGCCGAGTTGGATCAGCACTTCGAAAACCTTGCCTGGTGAATCGAAGCCGAGGAAATGGCCGGCCAGCAGCACGTGGCCCGTTGAAGAGACTGGAATGAATTCAGTCACGCCCTCAAGCAGCCCGAGAAGGATCACCTGCCAGGTTTCCATCACATGTGTCCTTGTATTTTTCAGTGTGCCAACGGCGCTGGAAGCATGCACATCCGGCCGAAGGCCAATCGTCATCAATCAGCTAACAAATAACCAGTTCTGAGTTGTATCAGAGTCGCGCTAACGCCAAAGCGGGAAACATCGACAACACAGCGCAACGCGTTACACTTGGAGCGCAATCACGAGGCCAGAGGACACTGCCTATGCTGACGCTTAGACCAAACTGTGAATGTTGCGACAAGGATCTCGCGCCGGACGCCTTAGACGCACAGATCTGCTCCTATGAGTGCACGTTCTGCAGTGATTGCGTGGCGAACCGGTTGCCCGACAGTAAATGCCCGAACTGCGGCGGCGAACTGGTTCGACGACCTGTGCGGCCAGCTGAAAAACTGGCCACGCATCCGGCTTCAACAGAGCGGGTACGCAAGGATCATGGGTTTTGTCGGTAGAGGACAGCACGACGGCTCCCTTATCTGGATTGCCCCAAGACGATCGCTCAACTGCACCCCCTACATCCGAGGCGCAGCGTGGGGGCGGATCAGACTAAATCGGATCTGGTTGTCGGCGCGGACGGTGGCGTTGATGCCGGTCGACATCGCCCAGGCGAGCGTTTGCTGGTGGAGCGGTATGAAACCGACGTCGCTGTGTATCAGTTGTAGCGCCTTCGTCAGTGTCTCAGCGCGGCGAGTTTGGCTTGGCTCGGCCATGACGGATGCCAAGAGCCGGTCGACGTTGCGATTGCAATAGCCGCCGAGATTGAAGCGGGCGCCGTTGCCCTTCGCGTCTCGGCAGAGCGCAACGTTTGTGAGGACGTTAGAGCCGTCGAGCGCGCTTGGCGTCCAGCCGATTAGACTGAACGCGCTGTTGTAGCCGCCGCCGGATAACACCTTGGCAAAGAACAGGGATTTGGGCTGGATATTGAGCGCCACCCGAATGCCGACGTTACCGAGCATGCCCGCAACGGCCTGGCAGATGGCCGCGTCATTGAGGTAGCGATCATTCGAGCAGTCCATGGGTAATGTGAAACCATCGCGGTAGCCGGCGTCGGCGAGAAGCTCGCGGGCGCGTGTCGGATCATAAGCCAGACGCTGGATGGCGCTGACGCCTGGATGCACTAACGGCGACATCAGCGACGAGGCGACCACCGCGCGGCCGCGCATGACGACACGAGTAATCGCTTCGGCATCAATCGCGTGGTGGATCGCGCGGCGCACGCGGACGTCACGCAATGGGTTTTCGGTGCCAGGCGTTGCGCCGACGAGTGTGTCGCGCATCTGGTCCATGTTGAGGAAGATTGTTCGAAGTTCAGGCCCCGTAATCGTCTTGGTGCCAACTGTGCGATCAATGTGTTCCAGATCAGAGAGCGGCGCTGGCACGATCAGATCAACCTGACCGGACAGCAAGGCCGCCGTTCGCGTTTGGGGGTTGCGCACGGTGTGCATCTCGATGCGGGCAAAGCCGGCTCGTTGCGCGCTCCACCAATTGGAGTTGCGGGCGAACAGGGTTTTCTCGCCAGCGCGGTGGTAGGTGATCCGGTAAGGACCGGTGCCGTTAGCTCTAAGAATGGGGGCTGGTAGATGCTGTCGATTGTTGCGGTCGCGATCATCAGCGCGTTGCTGGATAGCACTGACGCGTTGCAGCTTGTGCTGCCGGGCCCACCGGGACGACATGATCAGCAGAGCTTCCCAGTTGACGTGGAGAATGGGATTGGGGGTCGCCAGATGGAAGTCAACGGTGTGCTGGTCGACCTTTTCGATCCGCAGTCCTGCCGGTATCCGCATGCGCTGCTGCGATTGAGGCCCACGCGCGCGATCGAAGGAGAAAATCACGTCATCCGCTGAGAATGGTGACCCATCGTGGAATTCGACGCCGCGCCGAAGATGAAAGCGCCACTGGAGCGGTGAGAGCTGTTGCCAGCTGGTCGCCAAGGCCGGCTGTAGACGCAGCTTGGCGTCACGACGGACCAAGCCCTCCATGACATTCGACAAAATACCGAGAGAAAACGTCTCGTTGAGCACATATGGATCGAGGCTCGCAAGACTGCCTTGGACGCCTATTCGCAGCGTTTCAGCTTTCAATGCGGCGCAATTTGCGGCGACACACAATGATGCCATAACAAATGCACGTGACAGGCGGGTCAAACTGATCATATGTGTACGCTCTAATTGCATCTTAATTGGAATATATATTTATACGATACGACTTGCTAAATAGCTGCTCAGGGCGTCCTCTTTGGTTTGCGCTGCCTTAACGCCAGTCGACCCAAATGTATGGGGCATGCCGATCATCGGCATTGATCGCTTGGATGCGGCAATCATCTGTTCAACATCGGCGACAAACCTCTTATGATCCGCGCGATCGTCGGCGGACCTTACCGCTGGTCCATAAACACACCTGCCTGGAGCTAGGAAAAGTTCATGACGCAAAAACCGACCGATGCGCAACGCCTGAGCCTGCGCTCCAAGGCCTGGTTCGACAATCCAGCCAACGCGGATATGACCGCGCTTTATCTCGAGCGCACCATGAATTTCGGACTGACGCTGGATGAGTTGCAGTCGGGCAAGCCGATTATCGGCATCGCGCAAAGCGGCTCGGACCTCAGCCCCTGCAACCGGCACCATATCTTCTTGGCCGAACGGGTGCGCGAAGGCATCCGCGAAGCTGGCGGCATCTGTTTCGAATTCCCGGTGCATCCGATCCAGGAAACCTGCAAGCGGCCGACCGCTGGCCTTGACCGTAACCTCGCGTATTTGGGCTTGGTTGAGACGCTTTACGGCTACCCGATTGATGGCGTGGTGCTGACGACGGGTTGCGATAAGACGACACCGGCGCAGATTATGGGCGCTGCAACGGTCGATCTGCCGGCGATCGTGCTGTCAGGCGGACCAATGTTGAACGGCTGGCACAAAGGTGAGCGCACGGGTTCGGGCACGATTGTCTGGAAAGCGCGTGAGATGATGGCGCGTGGCGAAATCGACTACAAAGGTTTCGCCGAACTTGTTGCCTCATCAGCGCCATCTGCCGGCCATTGCAACACGATGGGTACGGCATCGACGATGAATTCGCTGGCAGAGGCGCTTGGCATGAGCCTGCCTGGCTGCGCATCGATCCCGGCGCCTTACCGCGAGCGCCAGCAGATCTCGTACGAAACTGGCAAGCGCATCGTCGACATGGTGTGGGAAGATATGCGTCCTTCGCAGATCCTGACGCGGGCTGCGTTCGAGAACGCAATTGTGGTCAACTCGGCAATCGGTGGTTCGACCAATGCGCCGATCCATCTGAACGCCATCGCACGCCATATCGGCGTCGAGCTCAATAACGATGACTGGCAGAAACATGGCCTCGACATCCCGCTACTCGTCAACATGCAGCCAGCCGGCGAGTATCTCGGTGAGGAATTCCACCGCGCAGGCGGCGTGCCAGCGGTCATTGCGGAGCTGATTGCCAAGGGCAAGATTGACGGCAGCGCAACGACGATCAATGGCAAGTCGCTGATCGAGAATTGTGAAGGCCGCTTCTCCGAGGATCGCGATGTCATCAAGGCTTATGATAACCCGATGCAGGCCGCGGCTGGCTTCCTCAACCTCAAGGGCAACCTGTTTGACAGTGCGATCATGAAAACCTCCGTGATTTCGGATGAGTTTCGCCAGCGCTATCTGAACAACCCGAAAGATCCGGAAGCTTTTGAAGGGCGTGCGATCGTATTTGACGGCCCGGAAGATTATCATCACCGGATCGATGACCCGGCGCTTGAGATCGATGAAAACTGCGTGCTGTTCATGCGTGGTGCCGGACCGATCGGTTATCCGGGCGCCGCCGAAGTGGTCAACATGCGCGCGCCTGTTTATCTGCTGAACAAAGGCATCTCGTCACTTGCGTGCATTGGTGATGGTCGACAGTCCGGCACGTCGGGTTCGCCGTCCATTCTAAATGCCTCGCCAGAAGCTGCTTCAGGTGGCGGGCTGGCACTGCTGAAGACCGGCGATCGTGTCCGTATTGATCTTGGCAAGGGCACAGCCGACATCTTGATTTCGGATGATGACTATAAGACGCGACAGGCTGATCTTGCAGCCGCTGGTGGTTACAAATATCCAGACCATCAGACGCCATGGCAGGAAATCCAGCGTGGCATCGTCGGTGAGCTGTCCGAGGGCATGGTGCTGAAGCTGGCTGTCAAATACCAGCGGATTGCTGAGACTAAGGGGATTCCGCGCGACAACCACTAACAAAATCGCAGGCGCCGCAGCCTCGGCATTCCCGAAGCCCGGTGCCTGCGCTAGATTGCATGCCAAAATGCCGGACATCTCGCAAAAGGTGCCCAGCTGATGCCTGTCGCCAGTTAGCGTTGAAGAGGGTCTCGTGGCTAAAGTTTCAGGTTGTCGGACGTTCGACGGGGATTTGGCTCAGCTAACGTTGCTGTGCAACGAAGATGTAACAAGCGCCAATGCGCTCGAAGAGCAGCTACAGAAAATCTACACGCATGTCTTCAATGTTGACTTCGCGCGCTATGAGCTGAGGCCGCTGCGAGCTGCTGCGCCGGACCTGCTCGATGATTTTTATGACTTGCGGCTTGGTTTGCGCAGCCGCATTGGGGGGTGGCACTCCCGCGGTTTCGTGACACCAAAGGCCGAGAAGCTTCTGCGCGATGTATTTCGAGCGTTGCGATATGCGACCGATCTAATCGGCGAGTTGATGATCAACTTTCGGCAACGGAAACCGGGCAAATCGCGCCGTCTCGCGTTCTCCAAGAAGACGCGCGGCACGCTGTTTCATCCAGAACTGCGCGGGGCACGGCTTGCTGATTTCAAATCTGGCGATGTGATTGTGGTGCGTGGCACGATCCACAACTCGGCGGCGATCGCGCGGATCAGCGATGTCGACTCGCAGTTCAGTCATGCGGCGCTTGTTTATATAGACCCGCAAGGACAGCAACACGTTGTCGAAGCGTTGATTGAAGCTGGCGCCACAACTAACAACCTGCACGGAGCGCTCAGTCATGACCTTGGCCGAGCGGTTGTTTTTCGACACAAGAACCAGGAGCTCGCGCGCAAAGCCGCGCAAAATATCTACGAGCATGTACGCAGCTCACGCCGGATGTTTGCCCGACGCATTCCTTACGATTTCAGCATGGAGCTTGAGGGCTACGACCGGTTGTTCTGCTCAAAACTGATCCGTCAGGCGTTTGATGAAGCGAGCGACGGCAAGCACGTGCTGCCGGCGTTTGCTTCGCGCTTCGAGCAGGGATCGCGCGATTTCCTCAACTGTATCGGTGTGACAGCGAACGTATCATTTGCGCCGGCGGACCTTGAGCTTGAACCCGGCTTCGAAGCAATTGCCGAATGGCGCGATTTCGAGCGCACCAGCCACATCCGCCTGCAGGACTTCGTAATGGTCAAGCTGTTCGAATGGATGGAGAAAGAGAGCTACACATTCAAGGAGCCGCCAGCGCTGAAAATCATCAGCCGGCTGGCCCGAGCGAGTTCCTACATACCGTGGCCGTTGTCTGCGCTGCTGGCGACAGTTGCGCCGCCGGTGCCAACCAACATGAAACGTGACACTATTTCGGCGATCGCCATGCTGCATTACACCGCTGAGCCATTATTCAAGGAGCTCCAGACATTGGAGCGCAAGTCTGTGTTTGAGCGCGGTTATCCGCTGCATCCACGCGAGATCTTTGCGCACCTGGAGACCATTCGAGAGCGGACACCAGAGCGGGTTGGATATCTGTGGTCGCCTTATGTTCCGGAAGAGGCCGAAGCATAATTTTCAAGAAGAAACGTTTGTTAACGACATAAGGCGAGAGGAAGCACGATGGATTTTTTGATGAATCTGCTGCTGAACGTCTTTGAGTTCCTCGGGGTGACACACGCCAATCAAATCATCATTTTCATCGTGCTGATGGCGATTGGCATTATGTACAAGATCCATGAGATGGCGCGTTGGGTCATCGGTGTGTTTCTGGTGATCATGGGCGTATCGCTTGCGACCGCGATCTATCAGATTGCCTTTTCGGCCCGCGCACAGTGCGTCTATGCGTATGACGATAGCAAACCAGTTTTTGCCGACAGCTCCGACCGGGCTTTACAATGGAGCGAAATACGTAACCTCAATTGCCCATCGCTCTGGGTTGCGCGCAACGAGATCTTTTACAAGGCTGGCTACTGCTTCTTTTCGCCGGTTGGCTATTCGTACTTCGAGAACGGTGGACGCAAATGCAATCACGAAGTTGAGAGACCTGCCTCAGACGTGGCGTGGAAGAACATAAAGTCGTTGCATCGCCTGGCACGCCGCAAAGGATGCCGCACGCCGCCAACCAGTTGCCGGAATTTTTCGCGCGTTGGAGCGTCGAAACTGATCGTCTCACGACCGCCACTGAAAGCTGATTGAATGAACTGTCTACCTATCGAACGGGGCCAATCGACCGGGGACGCATTTCAACGGAGCTTGTTGCACGTGTACAAACTTTGGCGAACAGTTATCGCGGGCATGGCGCTCATGGTCGCGACTATGGGGGCGACTATGGGGGCGAGTTCGACTATCAGCCATGCGGGCTCAGTGTCGTTGCAGGAGAAGCTTGCGATCTTGAAGGATCACTATCCGAAGCTGATCAAGCAGGTGAGAGGCAATCATCTTGTCTTGAGCAATGATGCGAAATTGGTGATCGACGATGGCAAAAAGAAGAACCATCAGGCCAAGCTAAAGAACCCAGACATCGAGGATACGCTTTCGCAAGTTTATCCGATGGGCCGCTGCCAGGTCGGGACGCCAGCCGTGAATTTTGATCCAGGACGCATTCGCAGTGATGCGCTAATGCGGCATATCTTTGGGGCGACGAAAAACGCAGCGCGCGGCCAGATGCGGGCGGTCAACTGGTTTGGATCGAAGGTGCTGGCAACCAAACGCCACGGCACCGATAAGGCACTTGAAAAGGTGCGTGACGCGCTTGGCAAGCTGCCCAAGAAGTTTAGCAAGTTTTACCGGAAGACGGCCGGCACGTTTAACTGGCGCGTAATTGCAGGCACGACGCGGTTGAGTGTGCACAGTTTTGGAGCTGCGATCGACATCAACATTAAGTACACCGACTATTGGCGGTGGGCGAAAGGTAAGCCGGGCAATGTTCCGCGCTACAAGAACAAGATACCGAAAGAGATCGTTGACATTTTCGAACGGTACGGATTTGTCTGGGGTGGTCGTTGGTATCATTTTGATACCATGCATTTTGAATATCGACCGGAGCTGATCGCGATCGGCAGGCTTGCCGAGAAGCGTGGTTGTGCGACGTAGAGCGTTCAGCCCTGCCGACTATACAAGCGTCGCCCCCCGGAGATTGGGATCCAGCCAAGTCACAGAATCCACCAAGATTGCGTTCGTTTGCTTGGGTTCCCGCCTGTGCGGAAATGACGAAGTGGTTGGCGAGCTGACATACTAAAACGGCCATCAAGGCATCGGAAGAGATTCGTGCTCGCGCAATAGATCGCCGCCCTCGTGCTCGACTTCCAGCAGCTTGACGCGATAGCCCCATAGATGGGCGACGTGCAGGAGTGTGCGATCGCATAGTTTCTTGTCGAGCAGCACGCCATTGCGGGCGCGGTGTTGCAGTGTGAGCCGGCGGCCACCGGATAGATCAGCGCTGACGACCTGGATGTCTGGATCCGTGACGCTGCTGTCATATTGCGAGGCGAGCTTGCGGCGCACCTCGCGATAACCGATCTCGTTGTGGATTGTCTCAACCTTCATGAAAGGTGACTCGGACCGGTCGTGGATATGGAAGAAGCGGAAGTCGCGCATCACCTTTGGTGACAGATATTGCAGGATGAAGCTGTCGTCGCGGAACTCAGCCCACGCGGTTTTCAGCGTGCCGAGCGGATCGCCATTGCCGGCAATATCCGGGAACCAGTTGCGGTCTTCCTCGGTTGGCTCGGTGCACATGCGCTGGATGTCCTGCATCATGGCGAAGCCGAGCGCATAAGGGTTGATGCCGCTATAGAACTTGTCTTCGAAGCGCGGCTGAAACACGACGGACGAATGCGAATGCATGAACTCCAGCATCGCGCCTTCGTTGACCTGACCGAGATCAAACATGCGGTTCATGATCTCGTAATGGCAGAACGTGGCGCAGCCTTCGTTCATCACCTTGGTCTGGCGTTGCGGATAGAAATATTGCGCTAACATCCGCACGATGCGGATCAACTCGCGCTGCCACTCCTCGAGTTTTGGCGCATGCTTTTCCAGGAAGTAGAGCAGGTTTTCCTGCGGCAGTTTTAGGCTTTCAGCCTCCTGCTCGCCTTCGACCGCAACGTCCTGCAGCAACGGCATGGGATGTTCCGCGCGCGGCAACGTACGCCAGATCTCGCTGTAATCGGCTTCAGCGTGCTCGCGACGTTTGCGTTGTTTTTCGCGCTTGTCGCCAACAGATTTATGTTGCATCGGATAGCGGCTGATGCCCTGGTTCATCAATGCATGAGCGGAATCGAGCACCGCTTCAACGGCTTCAATGCCGTGCTTTTCTTCGCACTCAGCGACATATTCCTTGGCGAAGGTCAGATAATCCAACACTGCCGTTGCGTCGGTCCATTGCTGGAACAGGTAATTGTTTTTGAAGAAATGATTGTGGCCCATCGCGGCGTGCGCCATGACCAGCGTCTGCATCGTCATGGTGTTTTCTTCCATGATGTAGTTGATGCAGGGATCGGAATTGATCACCAGTTCGTAAGCCAGCGCGCGGGCGCCTTTTCGGTAAGCGGACTCTTCGCGGGCGAAATGTTTACCGAACGACCAGTGCCGGTACATGTTCGGCATGCCGATTGAGGCGTAGGCATCGAGCATCTGTTCTGAGCGGATAACTTCGAGTTGGTTGGGGTAGATATCCAGCCCCATCTCGCCGACGCCGATTGCGTGGATCGCCTCGTAAGTCTTGTTGACCAATGCGAAATCCCACTCGGCGCCGTCATAGAGCAACGGCCCGCTTTTGTTTGAACTGCGCGTCCCAGTGTTGGCTGCCATAATGGTTCATGCCTCCGTCGGGCTAAAGAGTTCGCGGAAGACCGGATAAATTTCTCCAGGGCCGGAGACGCGGCGCATTGCGAAGTTCTCGTGGTCGCCCTCAATCGTGTCGTAGCCTGACCACACGACGCTTTGGAACGGCGATAGATATTCGTCGGAGTGAACTTCGATATAGGCGTAGTACTGGCAGATTTTTAGGATCTCGGTCTGCAGCAGGTTCATCGCGTAATCCATGTCGTCATCGAAGTTGTGACCGTCAGACGCCTGCGCTGCGTAGATGTTCCAGTCATCGACCGGATAACGGTCTCTGACGACATTCATCATTTCTTCAAGCGCCGACGAGATCACCGTGCCGCCCGTTTCGGTTGCGCGGAAGAAGGTGTCCTCGTCGACTTCCTGCGCCTGCGTGGTGTGGCGGATGAAGACGATGTCGACTTCGGCGTAGTGTCGCGACAAGAACAGATGCAGGAGCATGAAGAAGCGTTTTGAGAGCTCCTTGAGGTCCTCCGTCATCGAGGCAGAGACATCCATCAGGCAGAACATGACGGCCTGCGTTTTCGGCTTTGGCCGCCGCTCCATGCGGTTGTATTTGAGGTCAATCGGATCGATGTAGGCGACGATTTTGCGCAGATGCAGCAGATGGCGCAGCTTCTCGCGCATCTCGGTTAGCTGTGCAGGCGACGTATTGCCGGTTGCTTCCAGACGCGCGATTTCGGCTTCCAATTCATCAATCTCGGTTTGTCGTGGCCGCCGAAGTGCGATGCGGCGCGCCAGGGAATTGCGCATCGTGCGAACTTGATTGAGCCGCGATGGTGGGCCGTCGGTTGAGAATCCGGCGCGGACCGGCTCCGTCGATTTGACCGACTTGAGTTTGGCTTTGATCATGTTCGGCAGTTGCAGGTCTTCGAAGAAAATGTCGAGGAACTCGTCGCGCGACAACGAGAACACGAAGTCATCATCGCCTTCGCCATCGGCTGAGCCTTTCTGGCCGCGGCCGCCTTTGCCGCTTTCCGGTTTACGAATGGAGTCGCCAGGGCTGAACTCCCGGTTGCCAGGTAGCACGTAGTCACGTTCGCCCTGTTCGCGGCCAAGGCCGAAGGTTGGCTCGCGTAGACTCTTTGATCGGATGCGAACATCTTCGCCGCCTTCGACATCGCTGATTTTGCGTTTGCGGAGGGATTCACGCACCGCTTCGCGGATTTCCGCCTTCGCCCGACGCAGAAAGCGCTGGCGATTGCCAAGGCTCTTGGCTTTCGGATTAAGACGGCGATCAACGATATGCATGCCTGCTCCTTTGGCGGCGGTACGTGATTGTCAGACGGGTGGAATTGGGTGGTCCACCGCTGACGCTATTGGTTCTCGCTGCCCCTCACCCTAGCCCTCTTCCCGCTACGCGAAGAGCTTGCAGGGAGAGGGAATCCTGCCCGTCGTTTATTTGAGGTCGTCGACAAAAACGGAAGCGGTGTTCCCTCTCCCTGTTCTTCACGGGGAGAGGGCTAGGGCGAAAGGCAGAAAGATGACAAAGCATCCCTTTACCCACTCTTCTTGACGCGCATGTACCATTCGACGAGACGGCGGACTTGGCCTTGGGTGTAGCCGCGCGAGATCATCCGATCGACGAACTGAGCATGTTTACTTTCAGTCTCAGCGTCCTGCTTGGCGCCGAACGAAATTACCGGCAGCAGATCCTCGACCTGGCTGAACATCCGCTTCTCGATAACATCACGGATCTTCTCGTAGCTGGTCCAGCTTGGGTTTTTGCCAGCGTTTCTGGCGCGCGCCCGGAGCGAGAATTTCACGACCTCGTAGCGGAAGTCTTTAGGGTTCGCGATACCAGCCGGCTTCTCGATCCGGGAGAGCTCCTGGTCGATGACTTGTCGGTTCATGAGCTGGCCGGTGTCAGGGTCTTTAAAATCCTGATCCTCAATCCAGCTGTCGGCATAAGCGACATAGCGATCGAACAGGTTCTGGCCAAAATCGCTGTAGCTTTCGAGATAAGCTTTCTGGATCTCGTTGCCGATGAATTCCGCATAGCGCGGCCCGAGCTCTTCCTTGATGTACTCGATGTACTGGTCTTCGGTATCTTCCGGTAGCTGTTCGCGCCGGATCGATTGCTCAAGGACGTACATCAGATGAACCGGATCGGCTGCAACCTCGGTTGTGTCGTAGTTGAAAGTTTCGGATAGGACCTTGTAGGCGAACCGCGTCGAGGTGCCGTCCATACCTTCGTTTATGCCGCCGGCATCACGATACTCTTGGATGGTTTTTGCGTGCGGATCGGTGTCCTTGAGGGTCTCGCCGTCATAGATGCGCATCTTGGAGAACAGGTTCGAATTCTCATGCTCCTTGAGCCTCGTTAGCACCGAGAAGCGTGCCAGCATTTCGAGTGTGCCCGGCGCGCAGGGTGCATCAGCGACTTCACTGCCCGAGAGCAGTTTTTCATAGATTTTTTGCTCTTCTGATACGCGCAGGCAATAAGGCACTTGAATGACGCAGATGCGATCAAGGAACGCCTCGTTGTTTTTGTTGGCGCGAAAAGTTTGCCATTCGCTTTCGTTCGAGTGGGCGAGAATGATGCCCCTGTAAGGCAATGCGCCGACGTTCTCGGTGCCAACATAAGTGCCGTCCTGTGTTGCGGTGAGCAACGGGTGCAGCATCTTAATCGGCGCCTTGAACATCTCGACGAATTCAAGCAGGCCCTGCGTCGTGCGATTGAGGCCACCCGAATAGGAGTACGCGTCGGCATCGTTCTGACCGAAGAATTCAAGCTTGCGGATGTCGACCTTACCAACAAGGGCTGAGATGTCCTGGTTGTTCTCATCGCCTGGTTCCGTTTTGGCGACACACTCTTGGCGCAACCGCGATGGCAGCAGTTTAACGACCGAGAATTTGGAAATGTCGCCGCCGAATTCATCGAGGCGCTTGACGGCCCAGGGGCTCATCTGACCGGTCAGCTTGCGCTGTGGAATGTTGTAGCGTTCCTCGATGACGCTGCCCATCGTGCCCGGATCAAACAAGCCGAGCGGACTCTCGAAGATCGGGCTGATCTCATCCCCGGCCTTCAAGACATAGATCGGGCAGGCTTCCATCATTTCTTTCAGACGCTCAGCAAGCGAAGACTTGCCGCCGCCGACGGGGCCGAGCAGATAGAGAATCTGCTTGCGTTCCTCGAGACCTTGAGCCGCGTGCCGGAAGAAACTGACGATGCGTTCGATGGTTTCCTCAAGGCCGTAGAAATCTTTGAAAGCTGGGTAAACCTTGATGGTTCGATTGAGAAAGATCCGGCTCATGCGCTGGTCTTTCTGAGTGTCGATAATGTCGGGTTCGCCGATCGCCTTGATCATACGTTCGGCGGCACTCGCATACATAGTTGCATCAGTTCGACACGCTTCGAGGTAGTCCTTGAGTGATATCTCGGACTGCTTCTGGGCGTCGTAGTTCTGTGCATAGATGTCGAAGAGTTCGCTGTCTGTCACCATGGTGTCGTCTCGCTCACGCTGTATCGTGCTTGCTCGACGTGCCATGTGCCCAGAGAGGATGCCCTGGTATCGGGGACCTGTTGTTACCGCTTTACCGGCAGACCCCGCCGACCGCCACGTCGAGTTGCCTATCCTACCATATCCATTATGTGATAGCGCGGCGAACTGATTCCAACCTGTTGTGTGCCGAGCGCCGTCTCATGACGGATACTCACCCAGGGCTGTTCAACGCTGACTGCTGCATAACTCTGCGATAAGGGATTCACGGTCGGGGATTTATCTGAATCTATAGGAGTGCGTTTGATTCGAAAGGAGCGCACTCATGGCATCAGAATTCCTGGAACTTTTATCA
>CAJQQK010000144.1 GCA_905480435.1 uncultured Hyphomicrobiaceae bacterium | reverse complement strand
CCTTGACGGCCGCGAGCACGACGGCAGGCTTGAACCGCGGCGGGGCGAGCACCAACATACTAATCCTGAGTAGCGCTTGATGTCATTGACAACTCTTGGTGGCAAAAAATTACCCACTCAAAACGTCGGGGAGCCGCTTTTCAGCCCGCCATATCGACCACCGCTCCACGAGCTCCGCAACCTGATCGGCAGCCTCGCCAGAACGTGAGATGCGTGGCTCGATCGCCTTGCAGAACGCGCCGATTTCACCCCAGACGGGCAGCGCCACGGGATGGAACTTGCCAAGCTGCATGCGCTCAAAATCCACTTGGATGATTGGCTTTGACCGCTCAATGCCGGTGTGGTTCGCAAACGACGAACCAAGCGCGATGATCAGATCAGCCTCGTTCATGAACCAGCTCGCGATCGGCGTGCCCGAACGACCAAGCACGCCTGCCGCATTCGGATGCGTGTCGGGTATCAGCCCCTTGCCTTTAAACGTCGTCGTCACAGGCGCGCCGATGCTCTCGGCAAACGCGATCACCGCATCACGTGCCTCAAGCGCACCATGCCCCATAACGATCAGCGGTCGCTTTGCCGCGTTGATCATCGCGACGGCACTCGCCAGATCGTCCTCTGACGGCACAACAACGCTGCCACTCACTCGGCCCTCCGGCCCGCCCGCTTTTGCGTCACTCGCAATCGTCTGCACATCGTCCGGGAAAATGAGATTGGCAACATCGCGTTCAATGATCGATGACTTGCAGGCCAGTGACATCAGCTCCGCGTGATTGGATGTCGTCAGCACCGGTTGCGAAAACCGCGAAACAGCTTCAAACGCCGATTTGAGATCAATGTCCTGAAATGCTCCGGGCCCAAACACTTGCGTCTGCACTTGTC
The DNA here is from genome assembly GCA_905480435.1 of uncultured Hyphomicrobiaceae bacterium. GTDB lineage: Bacteria > Pseudomonadota > Alphaproteobacteria > Rhizobiales > Hyphomicrobiaceae > CAJQQK01. The sequence continues at coordinate 7,536 of CAJQQK010000144.1, read as the reverse complement.
CCGTCATCGCGAGCACTGGCGCGCGGTCTACCTTAGCATCCCACAAACCGGTCAGCAGGTTGGTGGCCCCCGGTCCTGCAATCGTCAGACACGCAGCCGGCTTGCCCGTCAGCTTGCCATAAGCCGAAGCCGCAAACGCCGCCGCTCCCTCGTGGCGCACGCCGATATAGCCAAGCTCGCCCGTCAGCGTCTGCCGCCGGATCGCCTCGGAAAGCCCAAGGTTAGAATGTCCGACCATCCCGAACACCCGCTTGACGCCCCAGTTGAGCATCGTCTCGACCATTACGTCGGTCACCGTCCGCTCGTGCGCCGGTTCCGCTTCGAGGCCAATCATGATCCGCCCGTCATCTTTGACATCGACCGGATAGAGCTGCTGCCCTGTATCCTCATGGCCGCCCGGAGGCGCTCCGGTCAGCGGATCGAAATCCCAACCATGCCACGGGCAGCGTATCCAGCATTTCCCATCAACGCCGGTTTCGATCGAACCTTCCCCAAGCGGGCCGCCCTGGTGTGGGCAACGATTGTCCATCGCAGCCCACTGGCCATCAAAGTGCGACAGGCACAACGAGCGGTTCTTTGGTGTCACGGTCATGACACGACCTTCCGCGAGATCGTCGACATGACCAACCTCGATCCATTTGAGAGTGTGCTCGCTCATTCCGATGGTCCCGTTCTCAAAGTTGCAAAAGTTCGCTACGTTGCGAAACGATGACAGGAATGCGCACATGTTTCCAGTCGCGCACTTCCTCTGTCCTCCAACGGCCAATCACAAATAGGGCATTAACCAAAGAAGCCCATCTTGCCGCCGCGCTGGTTGTTGGCAATTCAACGCCAATCTGCTTTGAGTACGTTCCAGTCCCAACTCTCAGGATCATGTGTGGCCAAACACCAAAAACGTTCTGTTCAACACGTTAAGTCGGTAAATCTTGCTTTCCAGGGCGGCGGCGCACACGGTGCCTTCACCTGGGGCGTGCTCGACAAAATATTTGAAGATGGCCGCATCTGGGTCGAGGCAGTTTCCGGCACCAGCGCCGGTGCCATGAACGCGGTGGTTGCTTCGCAAGGCATGTATGACGGCGGCGGCGAGGGCGCCCGCGCCGAGCTCGAACGTTTTTGGCGTGAGGTCTCCCGTGCCGGTCAAGCCAGCCCGATCCAACGCAGCCCGTTCGATATTCTGTCCGGCAACTGGTCACTCGATGCATCACCAGCCTTTGTCTGGATGGATCTCATGAACCGCGTCGCCTCGCCCTACGATACCAACCCACTCGAAATCAATCCGCTGCGCGACCTCGTCGAGAAATTCGTCGATTTCGAAAAAGTCCGCGACTGCGAAGATATGCCGATTTTCATCTCGGCGACCAATGTCGAAACCGGCCGCGTTCGCGTCTTCGACCGGGCCGAGATCACGCTCGATGTCGTCATGGCCTCGGCCTGTCTGCCCTTGATGTTTCACGCGGTCGAGATCGACGGCGTGCCCTATTGGGACGGCGGCTACATGGGCAATCCGGTACTCTTTCCCTTCGTCAACCACAGCCCAAGCAACGACGTCGTGATCGTCCAGATCAATCCCGTCATCCGCAAAGGCACGCCGCGCACTGCCAGCGAAATCCTCAATCGCGTCAACGAGATCACCTTCAACAGCTCGCTCATGAAGGAGCTGCGCTCGATCGATTTCGTCGACCGCTTGATCGACGAAAGCAAATTGCCAGACACCGAATACTGCCGCCTCAACGTCCACATCATCGAGGCCGACGAAGAAATGCAAGCGCTCGGCTCATCATCCAAGATGAATTCTGAATGGGCTTTCCTGGTCCACCTACGCGACATCGGCCGCCGCGCCGCCGCTAACTGGATCGAGCAAAACTTCGACGACATCGGCGAACGCTCCACCGTCGACCTCCGCGCCATGTTCGGCGAAATCGGCATGCGCCATCAAGGCTGATCAAAGCCGCACTTTCTAGAGCGGTCCAGGTTAAAGTGGGATCGTATTTGAGTTCTGGCGGCCGCTCTGGCTTTTCTCTCTCACGACTATTCCTTGCTCACGCTCGGGCCTGCGAGGGCGCGGCGCCAGGCGCCGGGTCGCATGCGTTCCCGGGTGTAGTAGCCTTGTGAGATTCTGGAAAATGAGTTTGCCGGGTCTCATCCGCACTGGGGCAATACGGGGAGGCTTGAGGTGTTAGAGTGTGTCTGACTTATTCGGAAGTACGTAACGGAAGCGCATGCGACTCGACGCATCATTCCGGAGGCCTGTTTCATACGACGCGCCGTCCCGCGGAGGGCCAGGGCGCGGCAGCGCCCGGTGCAGCCCGTGAGCGCAAACAGCTCATTCCCAGAGCCTCCCCGCATCACACCCATGCGGATGCGCCCCGGCCTCTTCATTTCCCAGAACCCCACGAGGCTACTTCACCCGGGAGCGCATGCGACCCGGCGCCTGGCGCCGCCCCCGCGCAGGGCCAGGGCGCGGCAGCGCCCGGTGCAGCCCGTGAACGCAAACAGCTCATTCCCAGAGCCTCCCCGCATCACACCCACGCGATTGCCCCCCGGCCTCTTCATTTCCCAGAGTCCCACAAGGCTACTACACCCGGGAGCACCGCGACCCGGCGCTTAGCGCCGCCCCCGCGGAGGGCCAGGCCAGCTCTGCTGGGCGAACCGGCCCGTGAGCGCAAACAGCTGATTCCCAGAGCCTCCCCGCATCACACCACGCGAATGCGCCCCGGCCTCTTCATTTCCCAGAGTCCCACAAGGCTACTACACCCGGGAGCGCATGCGACCCGGCGCTTAGCGCCGCCCCCGCGGAGGGCCAGGCCAGCTCTGCTGGCCGGTGCGGCCCGTGAGCGCAAATAGTATTTGCATTTGTCTTTTCTATCTTGCCGGTCGAGACTACCGTGCGAATGGTTCGGGGTTCATAGCCAGCAATTTGGATTAACGACATGCATCCGGCAGACACACTCGCATTTGAAAAATTCTTGACCGTACGCCCTGCCTGGACGGCGATTAGGCCGGCGCGGGAAGCCGTCGGTCTCGAAGGCCGCGCCTTGCTGCATTGCGGGCCCCCCGTTGCCGTGGCGGCCGACCTGGTGCAGCCAACCCTGAATTCAGCCGCGGTGGCTTGTGTCTACGAGGGCTGGGCGAAGACTTTGCCCGAAGCACTGGAATTGGTCGGAAGTGGCGAGATCGACTTCTCCCCCGCGCAGGACAGGCGTGTCGCGACTCCGATGGCGGCGGTCGTCAGCCCATCGATGCCACTCATCGAGATGACCGATATGACCAATGAGGCGAACCGCGCCTACGCGCCGATCAACGGCGGCGGCACCGGGGGCGACCCGGCCCCGCGATATGGCCGATGTTCCGAAGAGGCGCTCGACTATTTGCGTTTCCTCAACGGTCCCGTGGCCGCAGCGTTGACGAAGGCGGCGGCAGCGCCATTACCCTGGTTACCGTTGCTCGATGCGGCATTGACAGAGGGCGACGACGGTCACCTGCGCCACGGCGCGGCACACGCGAGATTGCTGGCCATCCTCGAACAGAGGATTGACTTCAGGGCGCAGCCCGAGGGAGTAGCCGAGTTCATGCACAAGTGGCCGTTCATTCACTTGAACTTCTGGATGGCCGCCATTCGGTGTGTGCTCGGCGGTGCCGAAGGCGTTGCTCAATCCAGCCTCATCACCGCGTTCGGTGGCAACGGCACGCAGTTCGGCCTGCAGCTGAGCGGCCAGCCCCGCAAGTGGCATGTCATCCCGGCCACGCCGCCCCAAGGACGGGTGCGCGAGCCTTACGACGTGAACAGTGGCGTGGGGGCGTATGGCGATAGTGCGGTGGTCGAGGCTTTTGGTCTCGGCGCGATGGCTCATTCATATGCGCCTGACATGCACGCCTTGCATGAAGGCTTTTGCCCACCTGATCTCGTAGCCTTACCCGCGCAACTTCTGTGTGGACTGCATCCAGAAATGTCCGTTTCGGGTGCCCGGGTGGGTCTGTGTGCCCGTCGAATTGTCGAGATCGGCGCGACGCCCGTGGTCGAGTTGGGTATTGTCGAAAAGACGGGTGCCGGAGGCGGCCTCGGTGCAGGCCTCTACCGCCCAGAACTGGAACTATTCAGCCAGGCCTGCGCCGATCTGGAAGCCACAACGCCCAATCTTCGGGCGATTTAAGGATCCTATTAAACGCGAGGTGCTTTAGATCCGAACACTCAGGGGTGTTTCGAGCCTGCGAGCTGGGGCCGAAACATGGAGACAATCTAATGGAAGCGACGCCGCCTAGCGAGGTCTTGTCGGATTTGCTCTGGTGTCGCAATTCGATTGAAAATATGCGTGCCGACGCTTGATCCGAAAAAGAACAATCCAACGAAGACGATCAAGCCAATCCAATTCGCCCACGTGAGCCAAATTGCAAGGCCAGCAGTCCCGAAAATTAAGGGGATTATGAATTTAACGAACGGTGCCATCACGCCACCTCTTTCTGCGTTTCATCGATTTTTTCAGGATTGGATGCGAGCGCCTTGAATAACACAATGGCCGTTGCGCTCAATTCGTAACGGCCTTGTTCTCAGTTTCGAATAGCGTGGTTCACTCGCAGCCCACGTCCCTCCCCCTAAATATCCTTCACCAGCCGCAAGGCATCATAGATCGCCGCATGGGTATCGCGCGCTGCTACTGCATCACCGATTCGGAACAGCTGAAACGCACCCTCAGCGTTCCGTTCCACCGCCTGCGGTCGGCCACCAATAAACGCATCGTAGTCCATCTCACCAAGGTTCGATGACAACGGCTTCAACTCAAAATAAAGCTCATCGAGCGGAATGGTGCCGTGATTGACCACCACTTGATCGTACGTCTCTGTTGTTCGGAGGTCGCTATAGTCTGTTCCAATGTCAGCGCTTAACTGATTGTCCTGCCGCGCAACCGATTTCAATCGCCGGCCAACGGTCGTCGTAAAATCAGTGCCCTGCAGCGCGCGCATATATGGCACCAGGTTCATCCCCATCACCTCAGCTGCAATCGTGCGCTGCGGTGTCATAATCTCAACTTTGGCGCCAGCTTTCACGGCAACTTCAGCTGCCTGCAGCGCTGGATGATCCCCCGCGTCATCGTAAATCAAAATGTTCGACCCAGGCTTCACATCGCCCGAGATGATGTCCCAACTGGTCACCACCAGTTCATTGCCCGCATCCAAAACGTTGCCATCCGGCATGCCACCGGTTGCGATGATCACCACGTCCGGCTTCTCTTGCACAACATCATCCAACTCGGCCCATGTATTAAATCGAAACGTGACATCATGCTTGGCACACTGCGACATCCGCCAGTCAATCACGGAGATCATCTCGCGCCGTCGCGGCGATTTCGCCGTAAGCCGCAACTGCCCGCCAGGTTCCGACGCCGCCTCAAACACAACCACGTTGTGTCCGCGCTCTGCTGCGATGCGCGCCGCCTCCACACCACCAGGCCCGGCCCCAACAATCACCACCTTCTTGGCAACGTCGCCGCGCGCAATTTCATGCGGCATCGTTAGCTCACGCCCAGTTGCGGCATTGTGCATGCACAGCGCTTCGCCGCCGCGATATATCCGATCCAGGCAATACGTCGCCCCGACACAAGGCCGGATATCCTCTTCGCGCCCCTCCGCAATCTTCCGAACAATATGCGGGTCCGCAATATGCGCCCGCGTCATGCCAACGATATCGAGCTGCCCGGAAGCAATCGCATGCCGCGCCGTCGCCACATCCGGTATCCGCGAACCATGGAACGTCGGCATGCCTGTCGCTTTTTTCACTTCGCCTGCAAAATCAATATGCGGCCCACTCGGCGCGCCCTGAATCGGAATGACATCATTGGTCATTGACGGGTCCGAATGCACGGTGCCGCGTATCACGTTGAGAAAATCGACCAGCTTGCTGTCGCGCAATCGCTTGGCAATCTCCAGCCCTTCTTTAGCATCAATACCGCCGGGCATTTTCTCATCCGCTGTAAAGCGCAGCCCGACAACAAACTCCGGTCCAACCCGCGCCCGAATAGCCTCCAGCACCTCCATCGAAAACCGCATCCGGTTCTCAAGGTTGCCATTATAAGGTGGCTCCAGCGTATTCGTCAGCGGCGACCAGAACTGATCGAGCAGATGCCCATAGGCTTCAAGCTCAATGCCATCCATGCCGCCAGCCTGCATCCGCTCGGCGGCATCCGCATAGTCATTCTTGATGCGCTCAATGTCCCAGTCTTCGACCTTCTTCGGGAACGCCCGATGCGCCGGCTCATTGAGATGGCTTGACGACACGGACGGCAACCAATCGCCATAACTCCATGCCGTGCGCCGCCCAAGGTGCGTAATCTGGATCATCATAACGGTGCCATGCTCATGGCACGCATCCGTCAATCGGCGGATCCAAGGCACGACCTCATCCTTATAGGCGAGCACATTGTTGAACGACGGCGGGCTATCTCTTGAAACAACTGCTGACCCTGCCGTCATCGCGAGCCCAACCCCGGCTTTCGCTCGCTCCACATGGTAGGCGATGTAGCGCTCTGTCGGTAGGCCATCTTCGGGGTAGGCGGGCTCATGCGCCGTCGTCATAATCCGATTTTTCAGAGTGAGATGCTTGAGCTGGAAGGGCTGCAAAAGCGGATCATTTGACACAGTAGAACTCCTCGATTGACGCCGGGCCGGATTCATCTTCTCATCCGGCTCCAGGATCATACCTGAGTTTGTTCGGTGTAAAAGCTGTGATTGCGCGGGTCTGAGAAGTTCAGGATCAATGCCCGATAGGAGATGCACAATGCTTGTTGGTGAGCTTGCCGTGGTCGTGGCAGCGATATTCTCGGGCGCCGCTGTTTATATCAATCTGGCCGAGCACCCGGCTCGTTTGAAACTTGCAGATGAGCCGCTACTGACGCAATGGAAACCGTCGTACAAACGTGGCTTTGCCATCCAGGCGAGCCTTGCGGTTGCTGGATTTATCCTAGGCGCATGGGCCTGGTATTTAACGGGCGACTGGCGCTGGGGCCTGGGCGGGTTGGTTTTGGTCAGCAATTGGCCATTCACGCTGATTATGATCATGCCGGTCAATAATCGGCTGATGGCCATGTCGCCCTCATCGCCAGAACCTGAAATGCGCAAGCTTATGGATCAATGGGGGCGATTACACGGTGTGAGAAGCTGTCTCGGACTTCTGGCTACCGCGATATTTATTTGGGCAATGCACTGAAAATCGAATTAATCAGATGCATTCCTAATAATAGTGCATTGTAACTATTTGAATTTGCGATGATTTTCTGTTGTGCCTTTTCGTTGTTAATCATTTGCGTCAAACCACCCTACATATTAACCAGTCACTATTGCTGGGAGGCGAATTCAACATGCATAAATCAATTGCCGAGTTCATAGGCACGTTCACGCTCGTTTTGTGGCTCCCCGACGTTTTGAGTGGGTAATTTTTTGCCACCAAGAGTTGTCAATGACATCAAGCGCTACTCAGGATTAGTATGTTGGTGCTCGCCCCGCCGCGGTTCAAGCCTGCCGTCGTGCTCGCGGCCGTCAAGGACA
>CAJQQK010000143.1 GCA_905480435.1 uncultured Hyphomicrobiaceae bacterium | reverse complement strand
GTCGCTACGAGGCGGGTGCGATCCTGCTGACATCAAACCGGTCAGTGGCCGAGTGGGGCGACGTCTTTGGCGATGCGGTCGTTGCCACCGCCATCCTCGACCGCCTGCTGCACCACAGCCACATCATCACCATCCGAGGCGAGAGCTACCGCCTCAAGGAAAAACGTCGCAGCGGCCTGCTAAGTAAGCCAGCATCGGCAACCAAATCCAAACCGACGAAAGCCTAGCCTACGACGAAAGGTGGGTCAGTTCTTCGTGGCGCAAAAGGGTCAAAACCGGGTGTCGCTTGACACCCCCCAAAACGCCATAACACTGTCGCCTATGAATTTATCAACCGTGCCGCCTTGCTCTTCTATGCAAGCAGCCAGAAGTCCAAAATGTTCGTTCAAGAATTCTGCGAGCTTTGGTGCAGATGTGCCTTCGGAAAGACTGGTGAAGCCGACGATATCCGTGAACATGACAGTTACCTCGCGCTCAACTGAGGCGGGCAGGCCAACCTCGCCGCTTTTGATAAGGCGGCTTACCAGTTTCTTTGGAACGTAAGTTTCGAACCATCGCAGGCCTTGCAGCATTGTGTTGAAAGAGCGTGCTTGATCATTGAGCTCGCGAAAGATGCTGCCTTGCAGTTCTACGGTTTCGGATATCTCCAACTTGCCAATGCGTGACGCTGCGCCAGCGAGTTCGACAATCGGTTTTGCGATCCAGCGTGCGAGGGCTATGGCTGTGATCAAGGCGAGTATCAATGTTGCGAGGCCCGCAAGCCCCGCCCATTTCAATCGCTGCAACTCGGTGTCAATTTCGGCGGTACGGAAATAGGCACCAATTTGCAGACCCTTGCTGCCGTAGCCACTAACGTTGCGATAAAAATAGGCGTATCGGTCACCGAAAATGTGGAGTGCATGTCCTTGGAAATCCTGACCGGCTGAGTTAATGCGCAACGGATACCGGTTCTTACTACTCCATATTGCAGCCAATACGGGATCACCTGTTTCGGCGAGGCTTGGTAATGGTTTTGCTTGCGATCGACCGACTGCGCCGCTTGCCAGATTGGGATGAGCCAACACGGTTGTGCGGTCGTATAGAACGAATACGTTGCTGGCACCGCCTGCCTCGAGATCTCCGAGATAAGATGAGAGTTTGCGTACCGTGACCGAAGCAACCAGGACGCCGAGCAGCTTGCCGTCATGCTGCACCGGCATATGCAGATTGAGTATCGTGACTTTGGACCTTGGAAGCCACATTGGTGCGGCCCAGGTTGCACGCTTACTTGCCAGTGCAGTTGCTACGGCGCGCTTTATGGGGGCGTTGGCGCTGTCATCCCGGAATACGGTTCTGGATCCCCGGGGTGTGCGAATATTGATAATGGATTGATGGTTTACATCAATGAATGAGAGTGCGCTTATTTGTGGTGCGGCGGCAAGAGCGCCTGTTAAAGACGCAACAAAGCGAGATTGCTCAGCAGGGGAAATACGGCCCTGCGCGATTAGTTGTTCGACAAATTCAACCTGGTTTTGTGATGCATCCAAGTGAATGCGGACCCGATCAACGGCTGAGGTGATTATCGCAGCTGCCTTGTCGTTCAGCAGGCTCATTGTGTTCTGCGAACCACTCCAGAGACCGAGGCCCAGCACCGATGCGACCGCGATAAACACGAGGGCGCTGATGCTGGCTGCCAACGTAACTGTGAGTGAAACCCCACCGTTCACTGAACTCAACCTGGGCATAGAGCGTATCCTGATATCGACTTGTGGCTACGCGTCTAACGCGACAGGGTCGGCTTTACCGTCGCCTGGCGGCTCGTAATTGCGCTCCAAAAAAAATTGAGCGTTCTTAGGATACTCTCAAACGAACTTCGTTTGAAGTTGTATTTTTTCGGTTTTGTTTCACGAAGACCTGATGTCAAATCCCTTCCTGCGACTGATGTCCGTGCTGGCTGGTCGTTTTGACTAACGTCCCTTGAAGACAGGCGTGCGCTTCTCAGCAAAAGCTTGGGCGGCTTCCTTGTGGTCTTCGGTTTCGCGTAGCTGCGCGAGGTTGGCGCTTTCGTTGTCGAGGCATTGCGCGAACGTGGCATTCAGCGCCTTGTTCATGTTGTCCTTGATCATGCGATGGGCAAGGCGTGGGCCGGCTGCAATGCGTTTTGCCAGCTTCTTGGTTTCAGCTTGTAGGTCAGCTGCAGGCACGACGCGATTTACGATGCCGAGACGATGGGCTTCTGCCATGTCGATGCGGTCGGCGAGATAATAAAGCTCGCGCGCCTTTGCGGTGCCGACCAGCTGGGTCAGGAGATACGTTCCGCCGTAGTCACCTGATAGGCCGATCTTGGAAAACGCGCTGGTCATTACAGCGCTGTCGGCTGCAATGCGCATATCGCAGGCAAGTGCCATCGAGAAGCCCGCGCCGGCTGCCGGACCGGGGATCGATGCGATGGTTGGAATCGACATTTCGTAAAGCCGAAGCGATGTATTGCGGTGTGAAATTTTCTGAGTTTCCATGCGCACAATCGGATCGATCGTCGAGCCCGAAGCGTGATTGGCTGCCATTGCCTTTACGTCGCCGCCAGCACAAAAGGCAGCACCGCTGCCGGTCAGCACAACGCATCCAACGTCTGGGTTGAGCTCTGCTTTGCGCAGCTCGTCGCCAATGCCAGTTAGCATGTCGGGCGTCAGAGCATTGCGCGCGTTTGGACGATTGAACGTGAGTGTGAGCACGCCGTCTTCGAGATCGACGAGGAGGTCTTGTGATGTCGTGCCGGCTTGGTCCTGAGGCATACGGAGAAGTCCCTTGGTCTATCTAGCTTAACTGTCTAACGATCTGGGCGGTTAGAGTTCGATTTCGATCAGGTACGGGCCTTCATGATCAAGGCCATTGGCGAACGCTTTGGCGAGCCCCTCACAATCATCCACTTTGACACCATCGACGCCCATACCTTTGGCCATCGCGACCCAGTCGAGATCCGGGCGGTTAAGCGACAGCATGTCGATTGCGCGTGGGCCGGGGTTCTGTACGCCGACGTTCGTGAGTTCGCCACGCAGGATCTTGTAGGAGCGGTTGGAGAATACGAGGATCGTGATGTCGAGGTTTTCGCGGGCCATCGTCCAGAGCGATTGTACCGTGTACATGGCGCTGCCGTCGCCTTCGAGCGCAATAACTTTTTGGCCGGGACAGGCAATCGCGGCCCCGGTTGCTACCGGCAAACCGTAGCCAATTGAGCCACCGCGATTGTTGAGCCAGGAGTGCGGGGGCGCGCCAGCTGTCAGAGGGAAGAACTCACGGCCAGTGGTGACGCTCTCATCGACCACGACCGCGTTTTCCGGCAACAGGTTGCCAAGGATCGCGGCGATACCACTTGGATCGAGCGCGCCTTTCGGCAGATCTGGTCGACGTGGTGTTGAAACGCCGGCTGGTTCGGATTTCGAAGCGCTAGTTGCCTCAACGAGATCCGCCAAGACGCCTGCAATATCTTCGCCATCGGTTGCTAGTTCGATGAATTCAACGCCGTCTTGCGTCAGAATGCTGGGCTTGTCGGGATACGCAAAGAAGGCAACTGGAGGCCTGGCGCCGACCAGCACGATCCGGTCGTAGGGTTTGAGGACATCGACCGCCTTTTCGACGACGTAAGGAATACGATTAACCTCGATGCGACCGGCGCCGCGGTCGAGGCGTGTATTCGACCACTCAGTGAGCAGTGCACATCCGGTCTTAGTGGCCACTTGCCCTGCCATGCGCAGGTTGGTTTCCTGAAGGGCTACGCCACCAAGCAGAATGAGTGTCTTTGCGCCGCCCTTTAGGGCTTGTGCGGCGCTGTCGACGCGCGCGCTTTCAACTTTTGGGCGGGTCGCAAATGCTGGCGTTTCGGCTGGGCCACTGGCTTCGTTCCAGGCGGTGTCACCGGGTAGGATTAATGTGGCGACCTGACCAGGAGGGACCATCGCGGCTGCAATCGCCTCGGCGCCGTGACCGGCAATTTCTTCGGACAGATTGGATGTTTTGATCCAGTGTGAAACCGGGCGTGCGATGCCTTCGATATCCGCTGTCAGTGGTGCGTCGAGTTCAATGTGGTACGTCGCGTGCTCGCCAACGATGTTGACGATACCGGAGCCAGCTTTTTTGGCGTTGTGCAAGTTGGCAACGCCGTTGGCGAGGCCGGGACCAAGATGCAACAGCGTTGATGCTGGTTTGCCCGCCATCCGATAGTAGCCGTCGGCTGCACCGGTGACACCGCCTTCGAAGAGGCAGAGAACGCAATTCATGCCAGGTACGGCATCAAGCGCTGCCACGAAGTGCATCTCGGATGTGCCCGGATTGGTGAAGCAGACATCAATGCCGCCTGCGAGCAGTGTACGGACAAGGCTTTCGGCACCGTTCATGGTCGAATATCCTGTGCTGGGGAAACAATTTGCGGGCAACGTGGCACAGCGGAACGGCTGCGGGAAGTGCGGCGAAGAGCTGTCGCCGGGTTATCAGGTGGGTGAAGGGGCTGGCGATGATATTGGCATATGCTATGGGGCCAATGCTATGGCTAATCTTCGACATATTTTTGCTTGGCGTAAGGCACCTTGGTGAAACAGATGGAACGGATTAATGGGTGAACATCAGGAGCCGGGGCAGCCGGTCGGCTACATGGAGCGCACAAGGCTCTACTACCGGGCGTTGGGCTACGAGACAGATTATCTATGGTCGACGTTTGATGATGTGCCGTTCACAAAACTCAAGCAGCCGCTATCAGAATCAAGAATCGCGCTGATCACGACGGCTAGTCCATCGGATCTGTCGAATCGAGATGCGGCGGGACGTAAGATTGTCTGGTCGGGTAAGGTCGATCCACCACCCGAAAAATTCGTGACTGATGTCGCCTGGGATCGGGATCCAACCCACACTGATGACCGTGAGAGTTTTCTACCAATCAATGCCGCCTCAGCGTTGGCATCGGATGGCGTATTCGCCGGTCTGACAGAACATTTCGTTGGTGCACCAACTGTCTACAGTCAGGCTGTAACGATGGACGTTCATGCGCCCGAGATCTTGGCAAAACTGCGTGCCGATGGCGCGGATGCCGCGATCCTTTCGGCGCTTTGACCGGTCTGCCATCAAACCGTGAGTTTGATTGCCCGCCATCTCGAAGCAAACGGAATTCCAACTGTCATCATCGGTTCGGGCAAGGACATTGTCGAGCACTGCGGTGCACCTCGCTTTGTCTTTACAGATTTCCCCCTGGGCAACCCGTGCGGCCATCCCTGGGCGGCAGACATGCAGCGCGATATCGTTGGACAAGCGCTCGGATTGTTGAAAACGGCGGAGGCGCCGCGGACAACCGTAACGGCCCCCTTCGCCTGGAAGGACGATCCGGATTGGCGTGCGCGCTACAATCTCATTACGCCGGAGAACCGAGCACAACTAGCCGCAATCGGCGAAGAGCGTCGGCGCACGAGGGCGGCAGCGAAGCAGGAGCGGGAAGGTGCGTTTGCTATTCGGCTCGGTTTTCCAATTTGCTGAGTAGTACATAATCCTTGGTTGTGATCCGCAGTGGGTCAGGGCTGTTCAACGCTAACTACATGAAGCGATAATTGAGCGGCCGTGTGATGTCGAGGACGTTGTGCCACATGGCCTGCGAGATATTGTTTTCGCCGTTGGCACGCAGGATATTGAGGGCGAAGCTACGTACCCTGG
>CAJQQK010000142.1 GCA_905480435.1 uncultured Hyphomicrobiaceae bacterium | reverse complement strand
TCATCACCCCGCAATGCCCTCAAGGCCGTGCAGGATGCATTGTGTTGCGTCTGTTCCATGAAAGTTCCCTCTGGATAACTCGCCAAGAGGGTCACTTCCTCATGGCGTCAGAGGGTCAGTTTGTCGTGTCGCCTGACAGCCCTCGCGCGCTAGCCCCGTCAGCTTCCGTCAACAATAATGCAGCGTCCAGATCGAGCGTTTCCCCAAGTTTGGTCAACGTGTCTCGATCGGCCAGGTCGGCGTCATCGCGCCAATGTGCTTGCAGCATCGCATGGGCCAGCCCATCAACATTCTCGCCCCTTTCCTGGCTGGCGATCAGCATGCAGTTTGGCAAAGAGACATCGTTGTCATGATACTGCGGCCGCCCGGCCATAACAGGTGCATTGCGATGCTCAGACCAGCGCTGAATCTCGCGCTTGAAAAAATAGGACCGATGCCCTTCAGAACGTTGACTGATCAGCGTCGAACCAATCGCAACCATCGCTCGTCGAAGATCATATGGCTTGTGCACGATCTTGACATTCGCCGCGCGCGAAATGTCCAGCAGTCGTTGCGATCCAAGATACGCAAACGCAGAATGCGCAGCATAGAAATATTCAAGTTTCGGCACTGTGTGGCGTCTCCCGTTCGTTTGCAGTCTGTCACTCAGATGACATTGCATTCCATACGTTATGATTGCCTCCCCAGACCTGCACAAGTCCATTCACACAACGAAACACATCTTGGACGCCTTGCTGGTGGCGGGACATATAGGCTAACTAGCGGCATCGGGATCAATCTGATGCGCCAGGACCAAAGCTGACATGAACGAACCAAAGTATACGATCGCTGTCATCAAAGGCGACGGCATCGGGGTCGATGTAACTGACGCCACCATGGCTGTGGTATCAGCTGCGCGCGATCGCATTGGCGGGTTCCAGCTGGAGCTGAATGAACTGCTCGCAGGTGCCGGTTATTTCAAAGAGACGGGAAAAGACGTTGCACCAAACACTGAGGCAGCGGCTGGCGAAGCTGATGCAATTTTTCTAGGTGCCATCGGCTTACCATCCATCCGTCACGCAGACGGAACTGAAATTTCGCCACATCTGCGTTTACGCGAGATGTATCAACTGTACGCCGGCGTTCGCCCTATCAAAGCATATCCCAACGCTCCGCAGCGCCTTGCCGACCCGCGCGGCGACGAAATCGATCTGATTGTTTTGCGAGAATCCACCGAAGGGCTGTTCTACTCAGCCGCCGTCCACAACCGTTGCCCGGTCGACAATGACAATGAAGTCCAGGACATCCTGCGTATCACCCGCCCGACAACCGAACGCCTGCACGACTTTGCATTCAAGCTTGCGACGAAACGAAAGGCTCGCGGACACAAAGGCCACGTCACATGTGTCGACAAGGCAAACGTCTTTCGGTCGATGGCATTCTTCCGCCAGATCTTCGACGAACGCGCTGCAGCCTTCCCTGAGATCACCAAGGATTACAATTATGTCGACGCGACAGCCCTCGATTTAATCCGGCGCCCATGGGAGTTCGATGTCATGGTGATGGAGAATATGTTCGGCGACATCATCTCTGATCTGGCAGGCGGTCTGGTCGGCGGCATGGGCATGGCGTCTTGCGCCGAAATTGGCCAAGAACATGGGTTGTTCCAACCAGCCCATGGCAGCGCACCAGATATTATGGGGCAAGACAAAGCCAACCCACTGGCTGCAATCTTAAGCGGTGCGTTGATGCTAGACTATCTCGCCGATAAGTCAGGCCAACCACAGTTAGCTAAAGCCGCTGAACTTATTGAACAAGCCGTAGAAGCAGGCTTTGCCGCCAACCGCATCCGTCCCATGGAATTTGGCGGTGACATGGGCACGATCGCCGTCACCCGCGAAGTCATCGAGCAAGTGAAAAGCGTCAAACCCTAGAGTGCCTGAATAAACACACCTGACGGACACCTGCGCATAGGCTAACTTCAGTTGATCAGCGGAACAATCAGGCGCCAGGGACCATGCAACAAACTCTGACAAACATTTGCACCGTGAACTCAGATTTCGGCAAGCTCGGCATTGTCGAAGACGAAGGCCAAATTACACATTTGCTCTGGCAGGCGGAGGACTTGGGCGAACGCACACCATTACTCATCGAGGCCGCCCGACAATTGCAAGCCTACCTCGACGGAAACCTTGATACATTCGACCTCCCCCTCGCCCCTGCTGGCACCGAGTTTCAACATCGCGTTTACGATGCAATGCTGGCTATCCCTAAAGGAAGTACGCGCAGCTACGGTGACATTGCCAAAGATCTCGGCGTGCCGCCTCAACCCGTCGGCCAGGCCTGCGGCTCCAATCTCATACCGATCATTATTCCATGCCACCGTGTTGTCGGTGGCAGTGGGCTTGGTGGGTTTTCAGGTGATGGCGGTGTCGAGACAAAAATCAATCTATTGAAATTTGAAAGCGCTTACTCGCTGTTGCTGTAAAGCGCGGAAGATCAAGCCCCGCAATCAACCGTACGCTGGCAACAATGCTGACGAGAAAAATCCAAAGAAAAGACGCGCGATCAAAACGACCGCGCGTCCTCATTCATTGCCGCAATGCCTAATTAGGCGCTGCGGTACAGCTTGGTCATCGAGAACTCAACGTGTCCAAGTGCTTCAGCAGCCGTATACCGTCCATTGGCTGTGCGAATGATCATATCGATCAAAGCGTCGCCTGCCTGATCGATTGTTTGCTCACGTGACAGGACACCGGTCACATCAACATCGATGTGCTCGCTCATTGTGCGCAGCGTTCTTGGGTTACCGCTGATCTTGATGACAGGCACGATCGGGTTACCAACAACGTTGCCTTGTCCTGTCGGGAACGTATGGATCACGTAACCGGCAGCCGCCATCAGCGTAACGCATTCAGCAGCTGCAGAAGATGTGTCCATGTAGTAAAGACCCGGTCCCTTTTCAGGTGACACGGCCGGTCCCATCGCATCGATATAAGTCGACGTACGACCGATCTTCTCCAGGTTGCCCATGGCTTTCTCTTCGATCGTTGTCAAACCACCGAGAATGTTACCTTTGGTCGGCTGACTATCAGACAAGTCATCCGTCTTGTGCGCGAAGATGACATCATCGTTGTAAGCCTGCCAAATCGCCTTGAACTTAGCAGCGGCCTCCGGTGTAGCGGCACGCTTCTCGCAGATGTGCTCAGCGCCTGTAATCTCCGAAGTCTCACCGAAGCAGCCATAGATGCCGTGCGGCAGCAGCTTGTCGTACATGTTGCCAACCGTCGGACAGGACGACAGCCCTGTCGTGGTATCGCTCTCACCACACTTGGTCGAAACCCAAAGCTCGGACAGATCGCAGGCTTCTTTCTGCAGCTCTGTCGCCCAGTGGACGTACTCTTTGGCTTTCCAACCAGCAGCCCGAACGGTTTCGAAATCGCCGTTCTGCTCAATCGAAAAGCCCGTCACAGGCTTGCCGGTCTTGGCAATACCGTCGGTGATGATTTTTGTCCATTCTGGCTCAATCCCGATCACGACAACAGCTGCCACGTTCGGGTTGGCACCGGTACCGATGATAGTACGGAAATGAAGATCTAAATCCTCACCAAATTGCAGTCGGCCATAAGCATGCGGAATGACCATCGTGCCTTTGACGTTGTTCGACACGGCTTCACAAGCTGCGTTTGAAATGTCGTCAACAGGCAAGATCAGAACGTGATTGCGAACGCCAACGCGACCGTTCTCGCGTCGCCAAGCATTGATCGTCTGATTTGAAAAATCGAGCGGCATCGTTACCACCTTTTCGTTTTGCAGTTGTGGGTATGGACGTGCTCGCCCTGCTTGGCGGAACCGACCATCTTGCCAATATCCTCGCCATACTTGAACACAGTGTCGCCCTCAGTAAGATCTTTTATCGCCACCTTATGACCGATTGGAATATCGGCATTGGCCGTGATCTTGAAAGACGAATTGTCGTGAGTGACAACGCACAGCATTTCGGTACCTGCCTTCAGGCCTTCGACCACGACAACACCAACGTTGTCCTTGTGATCGTGCACCAGCAATTGGGGTATGTTGCTCAAAACTCAGTCTCCTCTGTCATTTACCTTAGGGTTTTAGAATTATTTTGGGGGCAGCAACCTTGCCCATACTGATATCCTCGAACGATTTAGCACCATCTTTCAATGGCCGCACATCCATCCAGTCGAGCGCGCCAAGGCGCCCGTCAAATATGGCTTGCGCAGTCTCGCGAAAATCGTCCTGGGTATATGTGTAAGTACCGAAGAACGAGATTTCCTGCAGCGTCAAGCGGCGAATGTCCAAACCATCAGTCGCAGAACCGAGGCCAATATGGACAATCACGCCGCCCGGACGAACAATTCGGGACGCGAGCGCCCGAGTTGCCTCGATGCCAACGCCGTCGACGACGAGGTCCGCGCCGCTTTCCGAAGGCCCATCACTCGACAAGGGATCAAATACACGAAAATCACCGGTCGACTTAATCAACGACCGTCTTATCGGGTTGGTTTCGCCAATCCAGATCTCACGCGCACCATGAGTTGCAAGAACAAGACCTGCACCCAAACCAATAGCACCTCCACCGAGAACAAGGCAGATGCTTTCCTCCAGTGCAGGCTTCATGGCTTGCCGAGCCAGACGAACCGCGTGCCAGCCACATGCAATTGGCTCTGCCAGTGCAGCCCGCTCAAAACTCGTCGTATGATCGACCCAGACCAGATTGCCCCAGGGCATCGACAGATATTCAGCAAACGCCCCTTCTCGCGGCGCCATCGAAATGATCTGGCGGGAACCGCACAAGTTAGTTCGCCCTGACTGACAATACGGACAGCTGCCGCATGTCACGAGAGGATTGACCGTAACCGAAAGACCTGCCTCTGGCCCTTCAACAATAACCCCGGATGCCTCATGACCGAGAATAAGCGGAGCTGGACGCCGCTCGTCATGCCCCGCCCAGGCATGCATATCCGATCCACATATCCCGACGGAATTGATCTTAACAAGCGCATCGCCACTGCTCGCAACTGGAGACGCCACATCTCGCAGTTCGAGCGTTTTCGGGCCGGTATAGACGAGCGCCTTCATTTGGCGGTGAACCCTCCATCGACGTAGAGGATCTGCCCGGTGATGTAGTCAGAAGCCGGAGATGCCAGAAACAGCAGCGGTCCGATCATGTCATGCATCGTACCATTGCGACCAATACAGGTCTGCTCCGCGTTGCGAGATGCGCGCTCTGGATCGTCAAAAACGGGTGCTGTCAATTCAGTCGGAAAGAAACCAGGCGCCAGAGCGTTGGCGTTGATGCCTTGTGGCGACCAGGCCTCCGCCATCGCACGGGTCATCTGCGCGACACCCGCTTTCGACGCACCATAAGAAATACCATTCGGAAACGCCCGCTCACTCTGCAGCGATGCAAAGTTGATGATACGCCCCCAGCCCTTCTCTTTCATTGCCGGCACCAGCTGTTGCGCGAGAAAGAAAGGCGTCGACAGATTGAGATCCAACGTTTGTCGCCAGCCATCCAATGTGACATCATCGGCATGTTGCCGCGTATTGACGCCAGCAGCATTGATCAGAATTCCAGGTGCCCCAAAGGACTGCGCGGCCTCTGCTGCAACATCGGCCATAATCGACGGATCTGAGAGGTCAGCCGCAAAAAAAGCCGTTTCGCCATCCGCCTCATCACTCCACGCAGCCAAGGCCTCGGAGCGCCTGGCAATGCCGACAACTCTAGCTCCCGCAGTCGCCAACGTATTCGCGACAGCACGACCAAGCCCAGCACTGGCACCAGTGACAACCGCCACCCGACCGGTAATATCAAATACATTCGAGCTCAATGGTCTTTGTTCCGTTATGGCGATCTGCGCTCGTTGGGCGGCGTTATTGGAAAACGAGATTGCTATTCAATGCCGGTTAGATCGAACGTTTCATCGGGGAAGTATTTCTTGAGGCGAATGTCTGCAGTGCGCGCATGCCCTTCCATGCCTTCAAGCCGCGAGATCCGGGCTGTCGCTTCGGCAATTGGTTTCGCACCTTCGCGAGTGGCACGCTGCCAGGTCACCAGCTTCATGTACTTATGGACGGAAAGGCCACCGGTATAACGCGCGGCGCCTGACGTCGGCAGCACATGATTGGTGCCAGATGCCTTGTCGCCAAAAGCAACCGTCGTTTCTTCACCGAGGAACAAAGAGCCGTAGCACTGCAAGCGGTCCAACCACCAATCGAGATCATCTGCCTGAACAGTCAAGTGCTCCGGCGCAATTCTATCCGACACATCAGCCACTTCGTCGCGCGTGCTGCAGACAATGACCTCCGCATAGTCTCGCCAAGCGGCTGCCGCGTTTTGCGCATTCAGCTCAGGTAGATCACTGATCAGTCCGGGTACCAACTCCAAGACCTTCTCGGCCAACGGACGACTGGTCGTCGCCAGCCAAACCGGCGAGTTGTATCCGTGCTCAGCTTGTCCAACCAAATCAGATGCAACGATGAACGGGGCAGCCGTTTCATCAGCCAAGATCAAACTATCCGTTGGACCTGCAAACATATCGATACCGACACGGCCAAACAGGATGCGCTTTGCCTCGGCAACAAACTGATTTCCCGGGCCGACGAGAATGTCCGATTTTGGCAAACCAAACAAACCAAACGCCATCGCCGCAACGCCCTGCACACCGCCCAACGCCAGAATGGTGTCCGCGCCACACAGATCTGCCGTGTAGGTAATTGCCGGATTGATGCCAATGACCGGTCGAGGTGGCGAGCAGGCAGCAATATGACCGCAACCCGCAACCTTGGCGGTCGTCACCGTCATCATTGCAGACGCAACGTGACTGTAACGCCCGCCTGGGGCGTAGCAGCCAGCAGCCTGACACGGGATGCTCTTTTGTCCTGCAATGAGTCCCGGCACGATCTCAAGTTCGGTATCGATAATGGTTGCTTTTTGAGCTTCAGCAAACCGGCGCACATTGTCGTGGGCGAAGCGGATATCATCTTTCAGCTTTTGCGGCACCAGTGCGGCAGCACCATCGATTTCGTCACGCGTCAGAACAATATTGCCTTCATACTTATCGAACTTGGCAGCATATTCCTTGGCAGTTACCTCACCGCCGCTCTCGATATCATTCAGTATTTTCTGAACGGTATCGCGCACATCGCCGGCATCAGTCTGCGAGGTCTTTGGCGCCTTTTTCAGATATTCGATTGACATTTCCGAAGCGTCTCCTGCAGCCCGACAAAGCATCACTGCGTGTGCAATTGTTCTTGGACATAGGCATGTAAACGCTTACATATGTTAATGCAAGCGCTTACATAATGCGCTTCAATCACGATTCTGATCTGGAGTTGCATCAGCCTTGGCCAACAAGATCAAGCCATCAATCCAAGACGTCGCGCGTCTGGCCGGTGTATCAACCGCCACGGTTTCGCGCACTCTGAATGAGCCACGCAAGGTCAAACGCCTGACGCTGGAGAGTGTGCGCAACGCCGTAGACGAACTCGGCTACACGCCACACTTTGGCGGGCGTGCGCTCGCGTCGAATAAGTCGAACACGATCGGGGCACTGATCCCGACGATGGAAAACGCAATCTTCGCCCGTGGCTTGCAAGCCTTACAGGAGACGCTGGCCGAGGCTGGCGTGACTCTGTTGATTGCCACGTCCGGCTACGATCCACTCCGTGAATACGAGCAAATTCAAACACTCCTCAGTCGCGGCGTCGATGGTCTACTGCTGATCGGGACCACACGTCCGGAAAAGACTTACTCGTTACTTCGCAATCAGAATGTCCCGGTCGTCATCGCCTGGAGCTTCAATTCGGAGAGCGAGCATCTTTGCGTCGGTTTCAATAACCGCAGTGCAGCCGCAAACCTGGCAAACAGCGTCTTGGACTATGGTCATCGCCAGATTGCAATGATCGCTGGAATTTCGAAAGGCAACGACCGGGCCGCCGACCGCATCAAAGGCGTACGCCAAGCCCTACGCAAACGAGATCTCAAATTCGCGCCCAACACGTTAATCGAGGCGCCTTACAATCTCGAGGAAGCGGCCCAGGCCATGGCAACCCTAATGGCACTCGACGCCCGACCGACGGCCGTCATCTGCGGAAACGACGTTCTGGCAGCAGGAGCGATCATGTCCGCCAAACAAATGGGCATCTCGGTACCAGACGATGTATCGATTGTTGGCTTCGACAACATTGATTTGGCGTCAGTAACGACACCGGCTCTGACAACAGTCCACGTACCCCATCGCCGAATGGGCCAAGCTGCAGCTAAGCTGTTGCTGGCGATAGGCCGCGGTGAGGACGACCTGAGCAGCATCGAGTTTCAGCCCGAATTGGTAATGCGACAATCTCTTGCAGCGCCGCCCGATCGCTAGTTGATTGCGACATGGATGCAACGGAGATTCAATGGACAGGCGCGCGCAAGCGACGAACAAGCTTCCGGAGACACAATGGCGCGAACTTTCGACAAATCATTTACGCAGCAGGAACCGATCCTTGAAGCTGCAATCGAACGCGCGGCCGAAATTATGAAATCAGGGCGCCTACATCGCTACAATGTCGTTCCTGGAGAAACTTCAGAAGCGGCACAACTCGAAGAAGAGTACGCGACCTGGCAGGGTGCTCAGTTCTGTCTCGCAACGACTTCCGGAGGCCAAGCACTACAAATTGCACTGCGCGCCGCAGGCGTCACAGTTGGCACGAAAGTCCTGGCCAATGCCTATACGCTCGCACCCGTGCCTGGCGCCATTCATGCTGTAGGCGCCGAACCCGTACTCGTCGAGATCGACGCCAACTGGCATACAGATCTCGATGACTTAAGGGCCAAGGCAGCAACAAGCGGCGCCCGCTTCTTCATGCTGTCACATATGCGCGGACACATTGCAGATATGGCCGCAATCGTTTCCATCTGCGACGAGTTCGATATATCCCTGATCGAAGATTGCGCACATACGATGGGAGCCCGATGGAATGGCATCCGGTCTGGAAATTTTGGACGCGTCGCATGCTTTTCGACCCAGACCTACAAGCATATCAACTCTGGCGAAGGCGGATTACTCACGACCAATGACGCCGAGTTAGCATCTCGCGCCGTTGTCATCTCCGGCTCATACATGAACTACGCAGGCCACGGAGCCATTCCCGCAGAAGATGTCTTCCAGCAGACGAGGCTCGAAAGCCCAAACTGTTCCGCACGGCTGGACAATCTTCGAGCAGCATTGATCCGCGCGCAACTGCCATTGCTCGAAGACAATGTCCGTAGATGGAATGAGCGCTATTTTGTACTGCAGAGTGTTTTGTCAAAAGTTGCCGGACTTCGACTGCCGGAACGTCACCAACACGAAGGTTTTGTCGGCTCATCGATCCAATTCCAGGCGATTGGACTTGGCGCCCAACGCATCCCCAAATTCGTTGACGCATGTGGCTCACGCGGTGTCGACATAAAATGGTTCGGCGCCGACGAGCCTCATGCATTTACCAGCAGATTCGATTCCTGGGCCTACTTGAATGACATCCCCGAGTTGCCAAGCACAAAACAAACTTTGGCAACAACATGCGACCTGCGCGTGCCGTTGACATTTTCTACGGCTGACTGCCGTCTCGTCGCTGAGATCGTTGGAGAAGAAGCAACCCGTCTCAGCAATTCATAAAGCACCCTTGGTCATCTTTCGGCGCCGCTCAAGAAAGTGCTCGTGAGATTGTTCAGTGCCATCATGGAACGAGCCAAAGGCCTTGTCCCAAAGCACTTCGAGACTGCCGTAGTTACATTCAAAGTAACGGTGATGCATTTGGTGATGAAAATTACCCAGGGCCAGCGCGTTCTTTTCTCGAACGAGCAATCCGTCAAAACCAGCATGTGACGTCGCAGCCGTCAGAGCCTGATGCTGCATGTGGAACAAGATGTGAATGGGATGCGCCGCAACAACCCAATGGATCAACACCGAACTGAAAAACAGCACGTGCTCCAGGGGATGCATGGATAGGCCTGACCACGGCCCGACATTCGTATTCCGATGATGCAGCGCATGCGCCAACCGGTAAAGCGGCAGCCAGTGCAACCATCGATGAATCCAATAAAAGTGAAACGAAATCCAGGTCGGCGTCAGAAAAAGCAAGATCACGAACCAAATCGAGTTTTCACCCCACAGCAAAATAGGTACATAACCGTTTGCCATCGCCCAGAGCATCAACGCTTCATACGCTGTCCAGAAAAACACACCGCTGCCCAACGTCCAGAACATGTTATCGCGCAACTGCGACTTCAACGTGAATGCGCGCCCTTTGGCGTTCAAGTCTCGCTTGTCAAATTTAAGGCGGTCGCCCTGCAGTTTCCGGACATATAGGACAATATGCAAACCACCGGCAACGATGCTGATCAGAACAAAGTTGCGCACAAACATCAACGCAATCCAATCAAACGCCAGAACTTTTGTTTGTTCGAGAGGTGGCTGAAAATAGATCCATGTCAGCACAGCCAATCCAACAAGAATGAGGTTCTCGCCGACGACAAGCCATCGCGCAGCAAACCAACCGCAGATCTTGCTCGGCTGTGGCGGCCATTTAAAACCGGGCGACGTGTCTATCGGCACTGAAGGGCGGTAATTCCATTGCCGAGCAAAATGGCTTTCAGCTTTGTTCCCATCGGAGTCATTCCCCTCGGATCCCGCCATCCCAGTACATCCTCAATCGATCAGACCACTTAGCAATTACGTCGGTGGTTCCTGTATGCACAGTATCGCTGACATATGCGAAGACACAATGAGTTCGCACCGGGGAACTACTTACTATACAAGCGCGTCCAACTGCAGGAAAATCAAGACCTGATCACTGGCGGAGTTTATGCTGCCGGTCACTCATGTAATCTCACATCAAGGTCGGAGCATTAACGTGAAACTTAACCGAGGCCGCGCGGTCACCTCTATGCCGGGCCCATCCGTGATCCCCGATCGCGTGCTGAGTGCAATGCACGTGTCCATGCCCAACATCTACAACGGTGATTTGATTGACATAAGCAAGAGCGTTTTTGCCGATTTGCCAGCTGTCGCACGCACCACTGGACAGGCATTCATTGCCATCTCCAACGGCCATGGCGCATGGGAAATGGCGCTAACGAATACGCTTAGCCGCGACGACAAGGTGCTTGTGCTCGAGTCTGGGCGATTTGCCGTCGGCTGGGGCGAGCAGGCAAAGATGCTTGGATGCGAAGCCGAAATTCTGCACGCGCCCAACCGCGCATCGATTGATCCCAACGACCTTGAGATACGCCTACGCGCTGACAAAGACCATAAAATCAAAGCTGTGCTGGTTGTCCAAGTCGACACCGCATCGGGCGTATGGAATGACATCGCAGCCCTACGCCAGGCGATGAATTCGGCCCAACACCCAGCCTTGTTGATGGTTGACTGCATCGCATCGCTCGGATGCGTCGAATATCTGATGGATGACTGGGGCGTCGATATTACTGTCGGCGGCAGCCAGAAGGGCTTGATGGTGCCACCCGGCCTCGGTTTTGTATGGGCCAACGCCAAAGCGATGGCAGCTCACAAGTCGGCCGATATGCGCTCACCATACTGGGACTGGACCGCGCGACTATCAGAGCAAGCCCACTACTTGCGTTACTGTGGCACCGCGCCTGTCCAACACATTTACGCCATGCGCACGGCGCTCGACATGATCGCCGAGGAAGGTCTCGAAGAGATCTGGGAGCGGCACACAATTTTTGCCAATGCCGTTCGAGCAGCTGTTGCTGCCTGGTCAACGCCTGGCGGCTTGGAATTCAATATAATCGCCCCGTCCCAACGCTCAAACTCCACGACGACAATCCTAAGCGGTTCGATTGACAGCGCGAGATTACATAAGATCTGTGAGGCAGGCGCCGGCCTGACACTTGGCATCGGCTTAGGTGATCTGGCAGCTCAATCATTTCGGATTGGCCATATGGGTCACCTCAATCCGCCGATGGTCCTCGGCACGCTCGCAACCGTTGAAGCGGCATTACTCGCAATGGATGCTCCCATGAGCGCATCGGGCATTACTGAAGCTGCGAAGATCATCGCAAAGGAACTGGCATCGTGACCCATTTTGCGCAGACACAAGCATCTACGCCTATTTCTGCTCGTGTGCCTCACGCAAGCAATCAAGAAATGTTTGTGCAATACGCGATGGCTTGGGTTGGCGCTTGATGATGGCGTGAAAATCACTGCTGTAGTGAAAACGGTCCGGCTGGATTCGTTTCAATCTCCCAGCGTCGACATAGGGCTTGGCGAAGTGCTCCGGTAGAAACCCGATATAGCGCCCGGACAGAATGAGAATTGCCAGCGCCTCTTGATCATCCACTTCTGCCTGTCGGTTCAACTTCTCTTTCTGGCTGATCAACATACTCGGCGACTGATAGGCAAGCCCGGCGTAACGCACAAGCCGAACGTCGTGCGGCGATATCTTCTTTTCATTGCGCCCGAAAAACTCATGCGATGAACCGCAAAACAAATACATGTCCTCACTATACAACGGAAAGTAATCCAGACTGGCAGATTTACGATGCAAAGGCACTATGCCGACATGCACCTCACCGTTAAGAACGCTCTTTTCAGTATCATTGGTTCCAAGCATACGAACCTGCAAACCAACATCCGGCGCCAACAAATCAAAGCGCTCGAAGGCCGCACTCACGTTCGCCATCGGATTGGTCAGCGTCATATCAAACAAGGCGATAGAGAGAGTACCTACCAGCCGATCTTGGATTTCATTCACTTCGACAGTGAAATTGTCGATCGACGCGATCAGCCGATTGGCGGCTTCAAGCACGCGCTGTCCCTCATCCGTCACGATGAACCCCGCCGGTCCCCGCTCGCAAAGCTTCACTCCAAGCCGTAGCTCCAAATCGCTGAGATGTTGTCAAGCGACACCCGGTTTTGACCCTTTTGCGCCACGAAGAACTGACCCACCTTTCGTCGTAGGCTAGGCTTTCGTCGGTTTGGATTTGGTTGCCGATGCTGGCTTGCTGAGCAGGCCGCTGCGACGTTTTTCCTTGAG
>CAJQQK010000141.1 GCA_905480435.1 uncultured Hyphomicrobiaceae bacterium | reverse complement strand
CACTTACCAGCATGCCACCGTGCTCGCAGCCGTCAAGAACAAGCCCTGCGGGACGCCCGAAAGACGGGCCTTTCTTGACTGCCGCTCGACACGTCGGCGGTCAGATAATGTGGGCCGGGACGGAAAAGCGGGCTCCGCTGGGGGGCCGAACAAAAAAGCTGGATTTGAAGGAGGCGGACGACGTCAAGCAGGAGTTACCCACTCGAAACAGCGAGGACCCTGTATTGGTGGCCTGCGTCCAAGGACGCCCATTCTCAAAAAGAATGGTGGGTGATGAGAGGGTCGAACTCCCGACATCCTCGGTGTAAACGAGGCGCTCTACCACTGAGCTAATCACCCTTACGGTCTGTTGTGCCTAATCGAGCCAACACCGTGGTCGTCCAGAACTTCCGAACATGCACAGGTCTAAGCAGCTGAAACCCACTTGTAAAGACCTAGAGCGGATCAGGTTCAAGTGAATTTACAATTGGTCTTTGATGGCCGCTCTAGATTTTTTCTCTCACGGCTATTCCTCGCTACCGCTCGGCCCTGCGAGAGCGCGGCGCCACGCGCCGGGTCGCTTGCGCTCCCGTTAAGTCTTTGGCACTCAAGAATCAATCAAGGCGCCCACCAATCGGTGAGCGCCCTGTAACTTGCTCACAATGCGGCAGACGATCTCTCAGAGAAAGCCTGCATCAATGTGAGTTCGCGCACCGGCGACGGACAATCGTCCGCTGTCAGTGCGCAAAAAATTACTTTTTCTTCTTTGGGTTCAGACCCTCTTTCAGCTGCTTTGATGCCGTGAACTTTGGCACCTTCGAAGCTGGAATTTTGATCTTTTCGCCAGACATTGGGTTACGGCCTTCGCGGGCAGCGCGATCCGTGACCTTGAACTTGCCAAGTGGCGCGAAGTTCACTTCGTCGCCACTCTTCAAAGTTCCTTCGATGTAGCTTGTCAGCGCATCAAGTGCTGAACCGGCTTTTTCTTTCGTGATCTCCGCGGCATCTGCCATCGCGTCGATAATTTCTTTCTTGCTCATAGGGCTTTCCTTATCTTGTTCTAACAGGCCTAGCTGCGGCGGTTTTGCCCGCATGGCCGGACCTGATGGCTGCATCTCAACAGCGACCGGCAGACAATGCCTCCTGAGCCCTTCCGTCAAGCCAAAACCGTCAAAAAGCCCCGAAAACACTAGAAAAAATTGGGCTTCTCAACACTTTTGATACAAAAAAGCCCCGCGAAACCGTTTCGCGGGGCTTTTGGACGTCTGATTTGTGGTCCTAGACTGCACCTGATTCCCGGGTGAAATCGTCATTCTCGTTGGTCATTTCCGGCGCCAGAATGTGCCAAACGTTGCCGCACAAACTGCCCCGTCACGTGTTCCCGTCAGTGCGCAGTAACACCCGGTGCGCCTTTGCCACCAGCTGCCTTCAACGCAGCCTGGGCCGCAGCCTCTTCGTCCCATTCGATCGCTTCCGGCTTACGCACAAGTGCATGCTCAAGCACCTCATCCATCCGAGACACTGGGATGATGTTGAGTGCGTTTTTCACATCGTCCGAAATTTCAGCCAGATCTTTAGCATTCTCTTCCGGAATGATGACTGTCTTGATCCCTGCTCGCAGCGCTGCGAGCATTTTTTCTTTCAGGCCACCAATCGGCAGAACGCGACCGCGCAATGTAATTTCGCCGGTCATCGCAACGTCCTTGCGAACCGGAATTTTGGTCAACACTGAAACGATTGCAGTAACCATCGCAACGCCTGCAGATGGACCATCTTTCGGTGTTGCACCTTCCGGCACGTGCACATGGATGTCGCGTTTCTCAAACAACGGAGGCTCAATCCCAAAGGCTATCGAGCGCGAGCGAACATACGCCGTCGCCGCCTGGATCGACTCCTTCATGACATCGCGCAAATTGCCCGTCACCGTCATCTTGCCTTTACCCGGCATCATGACGCCTTCAATCGTCAGGATTTCTCCACCAACCTCAGTCCATGCCAGGCCGGTTACGACACCAACCTGATCTTCGAGCTCAGCTTCACCGTAGCGGTATTTCGGAACACCAAGATAATCTTCGATATTATCGAGCGTCACCGTCACGGTGGTCTTATCACCAGCCATGATGTCCTTGACGGCTTTACGTGCAAGCTTCGCGATTTCCCGCTCCAGGCTTCGCACACCAGCTTCCCGCGTATAGCGCCGGATCAATTGTTGAAGCGCTTCATCCTCAACGATCCACTCATCTTTTTTGAGCCCATGAGCCTCGCGCTGTGCGTCGATCAGGTGGCGTTTCGCGATCTCATGCTTTTCGACTTCTGTGTAACCGGCAATCCGAATGATCTCCATGCGGTCAAGCAGAGCCGGCGGAATGTTGAGCGTGTTAGCCGTGGTGATGAACATCACATTCGAGAGGTCATAATCCACTTCGAGATAGTGATCCGCGAACGTCGAGTTCTGCTCCGGATCAAGAACTTCAAGCAGCGCCGACGACGGATCACCGCGGAAATCCGCGCCCATTTTGTCGATCTCATCCAGCAAGAAGAGCGGATTAACTTTCTTGGCCTTGCGCATCGATTGGATCACCTTACCTGGCATAGATCCAATGTACGTCCGACGGTGGCCGCGAATTTCAGCTTCATCGCGCACGCCGCCAAGCGACATACGAATGAACTCACGCCCTGTCGCATTTGCAATCGATTTGCCAAGCGACGTCTTACCAACACCGGGAGGTCCGACGAGGCACAGAATTGGGCCCTTGAGTTTATTGGTGCGGTTCTGCACCGCGAGATATTCAACGATACGTTCTTTGACCTTATCAAGTCCGTAGTGCTCAAGATCCAGCACGTTCTCGGCTTCCGCCAGGTCTTTCTTGACCTTACCGCGCGTCCCCCAGGGGATCGACAGAACCCAATCAAGATAGTTGCGCACAACAGTTGCTTCAGCTGACATTGGGCTCATTTGCTTGAGCTTCTTCAGCTCTGCCAGCGCCTTGTCACGAGCTTCTTTCGAGAGCTTTGTATTCTCGATCTTGTCTTCGAATTCTTGGATATCGTCGCGCTCGTCGCCATCGCCAAGCTCTTTCTGAATGGCCTTCATTTGCTCATTCAAATAGTACTCGCGTTGTGTCTTCTCCATTTGTCGCTTAACACGCGACCGGATTTTCTTCTCGACCTGA
The DNA here is from genome assembly GCA_905480435.1 of uncultured Hyphomicrobiaceae bacterium. Lineage (GTDB taxonomy): Bacteria > Pseudomonadota > Alphaproteobacteria > Rhizobiales > Hyphomicrobiaceae > CAJQQK01. Next base: position 6,504 of record CAJQQK010000141.1, on the reverse strand, counting down.
AGCACAGAGATTTCACTCTCCATCAAGCCGAACACGCGTTCCAAACGATCGGAAATCGTCGTGACCTCAAGAATCTCCTGCTTATCCGAGATCTTGATTGCCAGATGAGACGCAATGGTATCTGCGAGCTTCGAGTAATCTTCGATCTGACCAATCGTTCCGAGCACTTCTGGAGAGATCTTCTTGTTGAGTTTCACATAGCTTTCGAACTGCGACACGGTTGAGCGTGCGAGGGCTTCGACCTCATCATCGCTACCGATCACTTCTTCGAGCGACTCAGCCGTCGCCTCAAAATAACTGTCGTTTCCGGTAAAACCGGTAATTTTTGCGCGAGAGGTCCCCTCAACGAGCACTTTAACTGTGCCATCCGGCAACTTCAGAAGCTGCAGCACAGTTGCGAGCGTGCCGACTTCATATATCGCATCAGGATCGGGATCGTCGTCTGCGGCATTCTTTTGCGCTGCAAGCAAGATATGCTTGTCTGCTTTCATGACTTCTTCGAGGGCATTGATCGATTTCTCACGGCCAACAAACAACGGAACGATCATATAGGGAAACACCACGATGTCCCGCAACGGAAGCACCGGATAAAGTTCTTGTCCGCCAGCTGCAGTGGTTTTGGTTTTATCGCTCATGGCTTCTCTCTATGTATTCCGTGAAACATGCGGCTCGCCCCGCACGCTCCAATCGGTTTTCGTTCAAGTTTTAGGCGGTCACTCCCACCGTTCGATACAAGAAAATCGGTGAAAGCATTAGTGTTGCATCAGCCAGCTTATGTTGTGCCAACCACACACAAATACAAGAGCGGCGGATCCCTTGCCGAATGTAAGTCGACCCCACCACTCTGACCGCCAACCTATGCCGTAATGCATCGCAGAGCGATCAGTCTTGCTGCGCAAATTCAATGCGCCGGCTTCCAACACAAAATGGAATGGCTGACACGCCAACACGACACGGTCGAGTCAGACCCAACCGTGTTGATTGTTGATCGGTTAGGCCGACGTTTCTTTCTCTTCAGCCCGTTCTGTATAGATTTTCAGCGGTTTAGCACCACCATCTACCACCTCAGGTCCGATCACGACTTCCTCAACCCCTTTGAGACCCGGAAGCTCATACATCGTATCGAGCAGGATACCTTCCATAATGGATCGCAGCCCGCGCGCACCTGTTCGCCGCTCAATCGCCTTCTTAGCAATCGCCTTGAGGGCATCTTGCGTGATGGTCAACTTGATGTCTTCCATCTCAAACAAGCGTTGGTATTGCTTAACCAAAGCATTTTTAGGCTCGCTAAGGATTTCAACCAGCGCTTCTTCGTCCAGATCCTCGAGTGAGGCCAGAACCGGCAGACGCCCAATAAATTCAGGTATCAAACCAAATCGGAGCAAATCTTCCGGTTCGACTTTGCGCAGCAATTCGCCAGTACGGCGCTCATCCGGATCGACAACAACCGCGCCAAATCCGATCGATGAACCTTTGCCGCGCTCGGATATGATCTTATCCAGCCCAGCAAATGCCCCACCACAGATAAACAGAATGTTTGTTGTATCAACCTGCAGGAACTCCTGCTGCGGATGTTTCCGCCCCCCTTGCGGCGGCACACTGGCAACGGTGCCTTCCATGATTTTTAACAGAGCCTGCTGAACACCTTCGCCTGAAACATCTCGCGTGATCGATGGATTGTCCGATTTACGTGAAATCTTATCGACCTCATCGATATACACGATGCCGCGCTGCGCCCGCTCAACATTATAATCGGCCGACTGAAGCAATTTCAGGATGATATTTTCAACATCCTCGCCGACATACCCCGCTTCGGTCAGCGTTGTGGCGTCAGCCATGGTGAACGGAACATCGAGTATCCGCGCCAATGTTTGTGCGAGCAATGTCTTGCCGCAGCCTGTTGGCCCAACAAGCAAGATATTAGATTTAGCCAGTTCCACATCAGCATTTTTAGCGGCGTGATTGAGACGCTTGTAATGGTTGTGAACGGCAACTGACAGCACGCGTTTTGCGTGATCTTGACCGATTACATAGGAGTCCAGCACACCTTTGATCTCTTCCGGCGTTGGCACGCCATCTCGAGACTTAACCAGTGTACTTTTGTTCTCCTCGCGGATGATGTCCATACACAGCTCAACGCACTCATCACAGATGAATACTGTTGGGCCAGCGATCAGCTTACGAACCTCATGCTGGCTCTTGCCGCAGAACGAACAATAAAGAGTATTTTTTTCCTGGCTCGCCATACGGTTCTCTTATCCTTCTAGGCCCAATCACCAATCGGGAACGCATGTTCCGTCATGCCTGCATCACCCTGCACTGCACTTGTCACATACACCGTCATTGGCAGACGGCCACCGACTTCAACACCCATCGGCGCGCACTATCAAAACGAAGCACTCAATCCATACCCAATCTGAGCACGCGCACCGGTGCCTGATCAAGTTTCGTTTGGTCGGCAATGCTTACCCTTCACCACCAAACCGGCACATTCGCAACAGTTGTGTGACAAATACCACTCTGCCAACGACTAGCCTGAACAGCAAGCACGGCAGAATAACGATCAGAATCCGGCAAAACCACGTCTCAACGTCATCATAAGTAACGCTCTGTTACTATCACTCAGTCTCGAGTGCCTCACCATCCGGCAGACGCCTAACGGATCAAGGCAAACAAGATGCATGCCAAACCTTTGGTATACTTCTTTTATTCGGCCTCTACGGCAGGCTCGATGTCATCGCGAGAAACCAGAACGCGATCAATCAGGCCAAATTCCAGCGCTTCGTCAGACGTCATAAAGTGGTCGCGATCAAGTGTCGCTTCAATTTTGTCATATGATAACCCGGTATGCTTAACGTAAACTTCATTAAGCCGCCGCTTCATTTTAATGATGTCCTGCGCATGCCGCTCAATGTCTGATGCCTGGCCTTGGAACCCGCCCGATGGCTGATGCACCATGATCCGGGCATTGTTCAAGGCGAACCGCATGTCTTTATCACCAGCAGCCAACAACAACGACCCCATAGAGGCCGCCTGTCCGATGCACAACGTAGCAATCGGTGGTCGAATGAATTGCATCGTATCATAAATCGCCATGCCGGAGGTCACGACACCGCCGGGCGAATTGATATACATCGAAATTTCTTTCTTCGGGTTCTCCGATTCCAGAAACAGCAGCTGCATGCATATCGACGTCGACATGGCGTCTTCGATCGGGCCCGTCACAAATATAATGCGATCCTTGAGCATCCGCGACGGCAGATCGAAAGCCCGTTCACCGCGCGCACTCTGCTCAATCACAGTTGGCCAGAACGAACTCTTGAGGGTGTTGATGGGGTCAAACATCGCTGAACCTTTCGCGGCATATCTTGGATTGGAGGCGAAGGACGTCTTGTGCGAAGAGCAACGACGGGACCAAACGACTCATTCGTGTATTACATTAACATAAGCGTTGCAGCAGGCCGTACCAACGGCACGGCGGCAAAAATCTGTAAAAATGACCCTGCGTCACAAGTGCAGCGTCTATCATCTGGCCTCAAGCAACGCGCCCATATATCAAAAATGGCGATCGCTTGCGCGACCGCCATCTGAAAATTCATGGTGATATCAAGTTAACTAGATATCATGCAGCTCCGTCTTTGGCCGCATCAACGGCTTCGGCCTCGTCTGCCTCGTCTTCATCAAGTGGCTTTGCGAGTTCTTCCACGGACACTTTTTTATCGACGACCTTGGCGTCGGCCACAATCAGGTCAATCACTTTGTCTTCGAAAATAGGTGCACGCAGTTGCGCAATGGCGCCGGGCGTTTTCTCATAGAATTCATAGACTTCGCGCGCCTGACCAGGATACTGCTGAGCTTCCTGAAAGAGCGCCTGACGCAATTCGTCCTGGCTCACTTCGACCTTGTTGGACTCGCCGATTTCGCCCAGCACCAGGCCAAGCCGAACCCGCCGTTCGGCCACATCGCGGAATTCAACTCTTTGTTCTGCCTCGTTCTTTTTCTCATCCTCGAAGGTTTTACCCTCCTGCTCAAGCCGCTGTGTGACCTGGCTCCAGATACCTTCGAACTCAGATTCAACGAGCGTTGGAGGCAATTCAAAATCATGCTTCTCGTTCAACTGATCGAGCAGAACACGTTTCATTTTCATCCGTGAAACTTGCTCATATTCGCGCACCATCTGCTCGGAAACCATTTCGCGCAGTTTTTCCAAATTTTCCGCGCCGAGCGTAACAGCGAATTCATCGTTGATTTCAGGTTCTTTAGGCGTTGCCACCTCGGTCACTTTCGCGGCAAAGACAGCCGCCTTACCCTTTAGCGTCTCAACCTGATAGTCTTCTGGGAAGGTCACGTTCAGCGTGCGGTCTTCGCCAGCTTTGGCACCCATCAACCCGTCTTCGAAGCCTGGAATAAAACCGCCCTGGCCCATTACCAGCTCAATACCTTCAGCGGTACCGCCCTCGAACGCTTCACCATCAATTGTGCCCACAAAATCGATTTTCAGCTTGAAACCATCAGCGGCACCCTCAGTTTCACTCGGCTCATGGGTGACATTGCGCTCAGCGAGTTGCTGAATAGCTTTGTCGATCTCATCACTCTCGACGTCAGCAACCAGCCGCTCAAGCTCCAGCGTTGAAAAATCAACCACATCAAACTTCGGAATGATCTCGTAAGTCATTGAATACGAGAAGTCGGCCTGCCCCTCGATAACCGTTTCGACAAACTTCTCATCTTCAGGGAAATCAATCTTCGGCTGGCCAGCTGGCCGCTCATTACGATCGTCGAGCGCTTTCTTGCTGCTTTCGTCGACAGCATCCTGCAGGATTTCAGCCATCAGCTGGCGGCCATAAACCTTCTTAAGGTGTGCTGCTGGGACTTTTCCCTTGCGGAATCCCTTGATCTGGACCGTATCTTTGAGTTCATCGAGGCGCTTGTCGCGACGCTCGGCCAGCTCTTGTGCGCTGAGCACCACCTGGATTTCCCGTTTCAGGCCATCCGCACTTGTTTCCGTGATTTGCATCTATACCGACCAAGCGCGCGCACGCGTCCTTATGTTTTGTCCGACAATTCAGATCACACGCGCCCGGCCAAGGACGGTCGCGACAATGACCTGTGAGATATGGTGCGGGCGGAGGGACTTGAACCCCCACGACTTGCGCCACCAGAACCTAAATCTGGCGTGTCTACCAATTCCACCACGCCCGCAATCGCGACCAAAGCCCAATGGGGCAACAGGTCGACCGGTCCGAAAGGTGCAGGTTCGTGCCATCTGGCACACAGACCTCTCACCAAACATCCGGAATTCCGATTGAATGCTATTTGTCGACCACCGCAAGATGCGCCACCGCCGACAAGTCGGCACATATACCGGCCCTTATCCAGGAAAATCAATAGGAACCTGCGATGCCGGCCGCACCAGCCCACGGAATGCGTCGATATAGCTAACTTGGAACGCAGAAAGCCGGCCAAATCAGGCCGGCTTTCCGAATGTTAATTCGCAATTGTTGAACAACGCGACAGCAGGACTGTCTGCTTATTTGTAAGTCTGCGCGCGACGGCCACCAAAGTGAATGCGCAGGCCAACCTTGAATTCGTGCGCAGTTATATCGTCAACACTCAGGCGGTCTTGGCTGCCACCACCAACACACGTGTTGCACATGTTCCCGCGCTTTGATTTCACATCACCCATGTCGATATAGCGATAACCAACATCGAGAACCGCACGGTCAGATATCTGATAGGCAGTACCCGCCATCAGGGACCAGGCAAAGTTTGTTTACTCGGAGCCCTGCAGATTAATGACAGGGTTACCTGCATTGAGGGCGAACGACACTTCGCTCATGTTGTGGTGAGCGACACCCAGACCAACACCCACGTATGGGACGAAGTTGCGGAATTTCCCGAGGTCATAATAGAGGTTTGCCATGGCAGTGAGCGTGCTCACTTTCGTCGCAAACGTGCCGGGAAAGTGAACGCCAGGCGTATCGAGCTTGAGGCCGGTAACATCGCGATCACCGCGATAACCAAGGGTCAGATCGGCGCGGAACCCGCGTGATCCAGAGCCGCACCCGGCGCCAATTTCGCCCAACCAGGCACCGCCCAAGTCTTCGTTGCCAGAACCAGCCGTTGCATAGTTCGGGGAATCCATTTCGGCGGATACGCTTCCGCCTACAGAATAACCGACATCACCGCGGACATAACAGCGACTAACGCTGCCACTGTACTGCACCCGAGGCGCATCCTTCATTGAACCGCGCATGCCGCGATCCGACAGTCCACCGGCACTTGCGGTCGATAGTGTTACCATACCAGCAGCCGCGATCGTTACGACCGTCAGGCCACCTTTGAGGAAGGAATTCATTTTATCGGCTCCCCGACGTTTCAAGTGGGTAGCCTGAGGTCGAGCTTGCCAGCTATGAGGTAGGTGACGGCCTTCAAGGTCTTGCTGTTTCGGTAGCCGCGTGCCTTGGCTTTGGCGGCCTGAACGAGACTGTTGATTCCCTCGAT
>CAJQQK010000140.1 GCA_905480435.1 uncultured Hyphomicrobiaceae bacterium | reverse complement strand
GCCTGCTAAGCAAGCCAGCATCGGCAACCAAATCCAAACCGACGAAAGCCTAGCCTACGACGAAAGGTGGGTCAGTTCTTCGTGGCGCAAAAGGGTCAAAACCGGGTGTCGCTTGACAGGGCGGGCAAAAGAATTTGTCAGACAGTGCCTGGGCCGCTAAAATTGCCAGTTCTACGAGCACCACTGGCCGCTCGTTCGAGTACAAGGTCGCGGGTTATCATATCCGTATCAAATTCGAGGGCGGTGACCGGATCCGTTGGACGCGTCTTGCAGCGCCAGATGGAACAACCGGGCAGTCAGAGGAACAGAAGATCGATCGGACCGATCTTCATCCCGGTATTTTTCTCATGGCTTGGACCGAGAAGGATGGTTCTCACGTCTTCGACGTCGTCGATCTCCAGCAAATGAAGCTCTATGCGAATTTTGTCTTTGCCAACGGCAAGCGTGGGCAAGCCGAAGCAATTCTTACTGAGGTGAACTAATTTATTTGCCAATCTAAAAAGAAGATGTGTTGGGGCGCTCGAAGGGCGTGCTGGGATGAAGTCGGTTTCGGGCACGGGCTAAAGCGGATTTAACTGATCCACAAATGAGCCCGTTCCCGAAGCGGACTTTATCCTTTAACCATCCCGTATAGTTCACCGTCCCGATTTATCCCCGTCTCCACCATTGCCCCCATAATCCTCTCATCCTTTGCTGCATATCGGGGCGTGACGTCCGTCCAGCACGCGGGCAAGGGAGCGGCGTCCATGGCAAACCCATCGTGGAGCGCTGAGCCTTAAGTTGGAACATTGTTGGCTCTGACGCGAGGTTCAGCACTCTGGACGAACGGTGGGACCGTGGAAGGCTTTGAGGCCACCCGCCTGTAGAGCCGTGAGGCGAAGACAGGCTGTGCAAGCGCACTCGAGCCGCCGGTGATCTGCGTCGCGGGCCAAGGTGCTTGCTGCGTGTGGGTACACCCACAAGTCATCGGCGCGGAAGCGTGAGCCTTGAAGACAGAAACCGTCGTACGCGGGTGCCGAAAGGCTGCCGTTTTTATTCTACTCGATGCAGTCGCTTCGGTGCCCGCGTCCCGAATTTGTATCACCTCTGCCGGGCCAGGGCCCAAGCGGAGCTAAATCTGCTGTCCGATTGAATACCGCATGCGGGCGACTCGAGGTTGGTTCTGCTATATGGTGTATGCAGCACCATTCCATTTTTAACGGAACCCACCCTCATGACCTACCTCACGGCGTCCTCCCTCCCAACCGAACCTGCCGGTGAACGGCTGCGCGCGCTGATGGCACAACCCGGTATTGTCGAGATGCCCGGTGCGCATAACGGCATGGCTGCGATCCAGGCCAAGAACGCCGGCTTCGATGCGCTCTATCTGTCGGGTGCTGCCATGACGGCCCAAATGGGTATTCCGGATCTTGGCATCATTACGGTTGATGAAGTTGCGTTCTTTATCCGGCAGCTCAATCGCGCGGCGGGGCTGCCGATCCTGGTCGATGGTGATACCGGCTATGGCGAAGCATTGAACGTGATGCACATGGTGCGCACCTTTGAAGATGCCGGCGCCGCCGCCGTTCAAATCGAAGACCAGCTGTTGCCAAAAAAGTGCGGGCATCTCAATGACAAGAAACTTGCAGCCGCGAGTGACATGGCAGCCAAAGTCGCAGCGGCCCGCGCGGCACGCCGTCATATGCTCATCATCGCACGCACAGACGCAGCAGCATCCGAAGGTTTTCAGGGCGCGGTCGGGCGCGCAAAAATGTTCCTTGAAGCTGGGGCCGATGTGATCTTTCCGGAAGCCTTGACGGATGTCGAGATGTTCAAAGCGTTCGCGGAAGCCGTCGATGCACCGCTGCTCGCCAACATGACAGAGTTCGGCCGCACGCCGTATCTGACCGCAAGTGAGTTTGCCGAGATGGGCTACAAGATGGTGATCTGGCCGGTTAGTACGCTTCGGGTTGCCAACAAGGCGCAGGAAGAAGTGCTGGCTGCCATCAAACGCGATGGTGGTACGCACAATATGCTCGATAAGATGCAGACCCGCAAAGAGCTCTACGAGACCATCGGGCTCGGTGACTACGAAGCCCTTGATGCCTCGCTGGTCGCAACCGTCGCGCCTGACGCACCGAAGTTGCGCAGCTGAGCTCGTGGCTGAACTACCGAAGACTGATTATTGGAGATTGGCGCAGAACTTTGCCATTGGCACTTCAACCGATGCGGTGCGTTCCAAGTGCGGATAGTGCCCCGAGTTGGCGATGGTGGTCAGCTCAGCATTGGGAAGCGCCTCGGCTAATCCGGCAGAGTGTTTGTGTGGTATCATACGATCGCCCTCGGCTGCGAGGACAAGCGTCGGTAGAGCGATGTCGGCAAGCGCATTGCGCATATCGAAGGTGCTACAGGCGAGGAAGTCAGCATGTGTCGAATCCGGCCCGGTTGCGATCGTGTACTCGCGTGCTTTTCTCGGGAAGAACGGGCTCGATCCGCGATCAAACGAAAATTTTACAATGAAATCGACGGTCTTTTCGAAGTCCGTTTTTAGGCCACTCAAAATTTCTTCCGTGACACCAATTTTCGCCGCCGAAGCAACGATGATCTGGCCAGACACACGGGGATTGGCGCGGGCTGCGATGGTGAGTGCAATCGCGCCACCCATCGAATGGCCAACGACAATGACATTTCGCAGGCCCTGGGCTGCGATGAACTGTTCAACCGTGTCTGCGAGCGCGTTGATCGTATCGAGTGCGGGACCAGGTGAGCGGCCGTGTCCTGGCAGGTCAATCGCATAGATGCTGTGATTGGTCATCCGCGATGCGTCGCGCGATATCGAGAGGCCAACGGCGCTCTGGGCCGCACCTGCAAGACGCCATGGTGCTGGCCAACAGCGCGTTTCGCCGCCCGCGCCATGAACGAGCACGAGATGCGGCCCGTTTGTGCGCACGCCATTGTGGGTATAGTGAAGCTGGCCGGTGTCTGTGTCGCAAAAAGGCATATCGTGTTTCCTCGGATTTGCCGGGCACACTAACCATTTGCGAAGACCGCTGATAGAGCAAAGCAGCAGCTGAGACGAAGATTGTCGTTAGTTTGCAAACAACGACGAAAGAGACAAACGGAGTTGCTTCTTGGTTGATGTCTGGCGACGAGGAGCGCGCTTCATCATGCCGACTGGGGAAGCAAACTGGACACCGATTTCTGTGCCTTCATACTAGGCAATGCGGCAATCCATTTCAACAAGCTGACTGGGAATCTGGAGGCGAAACCGTTCCGGCAGTCCGGAAGCTGAGTTTCCCCAACGCTGGGCAACGGTTGGTGATAGTTCAAGGCGGGCACCGGTTGACGATGTGTCTTTGAGCACACAGCTGAGTGGAGCAGTTCGCCGGCCCATGGCTTCGTTCTCGATTACGATCAGTGCTGGTGTGCGACTTTGTTTGTGATTGGCCCAACGCTGCTCTGCAGCCCGCGAAGCAAAGTTATCCTCGGCCAGAAGTTGTGAGCGACCCTGTTGAATGAGACGTTGGTTCGAACGCATTTCTAGGTTATCCGACGATGAGGTTTTGCAGATGGTTGTTTATGAGATCATGGGTCTGGCAGCGTTGCGTTAGGATTCAGTGATGGAAATCGATAAAAATTGAGTCAACTTGGATGTTGACCGACTTGCTAAAACTAATTGGTCAAACCTAACTTGGATATCCCTTGAGCGCTGATCAGACGCCGTTATCATTTGCTTGGCGAATTGCACTGTTTTACAGCGCAATCTTTATCGTGCTTGGGGTGTCTCTGCCGTACTTTCCGCTGTGGTTGCAATGGCAGGGTCTGAGTGCGTTTGAGATTGGTCTCGTCACCTCCGTTCCCTTGTTTATCCGAATTGCGGCGACACCAATGATTGGCTTTGCGGCCGACCGGGCGCAATCGGTGCGCCGGATCGTGGTGATCGCGGCCGCGGTTGGATTGCTTTCTGCCTGCATCCTCATGGCCTCCTCTGGCGTTTGGATGATCCTGATTTTCTTCACGTTGTTTCAGATTGCGAGCCTCGCATTGATGCCGCTGGCTGAGGTCGCCGCGATGCAGGGCGTGCGGGACAAAGGGCTCGATTACGGTCGCATGCGCGTGTGGGGTTCGGTTGCGTTTATTGCAGCCAACATTGGCGGCGGATTGATCGTTGCCGCGAGCGGCAATGGCAGTATTTTGCCGCTGCTTATTGGTGGCAGCCTGCTCTCGTTGCTTGCGGGATGGTATCTTCCGAATGAGCGACGTTCTGTTGCAAGGCCGGTTGGCAAAATGAGTTGGCGCGATGTGAAGGAAGCACTCGGGCATCGCGGTTTGCTGCTGATCATGCTGGCGGGCGGGATTATTCAGGCATCTCACGCGGTCTACTATGCGTTCAGTGCAATCCATTGGCAGGCCCAGGGGATTGATGGTCGTTGGTTTGGGATATTGTGGGGCGTCGGCGTGGTTGCAGAGGTTGTACTGTTTGCCTATGCCGGACGTGCACTGGCCCGTGTCGGGGCGGTTACGATGATCGGGATTGGTGCTGCAGGCGGCATCCTGCGCTGGGGCCTCATGGCGATCGATCCGTCATTTGGGGTATTGCTCGGATTGCAGCTGCTGCATGGATTAACGTTTGGTGCAACGCACCTTGGCACCGTGCATGCGATCCAGGAGCGGGTTGGCGCGGACCGAGCAGCCAGCGCGCAGGCGTTGCATTCCGCGCTTAGTTCCGGAGTTTTGATGGGGCTGACGATGTTGCTGGCCGGAAGCCTCTATGGTGCGTTCCAAGGTGTTAGCTATCTTGGCATGATGGTGCTGTCAGTCGTGGGACTGGTGCTGACACTCTGGGTCGCGTACCGACCTGATTTTTCTTCTCCTGAGAGCTGATCAGCCCCATAACTCGGGCGAAGGCACGGATAGCATGCCCTCCTGAATGCGCATCGCGGCTGGTCGGTCGCGGGCCAGCAACAGCGGGCTGTCGAGATCGACCCAGTCGGTGAGGCTGCCAAGAAGCGCGGCCGGCGCCATGGATAATGATGTGCTGACCATCGAACCGATCATGATGCGCAGACCAAGACTCCGTGCCTCGGTGATGGTGCTGAGTGCAGCCGTCAACCCACCGGTCTTATCGAGTTTGATGTTAACTGCTTGATAGTGCCGGCTGAGGTCCGCAATCGCGATGCCAGGGGCTGCAGATTCGTCGGCGCACAGCGGCACACCGGGTGCGATGGTACTCAATGCTGCATCTTTGTCGGCTGCGAGCGGTTGCTCGACGAGCTCTATGTTGCAGGCGACCGCAGCGTCGACTAAGTGCGTGAGATTACTCAGTGGCCAGCCTTCGTTGGCATCACAAACAAGACGGGCATCCGGGCGTGCATCGCGAACTGCTTGCATACGATCTGCGTCCAGGTCCCGGTCGCCAAGCTTGAGTTTAAGCAGCTTGCAATCTGACTTGCGAACAGCATGCTCGGCCATTGCAACGGGACTGTCGAGGCTAAGCGTATAGCAGGTTGTGAGCGGCTTTGGTTTAGGGAGACCAGCAAGTTGCCAGACTGGAGTACCACTGAGCTTGGCGTCGAGATCCCAAAGCGCGCAATCGAGCGCGTTGCGAACGCCGCTGGCTGGCAGTTGTGTGATCAGCATCTGGCGCATTTCGGGCAGCGTCAGCTCGTCGAATGGACGCCAATCGAATTGACGTAGAGTTGCAGTTGTCTGCTCGACAGTTTCGCCATAGCGCGGATAAGGGCAGCATTCTCCGCGCCCTTCATGGCCATTGGCGGTCAACGTGATGGTGACAACGGTTGCTTCTGTTTTGGCCCCGCGTGAGATGCGAAACGGGTTTAATAGCGGCCATGTTTCAACCTGGACATTGGCACGCTCTATGCGCATCGGTTAAATTAGCCGGCCACTGGCATGGGCGAGAACAAGATAAACCCGCCCAGTATCGCTTTGAATGAGGCGCTGGCTGTTGCCGCCGGATGGGTCGCGAGCATCGGCTTGTGACAGTTCCTTCTCATACTCGTTGAGGAAGCGGTCAACGAGCTGTTTGAAGTCGTTGTCAGAGTGATATCGCCGTGCGATGCCATCAAACAGATTGCGGCTTTCCGGCGTGTAGATACTTCGTACCATGAAGCCACGTTGGCCGGCCTGGAAGCGTGACCATATCGTGGTTGCTGTCGTTGGATCGAGCGCCCTTGAGAGGGCATTGATGTCAAGTCTGGGAGTTGCCTGCTGACCCGTTGAAGCAGTGGCGGTCGGCGCTTGTGCTGCTCGCGGGGTTCCGTCGTCTTCATTGGTTTCTGAGGCCCGGGAAAGCAGATCGCCCAAGGACCAAGCATCCTGCTGAGATTTGGGCTGGAGGGGGGCTGGGCCAGGTGTTTCCGGACTAGTCCGCGGGTGGCGATGTGCAATTTCCCGCGCCAACGACGAGGTCAGGCTGCTTAATCCGTTGGAGTCTGAAGGCGCGACAGCTGCCGGTCTCTGGGGAGCTGGAAGTCCAGGGTTCGGATTCGTGACAGCCTGCGATACGTCCGGAAGTCCGCTGCGGTTCGCCATTGTTGACAGCTTGTCCAACGCCCGGAGTTGATCGCTCAGGGCGCGGCGCATTTGAGATGCGGTTTCTTCGGTTGCACTTGGAAGGCGGTCAAGTTGTTGTTTGAGACGCTCCTGCTCCTGTTCCAGATCACGAGCTGCGGCGGACGCCTGGTCGCGGACAGCCCCCGTAGCAGTGGAGAACTGGTTGGTCAGAGACCCCAGGCGTTGTGTCACTTCCTGTGAAACATTGCTAAATTCGCGACGCAGTTCATCAAGCGCCCGGTCTGTCTCTCGGCTAGCTTCGAGTTTGACGCGCTGTAGATCATCTAATGCGACACGCGAACGGGCTTCGGTTTCTTTGGAGATCTCTTCAGCAATCAGCCGGGCGCGTTGCTGGGCACCAGTGAGTGAGCCTTCGAGCGAGGTGGAATAGCCTTCGACCACCTGCGAAAGTTCTTCAGCCTTGCCCGACATCCTCTCCAGAGTGTTGTTCAAATCTTCGGTGCGTCCGGCGAGGGATCGTTCAATTTTATTGTTCGTCGACTCCAGCGCGTTGGCGGAGCGCATGATCGCTTGGCCTTGGTTCTCGAAGCGGTTGGTTACCGAGTTGATCTGACTGAGGAGGTTTTCTGATACGTTGCGTAGAAGGTCTGACTGGCTCGCGAGACCTTCAATAGCTTTGATCGACTGCCGTGAAATATTTTCACTCGTTGAACGGACCGAGTTGATGCCACTCATCAATGTGTCGTCCAGCTCGGCTGCCTGATTGGCGATTGAATCGCCCAGCTGGCGTGCATGCACTTCCATTGCATTTGTGAGAGTTTTGGTGTTCTCGCCAACTGCACTGTCAATGGCCATGGTCGAGCGCAAGACAGACTCATCAAACAATCGCAACCGTTCGCTAAATGCGCCATCGAGTGCTTTGGTGCGCTCAACAAGCTGGGAGTCGAGTGCTTCTGCTCGGTTGGCCAGTGTGGTGTCGAGTGCGAGAGCATATTCTTCGAACACAGTCTGGAGCGTTTCCGTGCGGTCAGTCAGTGTGTCATTGATGAGGGATGTGCTTTGGTCGACCGTTTTCTGGAGGTCACCGACGCTGGTTTCGACTGTCGTTCGCAATGCCCCGACGTTTGTTTCGATGGCGTCGCGTTTATCTTCGAGCATTATTTGCAGTTGCGACGTGCGCGAGGAGAGTGCCGTTCCAAGTGCGTCGGTGTAGCCACCGAGCATTACCTGCATGTTTTCGGTGCGAGTATCCATTGCAGTGCCGAGGGCCTGTGTGTAGCCGGTCAAAACAGTCTCAAGCTGGGTCGTACGGTCGCCAAGTGACGTTTCAAAGCGTCCGGTTTGAGTGGCCAGAGCAGACTCGAGTTGTGTCAAGTTTTGCCCGGCACCGTCGATGATAGATGTCAGTTTGAGCTGTTGATCGCTCAGTTGCGCCATCAATTGCGGAATCTCGACGCCCATTTTTTGAAGCGAACTTTCGAAGTGTTCACCGGTGTTAACCAGCGAGTGGCGTTCGCCCGCAAGTTCATTGATGAGGCCGCGAATTTTGCGTTCATTCTCTTCGTAGGAATGTTCCAGTGCGGCGACTTCGTTGTGGACTAGTGCTTCCAGTTCTCCGGCCCGGCCAAGCGCACGTGACACGGCGTCATTCATAAATGAGACTTGGCGGCGCACGGCCTGACCAAGAGATGCTATCGACTGCTCAGCCATACGATCGGGTTCTGCGAGACGGACAGCGACTTCAGTCATCGCCGTTGAACGCATGTGCAATTCTTCTGCGCGCCAGGCAAGAAGTGCCAGGAAGCCGAACAAGGCCATTGGCCCCAGAATTGTAGCAATCAACGTTGGAAACCAAGGATTGGTTACCGTGCCCGCGATGCCACCGGACAGGGCGCCGGGCATGAAGGCAACTCCGAATGCAACGGCAAGAACCAGCCAAAAGCCGCTACAGGCAGCCGCATAAATAAATGGCTTTTTCGACGGTCGCTGATTGAGAGCGTAGATTAAACCACCGATGGAAGGTGCATCATCGTTTGCCGCGATGCGGTCTCGCGGTGGGCCTGCAGGGCGTCGGCGCGAGGCGCGCCGCTGGTTGCCCTCAGCAGTTGCTTTGGAGGGTTGTTCTGGTTCTGGGGTAAATTCCGGGATTGGCTCAGGCGAGAGAGCGAGCGCCGTATTGCCGGTCGTTGGCAATAGTTGACCTAACCCATGATCTGCAGGCTTGGTGGTTTGTCCGGTCGGTTGTGTGCTCAGATTGAGTGACGGCGGTGACTTTTGCGACTGTTTTGAGCTGAGTGAGGATACAGAGCCTGACTTTGACAGATTAGTCTCCGTAGCGGCGAGGGGCGCCGCTTGAGGTCGAGGCGTTGGTTTTGTCGCGGCAGTGGGCGGCAGCGGTGGCGGTTTTGCGCCCTTGCGTGGTTGTGAAATGGATTTCTCGTTGGCTGCTCCAACATTGGAACTAGCTATGGCAGGTGGTCCTCCTGACTTTGGTGCAGTTTGGGCGGGCAGATTTGGCAACGGCGGTGGGTTTTTGGTGGTGTCGGCGGTCGTCTTGCCTGAAGTTTTTTGGTTTGCGGTTCCGTCGGTTTTGGCTAGTTGAGGTGGCAATTCGAGGCGTGGCAGGTCGCTCAGGCGAGAGGGGCCCTCTTTCTTGCCAGATGCGGGCGTGCTCGACGTTTTACTTTTGTTGGAGGATTTAGCGTCTCTTTTTTCGGATTGCTTGCGCTCTTTGGCATCGGATGCCTTCGAGCGCGCAGCTGCTTTCCGTTCGTCAGCGGACTGGGCTTTTTCGCTTTTTTTGTCCATACGCGCAGCCCCCCGGGAGCATCCTCTTATTCGACGTGCAACGGCTAAGTGTTATGATCACTATAAAATAACCAACACAGCCACGACAATGCCGATGGTTCGACAAACGCACTCATTTGGCTAACTTCGCTCCGAAACACACCCGACTTTGTTGCATAGCACTGTTTTGCGGCGAAACGTGGATCAGCCTGGGCCTGATTGGGGAAAGTCTTACTAAATTCTTTTCCGATTCCTGAGCATTCGGCCAGTCTCGTTAGCTGGTTTTTGACGCTCTTCCCCTACGATCGTCATATCAGACGTTCCCACGCAAGCAATGGTGTCAATAATGGCAGACCAACAGATTCTGGATCGCGACCACCTGGCACGCTACACGCTTGGGGATGCGGCACTTGAGCAAGAGGTGCTTGGCCTGTTCATCGGGCAGATGCCTGAAACAGTGGCGATGCTGCGCGGCAGCGGAAGTCCACGCGCCTGGATACTTGCGGCTCATACGATCAAGGGATCAGCTCGTGCGGTCGGAGCTTGGCGGCTTGCCGATGTGGCAGAACGGGCTGAGAGCCACTCAGAGTGCAAGGATCAGTGGGCACAACTCGTTGATGAAATTGAGGGCGCGGTCGGGGAAGTGCGTGCTCGAATTGGTGGTACAGTCTTTAGTGCCGCGGTCTGAGCTAGTCTGAGACAATTTGGTGTCCTATGAGAAATCAGAGTGATGGACTTGTTTGCCGGCAGTAGTTTGCTGCCTCTGCGACAGAATGGTTCGCCTCTTGTAATCAAAAAGTTAGCTGGTATCACTTGGCTTGTGTGCAGCAATGTCCAGCAATCGGTCGCGAACGCTTTGACCGACCGGGGCTGGGGGGCTTGCACGCATCACTGCAAGCACGGCCAAACACATACTCGGAGCGGCATAACGCATGGCGAAAGTTACGTTCAAACAACCGGATGGTACGGAAACGACCGTGGAAGCTGCGGCCGGTGTGACTGTCATGGAAGCTGCGAAGATCAATCTCATGTCAGGAATTGAGGCGGAGTGTGGTGGCGCCTGCGCCTGTGCGACTTGTCATGTTTATATTGATGCTAACTGGGTTGAAAAGACCGGTAAGCCGAATGAAATGGAAGAGGATATGCTCGATTTTGCGTTCGACGTGCGTGAAACGAGCCGGCTTTCCTGCCAGATCAAAATATCTGACGAGCTGGACGGTCTCGTTGTGGAAGTCCCGGAAAAACAATTTTAATCAATCTGCAAATGCATGGGCGGTCGCCCTTTTAGGCATTTCTGCGCTCGCGAGGCACAATTTCCTCGCTTGCTGCTGCGTGGGATAGCGCGCCGTCGCCATGGAGGCTTAACTGATGAGTGTTGTCCAAGGTACAGACCAAGGCGAAGTCATTGAAACCGATGTCGTAATCATCGGTGCAGGTCCAGTTGGTTTGTTTGCTGTATTCGAGCTGGGATTGCTCGATATTAAAGCACACCTGATCGACATTTTGGACAAACCGGGCGGGCAATGCGCGGAGCTTTATCCGGAAAAACCGATCTACGACATTCCAGCCTTGCCTGAGGTATCTGGACAGGGCTTGACGGATCGTTTGCTTGAGCAAATTAAACCGTTTGATCCTGCGTTCCATTTCAATGAGCGGGTCGATCGCTTAAAGCGCTTGGAAGATGGCAGATATGAGTTGGAAACTGATGCTGGTACGATTTTTCGTGCCAAAGTCGTGGTTATCGCAGCTGGTGGCGGCTCCTTTACTCCGAAGCGCCCACCACTCAAGGATATCGAGAAATTTGAAGGCAAATCGGTATTCTACACCGTGCGGCGTATGGAGGAATTTCGTGACCGTGATGTCCTGATCGTCGGTGGTGGCGACTCGGCTCTTGATTGGGTGCTGAGCCTTCAACCTATCGCAAAGAGTATGACGCTGATGCATCGCCGTGACGACTTCCGTGCCGCGCCACATTCTGTTCAGCAGATGCGGGCGCTTGTTGGCGCGGAAAAGATGCGCTTGGTGATTGGCCAGGTGAGTGAACTCAAGGGCAATGATGGATTGTTGGCGTCGGCGACTGTGAAGACCAAGACAGGAGAGGAGACGGTTGTCTGTGACCGTTTGTTACCGTTCTTTGGTCTTACGATGAAACTTGGGCCCGTCGCCGACTGGGGGCTCAACCTGCATGAGAATCTCGTTCCCGTTGATACGGAGAAGTTCGAGACCAGTGAAGGCGGTATTTTTGCGATTGGGGATATCAATACCTATCCTGGGAAACTCAAACTGATTCTGTCTGGCTTTCATGAGGCGGCGTTGATGGCGCGGAAAGCGCACAGTTATATACACCCGGACAAGAAGTTACTCTTCCAATACACCACATCGTCATCGAGCCTGCAGAAGAAGCTGGGCGTTCGCGATTAGATTTGTGCATACGGCAAATAGCGACGAGACAGTTAAACAGTCGAAACTGCATCTGGTGTGAGAGGCCGGGCAGGAAGAGCGCTCGGCAAGCCTCATTTATGGAGGCGTCTGGCGAGAGACTGGCGGATACCCAACGGTAGGGTCTGGACGCGCGTTTTGAGAATATTGCGCGTGTAGCGCAAGTACGCCTGAGCGTACAGTCGACCTCTCAAGGAGCGCGAGAAAACGTAGTCTAAGACCGGCACGGTTGGATCGGCCCATGCTTGCTTATAAGGCGCATTGGGGGCCAGGAAATCGATCTGTGACAGACTGTTTTCAATGCTGTAGGCGATCGTATCTTCAATATGTAGAACACCGGCGCCGGATTTTTCTGTCTCTGGGTTGTAGGCGATCATGTGAAGCGCTAACCGGCGCTGCGTGATTATTCCGAATTGGACGCTTACAGGCTTTTCGCCGCAATGCATCACAGAGATGAATGGGTTCGCATCACAGCATGGTTGGCTGACGACTTCTGTTAGAAAGTCGGACATGTGCTTGTCTCGTAGCGCCGACGAAATGTGACCGCGCTCAACGAGCCAAGCCTGCTTGAAGGTGACGCCGGTTCGAATGGCATCCTGGGCTTCGTGGCCTGCGGGCAATATCGTTGTGGACACCGTATCGATTTCTTCGAGCCGCCTCCGAAGGCGACGGCGGTTCTTACGTGACTTGCCGGAGTACTTCGAGCAGTAGTCGTCGAACGAGGAAGCGCCATGCAAATCAAGGTAAGGGGCTTCGTCTGTTGCAGTTGCGAGCGCATCTTGCGACTTGATCCAAGGAAGTACGGCTGCATCATTGCGCACCTTGCGCAGATGAACGATGTCCGGTTGCAGTTGATCAAGAGCAAAGCTGAGCGCCAGATCGATGAGATTGTGCGTGGCCTGCGAACCGTCAGTTAGAATGTCACCGTATTGAGAGGCGGGCTCGCCGAGCCATGTGAGGCACGTCATGCCCAGCACATGACGAATGGCAAATGGGCAGGCCAGGCGTAATTTTCCGTCAGTGCGGGCGATTATGATAGCTGTGGTTGTAGATTGGCTTTCCACTTCGGGGCGATAGGCGACAAACCACGCACGCAACCACGCGTGAGACTGAAAGGCTAACTGATTTGTGTGATTGGCATCGTGGAGGGCGGTCCATTCAGTTTGTAGTGCGTCAAACTTGCCTGGATTGTTGATTATGTCGATCGTCAAATTCGAGGGAGTAGGGTGCTTCGTCGAGGGAAAGCTGGCTCCCCGACGTTTCAAGTGGGTAGCCTGAGGTCGAGCTTGCCAGCTATGAGGTAGGTGACGGCCTTCAAGGTCTTGCTGTTTCGGTAGCCGCGTGCCTTGGCTTTGGCGGCCTGAACGAGACTGTTGATTCCCTCG
>CAJQQK010000139.1 GCA_905480435.1 uncultured Hyphomicrobiaceae bacterium | reverse complement strand
AAGCCCTCGCGGGCGCGCTATAGAGCGCGTCCTTGACCGCCGCCCGTCACATCGACGGGGAATGCTCTGCCAACAGGATTAAGCAGCAAACCGACCACCCAAAAACACCTGACCCACCCACTCAATTCGTCGAGGAGCCCTCTTTCTTTTACGCAGGCGCGCGCTCATTGCTGGTTTCACACTGGCCTGTCCGGTCCGATGCGGCTGTTGCGCTCACCACGCGCGCAATCTCGATCCTAGCACGCGACACCTCGGTTGGACGTAGCGTTGCCATGCAACAGGCAATGCTCAGTGTCATCTCCGACAAATCAATCGTCGGCGCAGCCCACCCTCAGGTTTGGGCACCGTTCGTTGTCATTGGTGAGGGCGCCGCCGTCAGACGCAACTGATCAGAAGGCCGCACACAGTCATAATTCCGAACCGAATGGATGTGATGGATTGAGGTAATACTGACAAACAGCATTCGCTAAAGCGCGTCGCGTTTAATAGGCTCTTTAAATCGCCCGAAGGCTGGGCGTTTTAAGGAGAATTGTGAATCTGTTGCAACGCGACATGCTGTAATACACTATCGGAGATGGCCTATGGGACTTGTCGATGCGATCCGAGGCATGACGCGGTCACCCGCATTCAAGTTCATCATCATCATCGTTCTTATTCTGGCACTCGCAATCCCGTTGCTCTTCGTCTACCTGATGGTGAAGGAGCGTGCTCAATATGCAGCCTCCGCTAAAGCCGAGATTGGTCGAGCGTGGGGCGGCGAGCAAAGCATTCGCGGACCCTTTATTATTGTGCCAACCGTGCGCGAGCGAACCGTTCGAACGCGCAATGAAACCCGCACCGAAAAAATCCGCGAGTTCGCGGTGTTTCTGCCCGAGCAGCTCAACATCAAACCAGTGGTACGCACTGAGGTTCGACGTCGCGGCATCTTCGAAGTTCCGGTTTACCGCAGCGAGATCGCCATCACCGGCCGCTTCGTGCCTCCGGAAATGCGTAAAATTTCCCGCCTTGGCACAGAAATTCAATGGCCTGAGGCGGTCCTCACACTGCTTGTCTCTGACGTGCGTGGCATAAAGAAAACGGCGCAAGTGCAGCTCGGCGATATGCCTCCTCTTAAATTTCGCTCGGGCCTTGGCCTGGAAACCGGTCAACGTGGCCGGCCAATCGGCGCGATCCATGTTCCGATTAACGAAGCAAGCGCCAAGGACGGCTTTTCGTTTGCCTTCAAACTCGATCTCAACGGCTCCAGCGCGCTCAACTTTGTCCCCGCCGGCGGGGAAACCGAAGTGGCCGCACAATCCGACTGGCCACACCCAAGTTTCAAGGACAGCTTCCTGCCGGAAAGCCGTACGATCTCCGACAAAGGTTTCGAGGCGACATGGAAGATTCCACGTCTCGCGCGCGGCCAAAGCCAAACGCTCCATGTTGGGAACCCGGGATCATTGATGAACGCGACGAAGTTTGGCGTCAGCTTCTTCCAGCCCGTGAAATTCTATTCGTTGGCTGAACGCGCCCTCAAATACGCCCAGGGCTTTCTCGCCATTGTATTCTTCGCCGTCTTCGTATTGGAAATGCAATCGAAGCGCCGCGTACACTGGATCCAGTACTTGTTCGTCGGCCTAGCGCTGGTGGTGTTCTATCTTGTGCTGATTGGCACATCCGAGCACGTTGGTTTTGAAGTCGGCTATCTGGCAGCCTCAACCGCAACAGGGGTATTGGTTGGCAGCTACATCGGCACCGTTACAAAATCAGCCCGTCGCGGTTTACAAATATTCGGCGTCATCGCCGTGATCTACGGCCTGCTTTATCTGCTATTGCGCGTCGAAGACTACGCCTTGCTGATCGGCTCCGTTGCAGCTTTTCTGATGCTGGCAGCCGTCATGTTCGCAACTCGGGAGATCGACTGGTCAGAAAGCCGTGTTGCGGGCGATGATCACCAGCAGCCGGAATGAACGAATGGGCAGTCAACCAGAGTTCCGCCAGAGAAGTGCCAGAAAACTGGATGACTGCCCAAAATTCACGGGTCAGGGATGATGGCGCGCATTAACTGATCAAGCCGACTACTTCTTGATCAGTTTTGCGGCGCGGCGGCAAATATCAGCAGCAGCTGGTCCAGCCTTCGTCTCACCAGCAATGACACTTGCGAACCGGGCAGATGTTTTCTGAGTAAGCGCATCAAACAAAGCCCAACAGCTCGTTGGCCCTTCAGTCCGGAACCGCTCGGCGCGCTTCGCTGCACCACCGTCATTCGAGCCGCCACACAATTTCGTTGCCATTGATTTGGTGACAAGATCCGTGACAGCCGAACGGTGAGGGCATGCCAAGCCGCGCCAGGCTTTACTGGAAAGCGGATTGGCAACCGCGAAACCGACCGCCGAAGCATGCGCCGTTGGCGGCATGTCTGGATTATTGACATACGAGAAGCCGAAAACGCCAATCAGCGCCAACAGCGCAATGATGACGACACGTCCAATGAACTTCATTTAATTCTTTCCCATCCATGAGTATCAGCCAAGCAACTCAAATCCCTCAGCCCACGCCCCGAGCCTCAAGCTCCCGACACGGCATTTAACCTATTTCTTGAGCAACTCGATAACCATATCACGCGATCGTGGTCGGAATTTACCGTTATTTTCCCGGTCATTAACTCGAACAGGAAACGCTTTTTCTGTAAACAAGGGTAGCGATTTGAACGACTCTACCTAGTCCATAACATGGCGAGGCAATTCAACGGCCCATGATTGATCAGACGAATAATACGATAGGCTGGCTAGTTGCATGGTTTCGCTCGTCGATTTATGCACTTTTGAGTTGTGCCTGTTCGGCGATAGTCGCCACAACGGGCTTTGCTGCCGGCAAAGTGAAACTCGACCCGCCCGAAATCCTCTTCATCGGCGACTCACACCTGTCATTTGGCGCCGGGAAGGCGTTTCAGTCGTTTTTCAAGAATTTTGAGAAACACTGCATGGCGGACGAGGATTGGATGGGCCAGGCTCGGGCGATCTCAATGCGCCGCTTTGGCTTAATGGGCGTAAAATCGACAGCACCATACCACTGGGTTGCCCGCTCGCGCACTTACAAGAAAATGGTGTGCGAGGCCGATCCTAAATGGCCGGTCAATGCACGCCTTTATGGTTTCAAGCATCGCGAAGACGGGGCGTACGTCCAGCTCGGACGCGATCCAAATTTTCCGTTCTGCCGCAAGAATAAAAGCGCGCTCGAGGCTGCATTCGAATGGACCACGCCGCGGCTACTCGTCCTGTATTTTACGGGAAATACAATTGAGCGTTGGGCAGATTCGCCCGAACCAGCCCGCCATGATGTGACGCGCTTGATGAGTCAGCTGCCAAAGAGTACAGGCTGCGTGTTCATGACGACCTCGCCGGTTTATCGCGCGAAACACAACAAACAGCGCATCAAGGCCCAGAAGAATATCGGCTCCTCGACGAATTGAGTGGGTGGATCAGGTGTTTTTGGGTGGTCGGTTTTCTGCTTAATCCTGTTGGCAGAGCATTCCCCGTCGATGTGACGGGCGGCGGTCAAGGACGCGCTCTATAGCGCGCCCGCGAGGGCTT
>CAJQQK010000138.1 GCA_905480435.1 uncultured Hyphomicrobiaceae bacterium | reverse complement strand
CAAACAAACATTGAGTCGGACCATGACCGCCCTGACGGGCTGTGGATAAGCGGCTTCGCCTTGCGTTCGCCCTGTGGGCTCACTTCAGCCGAAGCCGCCGAAATCGAGCACTGTTACACCACGCCCTGGGACGCGATCCAAATCAGTCTTTCAAACTGGTGTGGGCCGCAGCTAAAGCCTCAACTGACTTTGGCGAAATAGCAAAATCGATTAGGAAACGAAATATATGATATATATTTCAATGCGGTATGTCGTTAACGCATGATTCACTAAAACATCAAATCAACCAATGACCCGTCAATCCCGACAGATCAGCTGAGCGAGATTCCAACGAAATTACACGCGCCTCTTGATCCCGAAACAAGAACACGCGATCAAGAGAACAGTCCAAAACCGTAACTCCCAACCAAGCAATTCTATTGGCCGACCAAAGAGGAAACCACGATGAAAACACGCGCCGCCGTCGCTCTTGAAAAAGGTAAGCCGCTCGAAATTCTAGAGGTGGACCTCGAAGGCCCGAAATCGGGCGAAGTACTCGTCGAGATCAAAGCAACCGGCATCTGCCATACGGATGAGTTCACGCTATCCGGTGCCGATCCTGAAGGCATTTTTCCAGCCATTCTCGGCCACGAAGGCGCCGGTGTCGTCGTTGACGTCGGACCGGATGTCAAAAGCCTCAAAAAGGGCGATCACGTTATTCCGCTCTACACACCGGAATGTCGTGAGTGCGATTACTGCCTCAATCCAAAAACAAACCTTTGCCAGTCAATCCGCGTCACACAGGGCCAGGGCCTGATGCCAGACGGCTCAAGCCGCTTTTCACTCAACGGCCAGCCAGTGTTCCACTACATGGGCACCTCAACGTTTGCCAACCATACCGTCGTGCCCGAGATCGCACTCGCCAAGATCCGTCAGGACGCGCCCTTCGACAAGGTCTGCTACATCGGTTGCGGTGTCACCACCGGTCTTGGCGCTGTGATGAACACGGCCAAGGTCGAGCCCGGCTCGAACTGCATCGTATTTGGTCTCGGCGGCATTGGTCTCAATGTGCTGCAAGGTCTGCGCATGGTCGGAGCCAACATGATTGTCGGCGTTGACATGAACAACGACAAGAAGGCCTGGGGCGAGAAATTCGGGATGACCCACTTCGTCAACCCAAGCGAAATCGACGGCGATCTGACAGCCCACTTGGTCGAACTGACAAACGGCGGTGGTGATTACACGTTCGAGTGCATCGGCAATGTCGACGTCATGCGTGTCGCTCTAGAAGCAGCTCACAAGGGGTGGGGCGAGAGCATCATCATCGGCGTTGCAGGCGCTGGCAAGGAAATCGCCACTCGGCCATTCCAACTCGTCACTGGCCGATCATGGCGAGGCACCGCATTCGGTGGCGCAAGCGGTCGCACCGATGTGCCAAAGATCGTCGACTGGTACATGGACGGCAAGATCCAAATCGATCCGATGATCACGCACACCCTGCCACTCGAAGACATCAACAAAGGTTTCGATCTGATGCACGCGGGCGAATCGATCCGCTCGGTTGTCGTGTTCTAACCAACACGCACGACAGTCACTTTTGACAGCTCAAACGCTCAGCGGCGCAGATCTTTAAGCTCTGCGCCGTTGGAAATTTCGATATTGACGAGCGTATCAAATCAAAGCTCGTTCGGCCCCGGCAGGACAATATTATCGCCGCCGTTGCGACGCTTGGCTTTGTTGGAACCACCACCACTAGCCGAGCGCACTTCCATCACCATCATCACCATGCCGCGGCCAATCTCAGCAACCGTGTAGCCGGTTTTCAAGACGCTGCCGCTCGACGCCTGACAGATACCGGTCGCTCGTGCAATGTTGCGACCACGCAGTTGCTTTTGCGGCTTGCGTTCTGAAGCGTTACGTCCTTTGCAATGCTTGGCCTGATCCGACAGCAATGTACCGAGCAGCTTGCTGACACCCACTTTGGTGTTTTTGAAAACACGCATGCCGCCAATCGCACCGTTCTGGTATCGCCAGTTCACAGGGAAATATTTAAGCAGCGCCTTTTCTTTCGGCAGGATCGAATACGCCTGCGATGCTTTGCTTAGATATCGTGTTGCGATCTCAAGCGTATTGGCACGAGAAAGCTCATTCGACAGCCGACGGCGCGTGGTCGTTTTGCGCCCACCGAATGCACCACCACCACTGTTGCTCTGCGCACTGCCAAAGGCACCGCCAATTGGCGTACGGCGCTGATAGTTAGCTTTCCAACACCCAGCAATCTGGCGTGTTGCCCGGTTCGTACCCAGCAGACTGAAACGCGACGTGCCAGCTGGTGTCACAATCGCCATCGACCGCCCACGCATTAAAGCTTTGACGCGCGCAATATTACGACCGAGATCAACGTAAGCGTTGCGCCCCTTATAGTTGCCCTTCTGACTAAGCACGATGCGGTCATCGACTTGTACCTTTGCGGGAAAAGTCGTTCGCCCCCGGTCTGGCCAGTTTTTGTGCGCAAACCACAACCGCCAATTGCCGCTGCGATACACAATGATCGAAATCCGCGTGCCACTTTTATAGCGCGCATTGGCCGAGCAATGATCGAACAGTCCTTTGGAAGAATAGACCGCACGCACGTTCCAATTGCCAACCTTAGAGTAAGGCACGACACGCACCTTGGCGTTAACCGTCGTCGCGGTTAATGCTGTCGCACTCCCGAGCACGACGCCTGCTACGATAAAAGGAACCGTCTTCATTTCGCACCCATCACCATCAAATTGAGCCGATATTCAGCCATTACCTTGGCCCAACATGCCAATAATGGCAAAACACAAAGTTAGGCATTTGATCCATTTAAGCATCGAGGTTGCAGACATGACATGAAATACGTCACACATGCCAAACAGCCCCGGCAAGCCGCTCATGCGATCAGAAACCAACCAGCAATCGTCGGAACATGAGCGAATCATCCCAATCTTACCCTAACCGCGCCGGAGGCTCACAATGACTGATGCGCATACCTTCCGCTCAGCGCATGATTCCCACGCGATCGATGCTGTCAGGTTAGCTGATTATCTGAACACGCACGGCATGCACATGGCGCCCGGCCAAGAGATCCGCCAATTTGCAACCGGCCTTGCCAACATCAATTACCGCCTGACCGTCGATGGTCGCGACGTCGTCCTGCGCCGGCCACCCGATGGTGATCTGCCCCCAGGCGCACACGACATGAAGCGAGAGCACCGCGTTCTTTCAAACCTCTCACAGGTTTTCAAACCGGCACCGGACAGCATCCATTTGTGCGAAGATCGAGCCATATTAGGCGTCCCCTTCCAGATCATGGAGTATCGCCCAGGCCGCGTCATCAAAGGCGATGATCGCAGCTTCATTGGCAACGATACCAGTCGCACCACACGCATCGGCGAAATGCTCGTCGATACGATGACTGCATTGCACAACGTCGATGTTGCCAGTGCCGGCCTCGCAGACTTTGGCCGACCGGAAGGCTTCATCGAACGTGCCATCAAAGGCTGGCGCACTCGCGCTGATCGCCTCGAACCACAGGGCGACATGAAGCGCCTGGTCGATGAAATCAGCGGCTGGCTTGAAGGCCGGACAACTCAAGCCCGAGCACCCACGTTGCTGCATTGTGACTTAAAACTCGACAACTGCATTCTTGATCCTGACACACTCAGTCTGCGTGCGATTGTTGATTGGGACATGGGCACGCGCGGCGATCCTCTGTTCGATCTCGCAACCATGACCAGCTACTGGACTGAAGCCGACGACCCCGAATGCATGCACCGCATGGCACAGATGCCGACTGCCGCTCCCGGGTTTCAGACACGCGCCGAAGTCGTTGCCATGTACGCAAAAGAAACCGGCCGCGACGTGTCCGATTTTCCGGTGCTGCGCGTCTTATGCATGTTCAAACTCGCAACTGTCTTCCATCAGCTTTTTACGACTTACGGTAAGGGCCCGGACGCCCGCTCAGACTATCTCGAATTCGATCAGCTATCCCTCGACATGTATGCTTTCACCCACGCAACGATGCGGGACGCTGGATAAGTTCGTCGATTTCCGCCAAAGCGCAAAACCCTCTAAGGTGGTATTCACCGAAGCAATAGCAGCAAACCTATGCACCACGACGTTGGCGAACTCCGGGATTTTTACGCACGGCCGCTCGGCATTGCTGTGCGCCGGTTATTGGCCTCTCGCCTACGCGCGCGATGGCGCAATGTCGCCGGAGAAACGGTTATCGGTCTTGGCTATGCGCCACCGTTCCTCGGGTTATACCGCGACGAAGCCTTGCGTGTCGGCGCCATCATGCCCGCAGCTCAGGGCGCTCTGGTGTGGCCACGCCAAGGCGACAAGCTGACCGTGCTTGCCGACGAAGAACACCTGCCACTCGCGGACAACTCCGTCGACAAATTGTTGGCCGTTCACTGCCTGGAAACAGCAGAACGCGTTCGTCCACTTCTCCGGGAAATCTGGCGAGTGCTGTCGCCGCAAGGCCGTGTCATGTTGATCGTGCCGAACCGCCGCAGCATCTGGGCACGCTCCGACAGCACGCCATTCGGACATGGCCGCCCGTACAGTCGCCGCCAACTCGATCGCCTGCTGGCAGATGCAATGTTCTCGACAACCGGCTGGCAATACGCGCTCCACGCCCCTCCGATCGAACACAATCTGGTCTTGCGTTCTGTCACCGGCATGGAGCGCCTTGGCGCGAGCCTATGGCCCGGCATCGGTGGCGTCATCATGGTCGAGGGCAAAAAAGAACTCCTCGCCCCGACCGGACGCGCCAGAGTAGCCCCCGCCCTCGGCCGCCTCGTCACCGTCCCCGCCCCTAGAAGTGCAAGAGATGGTCAGCGCTGAAGAATTGGATTCGTCCAAGAAACCCGACAGCTCGCCTACCACTTAGCGTTCGCCAGTGCCTTTTCTAGTTCTTTGCGCGGCTTGCAGCCTTTAGGGCAGAGCTTGGCAATGATCTTGGATTGCGCGACGGCTTTCTCAAGCTTGCCGGTCTTGATGTACAGCTGGCCGAGATAAACATGCGCTTCGAGATGAGCCGGATTGAGCTTCAAAGCATGCAGATAATTCTTGAGTGACACATCGAACTGTCCCGAGCTGCGTTGTGTAAACCCGAGCAGGTTAAACACATCGGCTGACTTTGGATGCGACTTTGCAAGCGGTTGAAGCAGCGTCTGTGCCTTCTTCCATTCTTCTTTCGCGATGTGTGCACGAACCTTAGTGAGATCTGGACCGCCTTTAGCGACCTTTTTTGAATCCATGGCATGAGCCGTCGGCAATATCATAAGTGCAACAACGAGGGCGGCAAACGCGGGCAAAATGGTTCTCAGGCTCATGAAGTCAATTTCCTTGTTCAGGTGAACATAGCCAATGGCGTGATTCTGCATCTCAAACGTGGCATGCATAGGTCTACTGCGGCAACAGCATCAAGGCTCACATCTACCGCAATTGTTCGTGACGCGACAGTCGCGTCCAGCATCTCCAACGGAATAGTTGCATCATCACTTATCAGTCAAAACCTGGCGGTGCCACAAAACCACCGATCTCGCGTTCAACGCATTGCGCAAACCGGATTGACGTCTTATCGCGCAGATGCCCGGCAATCGCCTGATAACCAACCGGCAGGCCATTGGGCTGCAGCCCGGCCGGACCAACCGTCGATGGCAGAAACACAACACCAGAAAAGCCTGCCCAGAACATCTGATCGGTCGTCGGCACATCCTGACCATTAACACTGATAGTGCGGTCATGACGTTCGCCGGTCTGATCATGTGGGAAGGCAGCAGAAGCAGCCGCCGGACAGAGTAAAATATCCCAATCCTTAAAGAACGCCTCGAACTTGAAACGCAACGCGTGACGTTCGTTGTTTAGTTGCAACCACTCACGATGCGACATGGTATTGGCCCGCGCCATCCGTGCCAGATATGACGCATCATCGGCGCCCGCATTCGTGGCCACTTCTTTCCAGTGCTCGACCTGCTCATCCGTCAACCTCGACGACGTCGCCGATCTCAGCAGCATCAGATAAATCTCGTACAATCGACCGGTGTCGACATCGGGATGCGTATTGTCATTGACCGTAGCGCCGGCTGCCGCGAGCTTCTCGACAAGCCCCTGCAGTTGGTCTGCATAATCCTGATCCACCTCGCAATTCGGATCGGTCAGCTTCACGGCCACACGAAAATCTTTCAGCGCCTTCTGCGGTGCGTCCGGCAATTCAAGCCGCCACCCCGCATCATCAAACAGATCCGGCCCCGCCATCGCATCAAGCGCGATTTCCAAATCAACCGCACTGCGCGCCATCGGACCGATCACCGAGATATCAGAGGCCGCATAGACGCCGGGCATCGACTGCCCACGTGATGGTATTGCCCCGAACGTCGGCTTGTGACCAAACACGCCGCAATAGTGCGCCGGGTTGCGGATCGACGCACCAATATCGCTACCGGAGTCGATGCCGGTCAGCCCCGCCGCCAAAGCTGCCGCCGAGCCACCCGACGACCCACCCGGCGACAACGCAAAATCCCAAGGATTGTTCGTTGTCCCGTAGACCTCATTAAAACTCTGCCAATCTGCCAGATGGATCGGCACATTGGTCTTGGCAAAGAAAATTGCCCCTGCATCAATCAAGCGCTGTGCTCCGATCGCAGACGTGTCTGTCACATTGTCCTTAAGGTCCGGCACGCCCCATGTCGTTGGTGAACCGGCAACCTGATAACTTTCTTTCAGCGACAACGGCACACCGTGCAACGGCCCCCAGACTTCACCTTTCGCCAGCGCCGCATCAGCAGCCACCGCCCGCTCCATCGCCCCGTCACGATCCATCCAGATAATCGCATTCAGCTTCGGATTGTGGCTCTCGACCCGGGCAAGAAAGGTCTCCAGCAACTCAACCGCGCTGATCTCCTTATTGCGAACCATGGCTGCAAGTTCATGCGCGCCTTTATAATGCAGGGAGCTCGGCATGCTGGCATGTTCCTTTGTGCTGGAGGTACTGCAGTCAACTATCGCGCTTCCACCGGCAACTGTCAGGCACAAAACCACGGTCAATTGACTGGCGTTAAGAATATCACGGCACCGATCCAACTTGAAAATTCACGTGCGCGATGCATCACTGTATCGAACCACGCACAGGCCCGATCATCGAGCCCGCCTTCGGACTAGCGGAAGAGCACCGACTAATGCCATATAGTCGGCAACATCAAGAACATGCGCGCACGTGTCGGCGCGACCAGGGAGACCATTGCCAATGACCACGGCACCTATATCCACGGCCAGCGACAATCCCGCAACGCCACCTCGAAGCCCGGAAGGCATCAAAACCGCCATTGCTGTTTTGAAACAACGCCTGGGCGACCGCGTTCAAACCGGCCAGGCCATCCGCGAACAACATGGTCACACATTAACGTGGATCAAGAACGAGCCACCGGATGCTGTCGTCTGGCCAAACGATACAGATGAAGTCCGCGACATCGTTCGCATCGCCTCCGAACACAATTGCCCGATCATCCCGTTCGGGGCCGGAACCTCTCTGGAAGGTCACGTCAACGCGCCACAAGGTGGTATCTCGCTTGATTTCCAGAACATGAAGGAGGTCATCGCGGTCAACCATGAAGACCTCGATGTCGTCGTCCAACCCGGAATCTCCCGCGAAGAGTTGAACGACTACCTCCGCGACACCGGGCTGTTCTTTCCCATTGATCCAGGCGCTGCAAACGCCACCCTCGGGGGCATGGCAGCGACGCGCGCATCCGGCACCAACGCGGTGCTCTATGGCACAATGCGCGAAAACGTCATGAACGTCACAACCGTGATGGCGGACGGGTCCGTCGTCAAAACGGGGGGGCGCTCACGCAAGTCATCAGCTGGCTACGACCTCACCCGATTGATGGTCGGCTCTGAAGGCACACTCGGCATCATCACCGAGCTGACCGTGCGCGTCTACGGCATCCCCGAAACAATCCTGGCAGCCGTATGCCCGTTCAAATCCATCGAAGGCGCCTGCAATTCCGTCATCCAATCGATCCAGCTCGGCCTCGGTGTCGCGCGCATGGAACTGCTTGATGCAATGCAGGTCCGCGCCACCAACTTCCACTCAAAAACAGATTTCGAAGAATGCCCGATGCTGTTCCTCGAATTCCACGGCACGCCTGTTTCAGCCCGCGATCAGGTCGAAAACTTCAAGGCGATCGCTGAGGAAGAAGGTGCACTACGCTTTGATTGGGCCGAACGCGAAGAAGATCGCAACAAGCTTTGGAAAGCACGCCACGATGCCTACTGGGCCGTGCGCACCATGTGGCCGGGCATGGACACCCTTGCATCAGACGTCTGCGTACCTGTCTCAAGGCTTGCCGAATGCGTCGCTGAAACCGTCAAAGACATCGAAGAGCATGGTTTGATCGCGCCGATCGTGGGCCACGTCGGTGATGGCAATTTCCACACCTCACCCGTATTCGATCCAGCCAATCCAGCCGAAAAACGCAAGATCGAAGAATTCCTCAGTCGCCTATCGAAGCGCGCCATTGCAATGGAAGGCACCTGCACCGGCGAGCACGGCGTCGGCCAGGGCAAGCGCAAATATCTGGAAGCCGAACACGGCGCCGGCCTTGCCATCATGCGCCAGATCAAAGCAACCCTCGATCCGCAAGACATCTTCAACCCCGGTAAAATTCTACCGGCCTCGACCTGATTTCATCTCTTGATTAAGTCGTTAGAGCGTCGAGCCTCTCGGCTCCCGCAAATCCGCCCAACGAGCTGACATCATGATTGACCAACAACTCAGAGAAAAACTGCGGAAAATTGAAGCCTTGTTCGCCGGCGCCGCAACCGAAGGGGAGCGGTTCGCAGCAGGGGCTGCCGCCGAGCGTATTCGAGAAAAGCTCAGCGAAACCGCACAACAAGAGCCCGAAAGCGAAGTCAAGTTCTCGATTTCGGATCCCTGGTCACGGCAACTATTCATTGCTCTATGTCGCCGTTATGGCCTGCAACCCTTCCGATATCGCCGAATGCACAAGCAGAGTATTATCATCAAAGCACCGCAAAGTTTTATAGAGACGGTGCTCTGGCCCGAATTTCAAGAACTTAGTGCCGCTCTCACAACCTATCTGTCACAGGTCACCGATCAAATCATCCGCGAAGAAGTGCACAGAGATACCGGTGACGCCGAAGAACGCACTTCGCAACGCAAAATCAAAGCCGAAGACTGATAATCGTATGTGTCCTTCTCTCTCATACAGGCAGTGCCTCACGGCGGTTGCCTGCCTCGGCTAAAAAAGTTCACTTGCAGAAAGCTTTCCCGGAAACCACCTCGCCATTCTCCTAAATTCATGGCTAACGAAAGGCGAATGCGTCAACTGCAATTTGAACTAAAACATCTTCAAATTCCTTGGCAACTTGAAACAAGGTGTTGACGTCTGGCTGTTACATAATCCCGGACGCCGCACAAAGCGGCCTGTGAAGAATTAAAAAAACTGGTCCGAAAGATAGACGGGCGCCGATCCTGGGAGAGGTATCGGTGCCCGTTTTGCATTCAACCCACGACGGCAGAGCCCCTGGCGCACAACACAATGGCGGGCAATTCATTCACACTTCTTGGCTCCCCGACGTTTTGAGTGGGTAATTTTTTGCCACCAAGAGTTGTCAATGACATCAAGCGCTACTCAGGATTAGTATGTTGGTGCTCGCCCCGCCGCGGTTCAAGCCTGCCGTCGTGCTCGCGGCCGTCAAGGACAA
>CAJQQK010000137.1 GCA_905480435.1 uncultured Hyphomicrobiaceae bacterium | reverse complement strand
CCAGACGTGGCGCCGATTGAAAGGAAGAAACCACTTGCCCAAAATCATCGAGGGCGTCAAATTCTCTGACGGCATCGAAGTGACTGAGCCGACACGAAACGCCGCCTGATCAGCCCGTCACCCAAATTGCGGCATAGCTCGGCTCCGGCGGATGCGACCATGATTGAGCCGCCACCCCCATTTGGGAGGCGACCACTTTTTAATTGCTGATAGTTGGAACGTGCACGCCAATAAGAGCGCAGCGCATCGATGTATCCGCGACCGGCTTGGATCTGCTCACGTTTGGCGCGGATCAGCCGAAAGACGTCTTCCTGCATGGCGTTATACTGCTGGGTAGTTGCCTTTAGCAGACGAGCTTGCTGAGGCAGGATCGCTCTCTGGTAGTACATGACTGTCTTGTGAGCAGTCAGCAGTTCTGCCCGTGTTAACCTGGCAGTCGAGCGCACGCGCACACCCATCGCCCAATACTGGTCTTGCGCCTGCCGGATCTCCATGATGCCACGGGCGCGTTTGGCTTGGCCTTGATCGAACAGTGGCAAGGTAACGTCAAAGACGGGACCGGCTTCATACTCGCGCTTTTCCTCCTTGGCCTTCGTGCTTTCGATCTCAAGACCAATCCCGATATCCGGGATCAGCGATGCACGACTTGTAAGTTGGTATTTGTAGCCAAGGGTGATGATCTTCTGGCGTAGGCTTGCCAGTTCAATGCTGCGCTCAACGGCGACCCGCTCTATTCCATCGAACAAGGAGGTACCGCCCTTGGCCGATGGCAACCGCATAGGCGCACGCCAAATTTTTGTCTGGCGACCGCTCAGCCCCATCAGCACGTTGAGGCGCTCGCGAGCGCTGGCCAAGGCGGCCTCAGCGTTGGCTAGATCCAACTTGGCTTTTGTCAGAACATTTTGCTGCTGCTCAAAATCAAGAGGTGTTGAGTTTCCAGCTTCACGTACGGCCTGCGCGCTAACGACACCTGCGCGCGCAGATCCGACAACCTTCCTGAACAGTTCGATCTGTTGGCGTGATGCTACATAGTCGACAAACGCCAAATTGGTTTTCGCGGCATGATCAATGACCATACCAGACACATTGTACTTCACTTCTTCAAGCGCGGAATTGGCAACAGCCTTCTTGTAGCGTTTCCAGAACAACTCGATGAAGTTGAATACAATGCCAGTCGCGATTTGGGCTGCACCAGCCTCAGGGCGGTAAGGCCATAGAACGGAGCCATCGAGCACGGGATTCGTAAGTAGTCCAGCCTGCACAAGATCTGCCTGCGCCACGCCTATGTTTGCATAGGACGCCTGTAAATCGCGGTTGTTAAGAAGCGCAATTTGGACGGACCGTGGTGCCGTCAACTGCGTGTTGAGCAGGTGATCGATGTGGCTGCGGGCACGTTGATCTTCATCGCTACCGCTATCCCAAACAATGCGCTTACCTGTGCGTGCTTGCACTGTCAGAGCCACATCTTGAAAGGCGGGATCTGGAGAGAGGGATGCAGCACAACCTGATACCAACAAAGCACCAGATAGAACTGAAGGCAGTGTTACTCGTTTCAGCATTTGATCCCCCATCACTGCTTACGACTACCGACTGATTTGCGGCGGCGATCGGTTGGCGAAAAGGGATTAGGTCTCTGAGCAATGGGACGTGTGGCCGAAGGCTCAGCCCGTACGATTTCAGGTCGCAAGGCTCCTGGTGCTCCTATGGCTCGCCCAGCAGCGGTGTCAGGGTTGGCCGGATGTCCAACCGGCAAGTACAGCTCCGGATGCTTTGGTTCACACCCCAGCAGTCCCAGAGTAAATAAAATGATCGCAGCTAACCGTTTGGTCACGGTCTCTCCCCCTTAAACACGAAATGGAATCGCGGGATGGTTTGCGCTGGTTGGCCGCTTACAGCCGCTCAGCGCAGTGGCATCCAAATTTTCAAGGGTGATGTCTTACAAACGAAGACGGCCGGTCCGACGGAGAATGGTTTTCCAATCTGAAGTCGAATCTATATATCTTTCATCGACATCCTCAGATGCCCGATCCTTTAACGCAACAAGTGCAAAGTTCAACGCGAGCACACTTGGGTCGTGAGGAATTTTGAAATCAGTTGCAGAATGTTCCTGCGTGCCTGATTCAGCTACGCGTTGCAGCGTCTCACAATCGCCTGAACACACTGAATGGCCAGCGTTTTGTTTAGTGGGATGGCAGTCGACATGCTGACTATGTGAGTGGCCTGAAGCACCGATCATATGAGGTGCCGACTTCATGCTTGCGGCATGCACGACGGCGCACGGTGCAAGCACCATGACAACCATCATCAATACCGAAAGCGCGCGTCTCATCATCTGCCTATCAACAACTTGTCCCAAATTGCTAACACGCCCATCCGCCGATCTGAAGCGCTAAAATGATCATGTCACGCAATCGTTTATGCGCTATGTGGCATCGCGGTCACGACACAAACAGAACTGTTGACCCTCCGGCAGGTGGAAGATTTAGAGTAGAGAAAATTCTTTGGTCCAGTGGATCAATACTTGCAGAACGCGTGCAAAGTATGCGGTTGAGTTTGGAGACGCCAACCTGAGAAGTGCGATCGTCTGGCAAATTCCTCCCAACGGTTCTCAGGGAGAAGCCGACATCAAGAAGTGCTTGATTGGACCTAAAAGCCATCCTGAGCCTAACGTCCGCAATGTGTACACAACGTCGATCAGGCGGCCGAATTCGGCTTGCCGGATCATGTCCGCTTTCGCGATCACGGCAATGAATCGCAGTTTCGAACGTACAGTGAACACGATTGCGAGCCCGATGTCGCCTTATGGGATTTTGCGCACGCTAAAACTAACAAATTTGCGTCGACCAGATCGCATTGGATATCTGACCAATCTATCAGCCAAACGATTTTGAACGCTCGAAACCGCCTTCTTCGCCCCCCGAAACTGACTGTTTGAGCCTCACGATGACAACTTCTATGGGTGATAAATTGGGTGAGCAACCCCGCATTATATGACGTAAGTTACTGAGATATATTTGCGAAATATCTCATCTAGACTCCCTCTCTCTCGATCGCGTCCCAGGGCGTGGTGTAACAGTGCTCGATTTCGGCGGCTTCGGCTGAAGTGAGCCCACAGGGCGAACGCAAGGCGAAGCCGCTTATCCACAGCCCGTCAGGGCGGTCATGG
>CAJQQK010000136.1 GCA_905480435.1 uncultured Hyphomicrobiaceae bacterium | reverse complement strand
GAATACCGTGCCGATGGATGCATGACAGTATTCCCAGGTTCTATTCACGGCAAGACAGGTGAGGCGATCCAATGGTCCAAATGCGAAGAGCTGGCGTTTGTGTCCCGCAAGGTTTTGATCTATGCGCTCAAGAAGATGGCTATCACTGCTGCGGTGATGCCAAGATACAAAGAAGGATCCCGCAACGATGTTGTGAATGCGCTGGCGGGTACTCTTCTTTATCATGGCATGGCGATCAACGACATCAAACACATTGTCGGTGTGCTCTGCGATGTCACGGCTGATGAGGAGATCGACAGTCGCCTCGAATGTGTAGAGACTACCGCTGAACGTAAATCAGCCAACAAACCTGTCACTGGTGAAGAGCAGTTGCGCGAACTGATCGGCGACGATGCAGTGGCTTCCATCATCAGCTATTTAGGTGGCCAAAAAAACAGTCTTTCAGCTGTCAATGGTGCTGTCTCGTCATCATCATCTGCTGTTTTTTCTGATGACGAGAAAAACGATATGGGCGTTGCTAATCGCTTTGCAAAAAAAATGCGCGGCGAGGTTGCTTATGTCAAAGAACTTGGTTCGTTCTTCACGTACAATGGCCAGATTTGGGATCAAGATAGTGGAGTGAGGATCGTCAACATATTCGACAGTTTCGTGCTGGAGACGCTTGATACTTTACGAGCTGACAAAGCGATGCAGCACAGTGAGTTTGCTCGACAGTCAAGCTTCCTCCGGAAATATCGCAATCGCAGGCAACGTGAGAATGCTATCTCTTCGTCTCAATCGGCGATGCTTTTGGCGATGAGCAAGCTTGATGCAAATCGGGATTTGATTGCTGTCAAGAACGGCGTTCTAAACTTGCGGACAGGCGAATTGCTCGACTTCGATCCTAGCTACTACATCACTCGACAACTAGCGATTGAATTTGATCCGAAGGCTACATGCCCTCTGTTTGAATCGTTCTTGAACACTACTTTCAATGGTGACAATCAGCTCATTGATTATGTCCAAGGAATCTTGGGCTATGCGATGACGCCGTCTGTCAATCGGCAAGAATTGTATTTCCTGCATGGAATTGGGGCTAACGGCAAGAGCACATTGATGAATGTGATCCGGCACATCTTTGGTCAATACTCGGCCTCCATGATGAAAGAAACTTTATTTGAAAAGTCGAACAACAACACATATGCCGATCTGGCTAGCATGCGTAGTGTTCGAATGGCCTTTGTCCAAGAAGCAGAATCTGATCGTCCACTGAACGGGCCTCGAGTGAAGGAAATGACAGGTGGAGATCCGATCCGTGTGGTTCCAAAGTACAAAGCACCTTTTGATTTGACGCCAGAGTTCAAGATCTTTGTACAATGCAACACACGGCCATCATTGGATGCTTATGATCAAGGGTTGCGTCGGCGCATAGTGTTGATCCCGTTTGATCACGTAGTTCCAAAAGAGGCTCGCGATCCAAATCTGGAAGAAAAACTTAAAGCGGAAGCGTCAGGTATTGTTAATTGGCTTCTTCTTGGAGCAAGATCTTACTTCAAAGGAAAAATAATTGTACCGCAAAAGGTAAGCGAGGCAACCAATCAGTATCTTGACGATAATGATAGCGTACGATCTTTTGTTAACGATCGAACGCAAAAAGATCCAGTTGCTAGCATTTCCATTCCTGATCTGTACGAAGCCTATGTTGAGTACAGCATCGATGAAAGCATCCAGCCCGAGCTTCAAGGCAAATTTGGTAAAATTCTCAAGCAAATTGGATTTGATCAAACAAAAACTAGTTCGGCCAGAGTCTGGAAAGGATTGCGATTAAAAACCGTCGAAGATGAGAAAATTGAATGGGAAACTGCTTTTCCCCGAGGGGAGGGTAGGGGGATAGATAAATTTATGAAGACAATGGTCTAACCAATATAATGACAAGAGTGACACTGTTTTATAAACTTTCTCTAGTAACTAATATAGAAAAAAGTTACTATATGGTTGTCATTCTTGTCATTCTCCCTCGGGGGAAGAGGTGATTTGATCTAATATAGCCCAAAATTACACATATGTCGATATATGGATTTGATCTGGTAGCACTTATACAAGACATAGCAATCCGACATCTAACTGTTCTTTACCAGTCAATACCTCAATGTCCCGTTATTCCTCGTCACTAAATAGATCAGAAGCCATTGGTTACGTACCCAGCTGCTTTGAAATATTTATCAATGAGGAGAGCATGTAATGACAAGAGATGACCAATCAACAATTGCTTTATGCAAAGAGATAGACGCAACAATTGCCACATATCAAAGACGTTTGAAGAAGTATACGCGAGAAGAGAATCCCAAGAAATGGACTCAGGTGAACAACGAATTTGGGAATGAATTCTACCAAGCGGGCGTGATGATTGGTGATACTACTTGTCTTGATCAGTCAATAAGAGCTTATCGAAAAGTGCTGGAAGTTTATACTCAGGAAGATCATCCGCACGACTTTGCCATTACACAAAACAACCTTGGCAATGCACTCAGCAATCTGGGTGAAATTACCGACAATTTGAAATACTTTGAGGATGCCATCATTGCGTATCGGAAGGCATTGCTCGTTCACACAGCCAAACACTTTCCTGTCGGTTACATCATGGCGCAGAATAATCTGGCGAATGCGATTAGGCACCAAGCAGAGCACTACAGTGATGCTGATCTAATGGCTCAGGCCGTGGATGCATATCGCAAAGCTGTGGAGGCAAGCCAATTGGAAGAATTGAGCGAAAACTGGCCACTACTGCAGCTTCAGCTCATTCGTGCGCTAACAAGGCTGGGTGAACTGGATGCGAACCTTTCATTTCTGGAAGAGGCACGCAGGCTAGCCACTGAAGCTCTGGCAAGTGCTCCCGACAATGACGAATATGAAGAGATTCTTGTGCAGATCGATGTCTCGATTGAACAATTGGCAAGCCGCAGCGCAAATGAACAGTCTGCCTCTCATGTTCTTGTGGCAACTTCAACTGTCTCAACTTGTAACGCCCGTCAGGTGGCGTGGCCGGCTACCTTGTTTTGTAACATGCGTATACTACTGCCCAAGCCGTGCGAGATCTCTTGTGGGTCATTTTCTGCCGAACCGCAGGTTTTGACTTCGGCAGAAACACCTTCAACTGAGGACATGATCGATCACCACACGTTGGGACACAGCCCGAAAGGGCATGTCCAGAATTTCGGCAGCACAAAGAAT
>CAJQQK010000135.1 GCA_905480435.1 uncultured Hyphomicrobiaceae bacterium | reverse complement strand
CGGCAGGACGTCGACGCAGGCCGTGTAACCGAGGTCGTGACTCGTTTCCCGCCGGAACCAAACGGCTATTTGCACATCGGTCACGCCAAATCGATCGCGCTGAATTTTGGCATGGCGGCTGAATTCGGCGG
Organism: uncultured Hyphomicrobiaceae bacterium; assembly: GCA_905480435.1. GTDB lineage: Bacteria > Pseudomonadota > Alphaproteobacteria > Rhizobiales > Hyphomicrobiaceae > CAJQQK01. The sequence goes on along the minus strand of CAJQQK010000135.1, from coordinate 10,320 downwards.
GCGCTGTAATCTGCGTCTCGATGATACAAACCCCGTCAAAGAAGATGATGAGTATATCGACGCGATCCAGGAAGACCTGCGTTGGCTAGGTTTCACGTGGCCCGGCGAAACCCTCTATGCGTCTGACTACTTCGGGCAACTCTATGCCTGGGCCGAAAACCTGATCGAAGCCGGTCTCGCGTACGTCGATGACCTCAATGCCGAGCAGATGCGCGAACATCGCGGCACGCTCAAGGAACCTGGCCGCAACAGCCCGCACCGCGATCGGACCGTCGAAGAGAATCTTGATCTGTTCCGACGCATGAAGGCCGGCGAATTCCCGAACGGCACGAAAACGCTGCGCGCGAAGATCGACATGGCGTCCGGCAACATCAATTTGCGCGATCCAGTACTCTATCGCGTGCTGCACGAGCACCATCCACGCACCGGCGATACCTGGTGCATCTATCCAACTTACGACTTCGCGCACGGCCAGTCAGATGCAATCGAAGGCGTAACGCATTCGGTCTGCACGCTGGAGTTCGCTGACCACAAGCCACTCTATGACTGGCTGATCGAAAACCTGCCCACACCAGCCAAGCCGCAACAATACGAATTCGCCCGCCTGAACCTGACGCATACCGTGCTGTCAAAGCGCAAACTGATGCAGTTGGTCCAGGAGGGCATCGTCACCGGCTGGGATGATCCACGCATGCCAACACTGCGCGGCCTGCGCCGACGCGGCATCCCGCCAGCAGCGTTACGAGAATTCGCCCAGCGCATCGGTGTCGCGCGTGCTGATAGTGTTGTCGAATACGGCTTCCTCGAATTCTGCACTCGCGAACTGTTGAACCGCATCGCGCTGCGCCGCATGGCCGTGTTGAAACCGCTAAAAGTTGTCATCGAGAACTATCCCGAAGGCCAAAGCGAAATGCTCGACGCGATCAACAATCCGGAAGATGCCAGCGCCGGTTCACGCCAGGTGCCGTTCTCGCGCGAGCTCTACATCGAACGCGACGATTTTATCGAAGATCCGCCGAAGAAATTCTTCCGGCTTGGCCCTGGTCGCGAAGTGCGGCTGCGATATGCGTATTACATCACCTGCACCGATGTCGTGAAGGACGACGCCGGCGAGGTCATTGAGCTGCGCTGCACCTACGATCCGGCAACCAAGGGTGGCGATTCACCAGACGGGCGCAAGGTCAAAGGCACGCTGCATTGGGTCTCCGCTGAGCACGCGCTCAACGCCGAAGTGCGCCGCTTCGGACATTTATTTGCCAACGAAAACCCAGGCACTGAAGAAGACTTGATCGCAGCTGTTAATCCAGAGTCGATGAGCGTCATCGACGCCAAAATTGAACCGGTGTTGGCAACTGATGCTGTCGGTGCTCAAGTCCAGTTTGAACGTCTCGGCTATTTCTGCGTCGATCCGCACACAACCGCCGAGCGCCCGGTCTTCAACGAGATCGTCCCTCTGAAAGACACCTGGAAGAAGGTCAAGGGGAAGAAGTAGCGCAAATCAGACGCAGCGCCTCTTGCCACTGCGGGCCCAGTGTTCAACACTGCAGGCCACACAGCTTTCAGCATGAGGCGGCAGTTCGATGAGCGACTATGACTTGGTGATCCGTGGCGGCACGGTAGCGAATGCTGTCGATACGATGCACGCCGATGTGGCGATCAAAGACGAAAAAATCGCAGCGATCGGGCTCGGGCTCGGTGCTGGCAAACGTGAGATCGATGCAGCCGGCAAACTGGTGTTACCAGGCGGCGTCGATACGCATGCCCACATCGAGCAGGTTTCATCGAACGGACAACTCAGCGCCGACAATTTCGAAAGCGCAACGAAATCGGCCGCATTCGGTGGCACCACAAGTGTCATCTGCTTTGCAGCTCAACACCGTGGTGACAGCCTGACAGCCGTGTACGAAGATTATGCGGCACGTGCCAAGCGGGGCGCGGTCATCGACTACAGCTTTCACCTGCTGCTCACTGATCCGACACCAAAAATCCTCAATGAAGAGCTGCCGCCACTCGTCAAGGCCGGCAGTGCGTCGATCAAGATATTCATGACGTACGACCTCATGAATGTCGGCGATGAGGGTGTGCTCGACATTTTGCTCAAGGCTCGCGAACTGGGTGCACTCGTGGCGGTGCATGCCGAAAACAACGGCATGATCAGCTGGCTCGGCAATCGCCTCGTCGAGCGCGGCTATACTGATGCCAGATACCACGCCATATCGCATCCACGCGGCTCTGAGGCCGAAGCCTTTCATCGGTTGATCGCATTTTCCGAACTGATCGACCAGCCGGTCATCATCTATCATGTGGCAACCGCAGAAGGCGCAGCTGTCATCCGCGAGGCGCGCGGACGCGGTGTCAAAGTGTACGGTGAGACCTGCACGCAGTATCTCTTCCTGACCAAGCAAGACCTCGTCAAGCCACCGGGCGAAGGTGCTAAATTTGTATGCAGCCCGCCGCTCCGTGAAGAATCAGACCAGGAAGCCTTGTGGCAGGCGCTCGCACTCGGCGATCTGCAAATCGTGACGTCAGACCATGCCCCCTCCACACTGGACGAAAACGGCAAATACGCGCATGGCGCCAACCCGTCGTTCAAGAAAACATCAAACGGCATGCCGGGGCTTGAGACGCGCCTGCCGATGCTGTTCGACGCGATGGTCTCGAAAGGGCGCTACGGCGTTAACGCCTTCGTCAAATGGACATCGACGGAACCGGCCAGGCTTTACGGTCTTGGCGGGCGCAAAGGCACAATCGCGATCGGCGCTGATGCCGACATCGCGATTTGGGACCCGGACAAGCGCGTTATGCTGGCCGATGACATGGTTCACGACAACACCCGCTACACGCCGTTTGCTGGCCGCGAAGTAACGGGCTGGCCGGTAACCGTGTTACGGCGCGGTGAGGTCATCATCGAAGACGGCGCATGTCCGGCAGTTGCCGGCTCAGGACAGTTCTTGGCGCGTAAAGGCGGTGAAGCCGCCAAGCCGTCCGGCCGCCTGTCACCAGAGTTCGATCCCAAACGGAATTTTGGTGCAGAGCTTTATTAGACGGTCGACATGGCTCCGGCGGGCCGAGTGGGCCCTCGGCCCAGCAACCCACTTACTGCACCGGCGAGGCGCAGCTTTGCTCGCCAACATCCAAGCACGGCTGATAGATTGCCGTATCGCTTTGGCTGCCGTCCTGCCAGACGACCTGCACGGCGACGGCATCAGCCGTGCCAGGCGGCAACGCAATCGCGATATCTTGAAGGCCGGATTTGGGCGGCAGCGAAAACGGCAGCGCCGGGTCGCAAGGCACCAGAGCAAAGCTTTGATCAAGGTCATCTGAGTTGATCGAATAGCGGATCTCGGCAAGGCGGCAATGCATCGTCTGCAGCGCAGTAAAATAGATGTATTGCCGGCCATTATAGTTACGGAACTGAACCCAGCCGGTCGCCTTGTTGGCTTTCAGCATCGCTTGATAAACCGACATCGGCGGCAATGTGGATGTGCCTTCAGCAGATGAACTATCGATACTCAATGCCATGGTCACCCCAGCCAGTAAGCCGAGCAAAGCCATGCGCACATCTGGCAGCAGATGTAACTTTCGCATCCGATTCTCCAAGATGGGTTCACGCAAGTAAGACATTCCTCAATGGCACAGCTAAATTTAGTCACCAATCGTCGACGTGACGTCGCCAAGTCCCGCAATCGAGCCCTCAATACGTGCGCCCTTATCGATCCAGAATAGGCCGGACAAGGCGCCGGTTGTCACGTACATCCCCGGCTGCAAGCCTCCACAGTGATCGCCGACCACCTCGTGAAAATCTTTGAGCACCTGGAACGCGTCGACAGTGCCGGGGATCTGACCGTCAGTCGGCCCTGTCTGGACGCCGTTGACTGTGAATGTAATGGCAGGGTTAGTGAGATTGAGGCTTGAAAAATCTTTGACCGGCTGGCCGATAACCAATCCGAAACCAGACTGATTATCCGCCAGTTTAATCAAAGGAGTAGCGCCTTCGAGATCGGCAAGGCGCGAATCCACCATTTCAATCGCAGCGACGGCGGACACAGCTGCGCGCAGCTGAGCGTCATAGTTTGCGTCTCCGAGCGCCGGTACAGCGCTGTCGATCCGAAATGCGATTTCGATCTCAATGCCATAGCGGCGCATTTCTGCGGCTTCGTAGTTTGCTGGTGACTGGCGCACAAAACGCGCCGGGACCGGTGCCATGATGCTCGGCTTTGCGGGATCGGGACGCCCTGTCTTGAATCCACCATTTGCACCCAGCTCACGCATCACGGCCGCTTGCACCGCAAAGGCTTCCTGCGGGCTTTGCGGGCCGGCACCAATATCATCAGCGGAGACCGGCACATGCGAATGGTGCGCTGCGATCAGGCGCGTTGCGAACAGTTTTGTATCAAATGCTTCAGACATTGGCACGTTTTCCTAACCAGCAGCGGCAAATCCAGATTTGCATTGAGTTTGATGCAATGTAACGCGTCATCGGCAGGATCTGCGATTATTTTCGGCCAACCGGTAGACTGGATGCCGCAACCCCAACATTTATACTCCAAACGGCGAATTGATAAGCGGTATCCCCACTAAATCATCATTCATCACCCCAATAGAGCGTTGTGTTTGCGCACATTATTTGCCAAGATTACGCGCAGCGGAAGCACAATCAGACTAGAGAACACTCTGCGCCGCTCCGTTAGCGCTGAAATTTTGGGAGAACCCAGCCATTATGACGACACTAAAACGAGTAACGGCACTCGGCACGGCAGCGGCGATCGCCACTGCAGTAACCCTCGCCGGACCAGCCCATGCGATCGACAAAAAAGAATTCAAGGTTGTCGGCACCTGGGGCAATCTTCTCAACTGGAAAGACCACGAAAGCCGCCTCTGGACCAAGGTTCTGCCTGAAGCTTCCGGCGGCAAGCTGACAGCCAACGCCAAGCCAAACACAGAGCTCGGCCTGTCAGGCTTCGAAGTTATGCGGCTCCTAAAACTCGGTGCTTACGACGCAGCACACGCGGTAACGTCATATGCTGCAGCCGACTCGCCAGCCCTCGAAGGTATCGACCTTGCCGGTGTGATCCAGGATTTCGACCAGTATCGCAAAGCAATCAAGGCCTACACGCCGGTTATCGCTCGTGAAGTGTCAGAAAAATACAATTCCAAACTCCTGATGCTCTACACCTTCCCAAGTCAGCAACTCTGGTGCACTCACAAAGGCACTGGCGAGCTTCACTTGAAAGATCTTAAAGGTAAGAAGATCCGGACCTATTCGAAGACGCTTGGCGACTTCATCGAAGGTCTTGGTGCAAGTGCCGTAACTCTGGCATTCGCCGAAGTTGTGCCAGCTCTACAGCGCGGCGTTGCTGACTGCGGCATCACCGGTACAGCACCTGCCTACAACGCAAAATGGTATCAAGTTGTGACGCACAACGTACGTGTCCGTCTTGGCTATGCTGCAACCTTCATGGCCATGAACAACAAGGTCTGGAACAGCCTTTCCAAGGATACCCAAGACCTGATCGAGAAGAACGCTGCTAAGGTCGAAGACGAAATGTGGAAGTCCGTCAAGGAAACGGACAAACACGGCATGAACTGTAATGCCAAGGGCCCATGCCCATGGGGCAAGCCCGGCGGCATGACAGCCATCGAAGCTGACGCAGCCGACCAGGCACAGCTGAAATCCATCGTAAAAGACTTCGTTGTTAAGCGTTGGGCTAAGCGCTGTGGCGACAAATGCGCCAAAGAGTGGGCTGCAACGATCGGTAAAGTTGCCGGCGTTTCAATCGACTAATAGTGAATCAAAGTGGGCGGCGGCATCAATCAGCCACCGCCCTTTTTTTCATCTGTTAGCCGACAAATCCAACACCATTCAAGAAAGTGAAGCCGTTGCAAGCCTTCGCATCGATACATGCTGCCTTGGACAAACTCTCACGCATTGCCGTTTGGTTTGGTGGCATCGCCCTTCTCATCAGTGCCGTCATCGTAACCCTGGACGTGCTTTCCAGAAAAATCTTCGGCGTAACAATGAGTGGGTCGGATGAAATTTCCGGATATGTCTTCGCAGCGTCGACAACTCTTGCCTACTCGTACTGTCTGATCAATCGCGCCAACATACGCATTGATGCGTTTTACAACTTCCTGCCGCTCTGGATGCGATCGTGCCTCGACATTCTGGGTCTCGGCTTGCTGTTGCTGTTCATGAGCATGCTGACATGGTCAGGCATCGAAGTCTTGATGACATCCTGGAAACAGAGTTCGATGTCGGTCACAACGCTCAGTGTGCCGCTTTGGATTCCACAAAGTTTTTGGGTGGCGGGCCTCTTAATGTTCGTCCTCACGGCATCTTTCCTGCTCGTCTATGCGATCGTCGCTTTGTTGAAAGGCGATACCAGATTGGTCAAATCGATCGTCGGCACAATGAGTATCGAAGAAGAAATCGGCGAAGAAACGAAAGGCATGGACATCAAGACCCAGCCTCATGATGGGGGAAACTGAGATGGCTGGCTCGATCGTAATTATTCTACTGGTTCTCGTTTTCCTTGGCATTCCGGTGGCAGCCGTCCTTGGCGTGCTAAGCCTCGTGCTCGATCTATTGTACCAAGAAGGCCGGCTTTCAGTGGCGCTTGGTGAATTCGTCTGGGACAAGAGCAAAGAATTCATTCTCGTCGCGATTCCGATGTTCATCCTGCTTGGCGAAATTATGCTGCGGGCGGGCATCGCCCAGCGCATGTATAACGCTGTGATCCAGTGGGTGTCGTGGCTACCAGGCGGACTGATGCACGCCAATATCGGCTCGTGCGCCATCTTCGCAGCCTCATCCGGCTCCAGCGTCGCAACCGCTGCAACGGTTGGGACAGTTGCCTACCCTGAGATCAAAAAACGCAACTACAATGAGCCGTTGTTCCTTGGCACGCTCGCTGCCGGTGGCACACTTGGCATTCTCATTCCACCGTCGATCAATCTGATCATCTACGGCCTGATCACCGACACATCGGTGCCTGAACTCTATCTTGCCGGCATTTTTCCAGGACTTATGCTCGCTGGTATGTTCATGATCGCCGTTATCATCGCCTGCATTGCCAGGAAAAACTGGGGCGGAACAGCAATCGAAACGTCGTGGTCCGAGCGCATTCGAACCTTGCCTGATTTGTTGCCGCCGGTGTTGCTGTTCGTCGTCATTGTCGGTTCGATCTATGCCGGTATTGCCACGCCGACGGAGGCCGCATCGGTTGGTGTGGTGTTCGCACTCGGGCTCGCAGCTCTCAACCGAACGCTGTCGATCAATATGTTGCGTGAGGCTTTTGAAGGCACCATGCGCACAACGGCAATGATCATGTTGATCATTCTGGCAGCGATCTTCCTGAACTTTATTCTCGGCTTCATGGGTGTGACGCAGGCATTGATCAAATTCATCAGCGATCTTGGCCTGACGCCTCTACAGACAATGGGACTGCTGGTTGTCTTCTACCTAATCCTCGGCATGTTCATGGAGACGCTCTCCATGATGTTGACGACAGTTCCGATCGTCTTCCCGATTGTCGTCGCACTTGGTTACGACCCGGTCTGGTTCGGCATTACGCTAACTGTGCTCATGGAGGCAGCCCTCATCACACCGCCGATCGGCGTCAACCTCTATGTGGTTCAGGGCATTCGTCAGGACGGCGGCAACTTCAACGACGTCGCCCTAGGCGCGTTGCCATTCGTTCTGATGATGATTGTGCTCGTGGTGTTGCTGATTGCCTATCCAGACATCGCATTGTATCTGCCGACCGAGGTCTATCGCGGCGGTTATAACTAAGCAGAGACGATCAGCTTCAATTGGCGGTCACCTGCCAATGATGATTATCCCTCCGTCCGTCCTCTACCGTTCTGGTTGAGTGACGGGCGGAGGTTTTTTTATTCACTGAGTGCTCTGCTCTAAAACCTGAAATAACCGCCATCGATCTGCAGCAACTGCCCTGTGTGATAGGCCGACGCGTCGCTCATCAGATAGACGGAAAGCCCACCAAAATCGGACGGCAATCCCCAACGGCGCGTCGGGATGCGTTTGCCGGCAGCTTCAGAAAACTTCTCATTGGCCATCAGGTTGCCGGTCATATCGGTCTCAATCCAGCCCGGCAGAATAGCGTTGGCTGTGATGCCATGACGGGCATACTCAACCGCAAGCGCAAAAGTCATGGCATTGAGCGCCCCTTTGCTCGCAGAATAGTGTTGATTACGGGCAGCGCCTGACACGGACGCAAGACTGGAAACTGCAACCAAACGACCACCACCATCGCCCTTTTCCGCTCGCTCCATCATGTGGCGCAAGGCTGCCTGATAAGTATTGAACGTGCCATCCAGATTGACGCCGATAACCCGGCGCCAATCCTCCGCAGTGATATCGAGAAACGATTTCGCGCCACGCCCCGTGACACCGGCATTGGCAAAGCATCCGTCAAGCCGGCCAAACCGTTCCAGCGTTTTCGCCATGGCGGCATCCACTGCTGCCCGATCCGAGACATCGCAGACATATGCTTCGGTTTCGATTCCGTGCGCCAAAAGACGTTCCTTGGCAGCTGCATTCTTGTCCGCGTTGGTCCCCCAGATCGCGACGTTGGCACCAGCTTTGGCGATCGCCTCGGCCATACCAAGACCAATCCCGCCATTGCCGCCGGTAACGAGCGCAACCTTGCCGCTCAGATCAAATGCTTCAAATGCCATCGTATGATTTCTCTCTTAATGTGATTTCCGCCAAATTAGCTTGCTCAAACGTTTCCGCACAACCACACTTCTCAAAAGATATCACTCCGGAGTGTGACGCGATGAGCTTCAGCAAGCGCATTCAAGAAATGGTTGCAGCCGTAGAGCGCGGCAACGCGACGGCAGTTGCAGCCTGCTTCACACCGGACGGCATCTATCACGACGTATTCTATGGCGACTTTCAAGGCGACGGCATTGCCGACATGATCGCCAACTATTTCTACCGCGACGCAACCGATTTCCGCTGGGACATTCACGACGCTGTCGAACAGGCGGGCGTCGGCTATGCGCGCTATGTGTTCAGCTACCAACCAAAGACCACCTACGCCGCACAAGGCCGCGCAATCTTTGAAGGCGTCGCGATCTGCCAAATGCAGGATGGTCTGATTGCCGATTATCGCGAAGTTGCCAACGCAGCCGTCGGCTTACAGTGCACAGGATTCCCACCGGAGCGCCTCGCGAAGTTCATTGGCAAACAATCAACCGAACTACAGACACGGCCGGAATCGGCACGCCATATTTCTTAAGACCGCACACGACGAAACTTTATCAACCGCAATGGGAGAGCATGACATGCGATTGGCTGGAAAAGTTGCACTCATCACGGGCGCCGCATCAGGCATGGGGGCTGCCACGGCGCAACTCTTTGCCAAGGAAGGCGCCAAAATCGTAGTGACCGATATGCTGGTACCGGAAGGCCAAGCCGTTGCCGACGGTATCGTCGCGGCAAACGGGGCTGCCATATTCCAAAGCCACAACATCGCCGAAGAGGATCAGTGGCAGGCCGCCGCCAACGCCGCGCTCGAGACTTATGGCACGATCGACATTCTCATCAACAATGCCGGCATCAGCGGCTCTGATCCTGATTTGCTCAGCCGCGATGTCTGGGATAGCCAGATCAACATCAACGCGACGGGCACCTTTCTCGGCATGCGCACCATCATCCCGCACATGCAGAAACAAAAGCGCGGCGCGATTGTGAACATCTCCTCAATCTCCGGCGTCGTCGGCCAGACCTTCGTGCATATGGGATACAACGCATCCAAGGGCGCCGTCCGCATGATGACGAAAGCGGCAGCCGTTCAGTTCGCACCAGACGGCATCCGCGTAAACTCCGTACACCCAGGACTTATGCCGGCTATGATCACATCAAAACTCACCGCCGATCCGGTCATCCGTGATAAAATGCTAAGCGCGGTGCCGATGAACCGCATCGGCGCGATTGAAGAAGTCGCCAACGCCAACCTGTTCCTCGCCAGCGACGAGGCATCTTATATTACCGGCGTCGAGCTGCCGGTCGATGGTGGTTATCTCGCGATGTGAGACTGGGCAATGTGAGGCGGCAAATACGTCCCTTGAGTGAGTGGAGTAAATGCAAATGACTGAAGCACAGAAACTCGAATTCGAGATTATGCAAAAGGCGCAGCAGCTGGCAGCCCTGCGCGCCAGGGCTGTTCAACGCTGACTGCTGCATAACTCTGCGATAAGGGATTCACGGTCGGGGATTTATCTGAATCTATAGGAGTGCGTTTGATTCGAAAGGAGCGCACTCATGGCATCAGAATTCCTGGAACTTTTATCACA
>CAJQQK010000134.1 GCA_905480435.1 uncultured Hyphomicrobiaceae bacterium | reverse complement strand
CAGACGTGGCGCCGATTGAAAGGAAGAAACCACTTGCCCAAAATCATCGAGGGCGTCAAATTCTCTGACGGCATCGAAGTGACTGAGCCGACACGAAACGCCGCCTGATCAGCCCGTCACCCAAATTGCGGCATAGCTCTTCTCCATTTGGCGAAGGGATCATCAGTGGCACAATTGAGATACTTATAGTGGCCAATGCCAAGACCGTCTCATCATGGACGTAGAATCTCAACGCAGCACACAATGCCCCTTAAAACGCCCAGTCTTTGGGCGATTTAAGGCTCCTATTAAACGCGACGTGCTGTAGTGGCTTTGGCGTTCCAGTGGCCACTCTCCTCACGGCCTGCGCTTTTCAACCAGGACGCCTGCTGCGGCCAGCTTCTCGATCGCGGCTTCATCAAAGCCGTGTTCGGTGAGCACTTCTCTTGCGTGGGCGGAGAATTTTGGTGGTGGAGATTTCATGCCGCCGGGGGTGCGTGATAAGCGGACGGGCGTGCCGGTGCCTTTGTACCAGCCGTCTTCGTAGATCATGCCGCGCGCACGCGTGTGCTCGCTTTCCGCAACCTGGCCAGTGTCAAGTACAGGGCCGCAGGGCAAGCCCGATTTGAGAAGTTGAAGCGCGAAAGCCATGCCGTCGACGGTGGCAAGCTTCGCGACGATGATCTCGTTGAGGGCGTCGCGGTGTTTGAGGCGGTCGCCGTTGGTGGCAAAGCGTGGATCGTCAGCAAGCTCCGGCCGGTCGAGAACTTCGCAGACTTTTTTGAAGGCGCGGTTGTTGCCCGCACCGAGCATGACCGGCACTGTCTGGGTCTGGTACATGCCATAGGGCACCAGCGTCGTGTGCTGGTTGCCAGATAGCGGCGCGACTTTGCCGGAGAGGTAATAATTCGGCAGGTGCGGGTGCATCAGAGACATCGCGGCATCATAAAGCGTGACCTCTATGGCTTGGCCTTCGCGGGAGGTTACACGATCGTGGATCGCAAGCAGAATGCCAATCACGCAGTACATACCCATCGAGAGATCGACGGTTGGCAGGCCAAGGCGCATCGGGCCGGATTCAGGTGAGCCGTTGACGCTGTAGTGGCCGGCCATGGCAGCGACGATACCGTCGTAGCCGGGGAAGCCGCCAAGCGGGCCATCGTTGCCGAAGCCCGAAATCTTGCAGTAGATCAGGCGCGGGAAACGGGCCTTGATGTCTTCGTAGCCAATGCCCCAGGCTTCCATCGAGCCCGGTTTGAAATTCTCGATCAGGACGTCGGCATCTTCGAGCAGGCGCAGGAGAACCTCGCGGCCTTCGGGTTTGGAAAGGTCGAGCCCGACGGAGCGCTTGTTACGGTTGACGCCGATGAAGTAGGCTGCGTCGTCTTCGTGGAAAGGTGGGCCCCAGTCGCGCACTTCGTCGCCTTGTGGCGGCTCAAGCTTGATGACATCGGCGCCGTGATCGGCGAGCAGCTGCGTCGCAAACGGACCGCCGAGCACCCGGCTGAGGTCGATCACCTTGACGCCGGTGAGTGCGCCGCCTGATTTGGCTGCGTCAGCACTGTCTTTAGCCATTCGTTCGATCCATGTGTTTGATTATTCTGTAACCAGTTCGGTGCTCTGGCTGTGAAGTAATAAGCGGTGTGCCGAGACCAATAACGCATCCCAGGGTGTCATCCCGGACTTGTTGCAGGGATCCATCGTGCTGCTGGTGCAGAGCCCGCTTCGAGAACGGTTTTAGCCACACATAGAACATGCGCGTCTGCGGAGAAATGGGTCCCGGTGACGAGCACCGGAATGACATCTGCATGGGGCGAGGCTGAATGTTGCGGTCGGCCCAAGGCTTGCCATGCCCATCTCCGCAGAGCTCTGCCTACTCTACGCTGGAGAAGCTGGTCGGTGCGATGATCTGGCTGGAGACGTTGGCGACGATCGGTTTTTCAGCTTCGGTGGCAGCCCGCTTCTCAAGCCATTCAGGGTCGCTTGCAAAAGCGTTCCATTTTGTTTCTCGATCGGCCAGGCTTTCCCATTGCAGCATGTAGATCAGCTGGTGGTTGTTTTCGCCGATTACGGTTGTCCAGAAACCGGCCTGCTTAATCCCGTGGCGTTCCCAGATGCCAAGCGTGATGGTGTTGAAGCGATCAAGCAGAGCTGGTAGGCGGCCGGGGCAGCAATCGTAGATGCGCAGTTCGTAAAGCATGGAATTTCTCCGGTTGTGTGATCGTTGACATGTTGTCTGGGTTTGGACTTAGGCGTGTGGGGCGTCGATCCAGCTGAAGAGCTGCAAGCCGCCATCGACGGGCATCGTAACGCCGGTGACGTATTGTGAGAAGCGATTTGACAGCAGCGCCATAGCCGGCCCGTTGATGTCGTCTGGTGTGCCGAACCGGCCCATCGGTATCTTGCGTTTCGGCTGGAAGCTATCGTCGGCGCCCTTGAAGCCGCCGCCGGTTATGGCGCCAGGTGCGATTGCATTGACGCGAATGCCGGAGGGGCCGAGCTGCACCGCCATCTCTTTCATCAGCATCGTCATGCCAGCTTTCGAGGCGGAATAGTGCGGCAGGTTGCGCGGTGTGACGGCGTGCAGCGACGTGATGAACAGAATACGGCCTAGGTTGTCGGCAGCTTTCATCATATCGGCAAAGCTGCGCGCCAGCAGGAATCCTGAGCGCACGTTGGTGTTGAGCATAGCATCAAACGTCTCTTCCGAAACATCGAGCACGACATCTGCTTCGCGCCGCGGCGGACAGGCGGAATGGACAAACATGTCAGGTGCCCGGGCGCCGTTCGCCGTGACGATCTCGCGCCAACCGTCAGCGTTCGAAAGATCGGCAACGACGCTACGACACGCGTTGCCTGCGCTTGTAATCTTAGCTGCAACCTGATCGAGCTTGGCGTTGTCAACATCGGTTACCAACACGTCGGCGCCTTCAGCGGCCAGCGCAATCGCCAGGCCGCGCCCGATGTTGGAGGCAGCACCGGTGACAATGGCAGTTTCATTGGAGAAGAGTTTTTCACTCATGGCGGTGTCGGGCTCTGCTGGTTCGCTGAAACGGAACCATAGAGCTAGAGTACTTGCAGACACGGCGCGCGCATCTATGAGATTAATCGAGAAGGGTGCCGGAAATTACTTCTTGCGAAACGCATCCAGGCTGACGATTTCAGCGCTGGCAGTGTCGGCAACGTCGTCTGTTTCGGGTTGTTCTGCTGCTTCGGCTACGTCAAACGTGGCCTTGGCGAGCTCGTGCGTGTCCTCGTCATCTGAGGAACGAGAGGCATCCTGCGGTCGTGCTTTCGGGCGAAGCGCGGTTGCCGGTGAAATTTCCGGAACAGGTCGCAACGGTCTTTCACGGTCAATCGGTACTGGGTCCGACGTGTTGAAATCGCGATCAGCAAACGGATCGTCAAAACTATCGTGAAGCTCTGGATCGCTCTCGTTGGATGCTTCCATGGCCGGACCGTTGCTCTCAAATTGGAGCCCGTAGCGGACGCTTGGGTCGAAGAACACGCGAATAGCTTTGAACGGCACCACGAGGCGTTCCGGAATACCGTCAAACGTGAGTTTCACTTCGAATCGATGATCATTGATGATCAGATCCCAGAAGCGGTGCTGGAGGACGACCGTCATTTCTTCAGCGTACTTCTCACGAAGACGCTTTGACAGGATCACACCAGGCGCGAGCGTATCAAAAGAAATGTAGAAGTGGTGTTCGCCGGGCAGGCCTTTTTCGGCCGCTTCAATCAAAACAGATCGAACGACATTGCGCATGGCTTCCTGCGCAAGAGCTTCATAGTCAATCATGCTCTCGCCCGTCATCCGGCCCAACCTGTTATCCGGCTCATCTTGAAACGGTTTCTGACCTTAGGACAGATCCGATCCAATTCCCACTCACAAAGCGCATCGGCTGATTCGGGGCTACCGTTCAACCAGTCCAGTCTGCATCCTAACGAACAAATGTAAGTTAGCAGCATAAATTCAGTGGAGGGCTTCCTGTTGCCCGGTGCCCTCCGAACCGCGCCTAGTCCTGCTAAGGTACTAGGACTTAATTTGAGACCTTAAGACATCGCTTACGCAGCGATGGCAGGTGCCTCAGCATAGTTGTCATTTGCAACTACAAAGTGACCCGATAACGGCGGTATCATGCCGGGCAAAAGCACGCCTTTTACACCCTCGTCGATCCTATTTCGCCCCCGCCGAAAGCCACTGTCTGATGGTCGTTGCAACCGGTCAGCGGACTTGGGTGGAGGCGCCGGGTACTGCCCCCGGGTCCGAATGGCTTATTCTGACGACCGTTTATCACCATAGTCGGAAGAATCCGACAAACTGAACATAAGGGCTTGAGAGCAAAAAAACTAGTCCAAGCCTTCCGTTTCGATCATCATCACCTTGCCGCAGTGTTTGCAATGCACCGCATCGGCGTCGTGGCGGTTAAGGCCGCACCCAGAGCAGGTGACGTGTACGCGGTTTGGTCGGAATATTGTCTGCACCATGCGCAGAAACAGTGCGACACCGATCACCATTATGACAACGGCGAGCAGCTTCCCTGCGGTGCCTTTCATGACGACATCGCCGAAACCCGTCGTCGTCAGCGCCGTTACGGTGAAATAGAGCGCATCTATATAGTTCGCGATCTGCGGATTGAGGTCCTTTTGCAACACATAGACAACCGCCGTCATGACGAACACGAACACACCGAGATTGAGGACACTCAGGATGACGTCTTCGTTACGCCGAAAGTAGACGTGTTCGCCGCGCAAGTCCTGCAAAACGCGGTATGTTCTCAGCAATCTGAGGGCCCGCATGATCCGCAGAAACAGGAAGCTCTCAAAGACGCTCGGCAGCAAAAGCGTGAGAATCACGATGTAGTCAATGATGGTCATGAAATCGAACGCTGTCCGCATCGGCTGTTCAGCAATCCAGATCCGGGCAGCAACATCGGTCACGATCACGATCGCAATGCAGAAATCGACGACGTAGATCCAGGAAGCATCAGGCAGCAGAGACGTGACCACGAAAAACAGGATCGACACGATATCAAAGGTAACCAGGGAATAACGGAACAGCTTGGCTGCCCGGGTCTTGCCGAAATATAGATCGCGCAGCTTTTGTCGCATGCCGTGCCGCCTTGGTTCGCCGCCATTGTGCCGTTGATGTGTTCGTATGCTGGTTAAGTCGGTTTGCCCAAGTTGGCTAGAGCCGACGGCTGTGGTCAACAGCGCGTGTGGCAATCGCAGGAGATTGAATGCCGATAGTGCCGGATAGTTCACCACTTGCCTCCGATCCGGATAGTGATGGCGGCCAGACGGTTGCCGAAACCACCACAAGTGGTCATCAGCAGCCGTTGAGTTTCGCGTTTTTCGCGCTGCTGACGACCGCCTCAATCATCCTGGTGGCGCTGGCTGTGCCTGTAATTTTCAACGGTATCGTCAGCGTTATCAATGATTTGGGTTGGGATGCGCCAGGCTTTGCCGAGGCTGGCGCAATCACCTGGTATCATCTCTTGAGCTTTCAGATTGCGGCCGTCTTACTCACCGTGCTGATGGCTGGCGTGGCGCGAGGGCGGGGTTCAACGCTTGGTTGGCAATCGCCGATTGGTCACATGAGCTGGCTGCAGCCGTTGTTGATCGCGATTTTGGTCAGCGCGATATCCACAGCAATCGCCTTAACATTCTTTGCTGACATCGTTGCGCGTGACCTTGCTCCAATCCGAAAAATGATTGATGCCGCGCCGCTCTGGCTCGCGTTTATCACGCTCGCCGTTGGTGCGCCGCTATCGGAAGAATTGCTGTTTCGCGGGTATTTGTTGCATCGCTTGATGCAGACCCGCCTTGGTTTTTGGGGCGGAGCGCTGATTGCCAATGCCGGCTGGACGATGCTCCATTTCGACTACTCTTGGCTGAGCCTTGCCGATGTGTTCTTGGCCGGCTTGCTTTTTTCGTGGGCAATGTGGAAAACACGTAGTATCTGGGTGCCGATCGCATTTCATGCGCTCTATAACGCCACCGTGTTCGTTTTTCTATTGATTCCATCAACAAATACACCTGTGCCGGCGCTCTCGTAAGGCCGCGTGCGCACTCGGAGCCAGCAATCATGCAGCAGTATCTCGACCTGATGCGCCACGTGCGCGATCATGGCATCGAAAAATCAGATCGGACCGGCACCGGTACGCGCAGTGTTTTCGGCCATCAGGTGCGGTTTGATCTGTCAGCCGGTTTTCCGATGGTGACGACCAAGAAGCTGCACATCAAGTCGATCATCTACGAGCTGCTGTGGTTCTTGAAGGGCGATACCAATATTGCCTATCTGAATGAGAACGGGGTCTCGATCTGGGATGAGTGGGCTGATGAAATCGGTGATCTGGGGCCCGTCTATGGCCGGCAATGGCGTGCATGGCCCGCAATTGATGGGCCGGCAATCGACCAGATTGCGGAGGTTGTCGAAACGATAAAGACCAATCCGGATAGCCGGAGAATGGTCGTAACCGCTTGGAATCCAGCCCATATTCCAGATATGGCGCTGGCGCCATGCCATTGCCTATTCCAGTTCTATGTGGCCGACGGGCGCTTGTCGTGCCAACTCTACCAGCGCTCCGCGGACGTGTTTCTTGGTGTGCCGTACAATATTGCGAGCTATGCGTTGCTGACCCATATGATGGCCCACGTGACCAACTTGGAGCCAGGTGAATTCGTGCATACCTTCGGTGATGCGCATCTCTACTCCAACCATCTTGAACAGGCGGATCTGCAACTCGGGCGCAAACCTGCAGAGCTGCCCACTCTGACGATCAAGAGGAATGTTCGCAGCATCTTCGATTTTGAGTTCGAGGACTTTGAGCTGACCGGCTACACGCCAGCGGCACACATCAAAGCCCCGGTGGCTGTTTGAGCGGCCCAACGGAAAGTCCAGGCGGGTCCAGCCATCCAAGTCGCAAGATCGCACTGATAGTTGCCGCCGCCCGCAATCGGGTGATTGGGTTTGGCGGCACGATGCCCTGGCATGTACCGGGCGATCTCAAGACGTTTCGGCGTTTGACGATGGGGCGCCCGATTGTAATGGGACGCAAGACGTTTCAATCGATCGGCCGTGCGCTCGATGGCCGGACGAACATTGTGGTGACACGGGACGCCGATTTCAGGGCTGATGGCATCATGATGGCCGCATCGCTGCCGCAAGCACTTGAGATCGCGCAAGATGCGCCGAGCACAGACAATCGCACCATGGTGATTGGTGGCGGTGAGATATATCGCAGCGCTTTGCCGCTTGCTGATACAATATATATGACACAGATTGAGGCCGAGCCGGAGGGGGACACATGGTTCCCGTCCCTCGATCCAGCCGCTTGGGCGGAAACCAGCCGCAGCCCGATCGAAGGTGATCCGCGCGATGAGCATCTGGCCACCTTGATCATCTACGATCGAATTGTGTGATGGACCATTGTGCAAATGGCTCTCGCCTCCTTGAACTTCTAACTTTGCGTTACCAATTCCTGCATGCGGGTTTGCGCGCGTTGGACCCGTAACGTATAAGCAGCAAAGCTCAGCGGTGCGATTGGGTCCCGAATTGGGTTCATGTTGGCCCTGATTGGGCTCATGAACCGTTCGGTCTCTTAATTGCATAGCGAGCAGCGCAAACAATTCCAGGCAGTACGGTGTGGCGCGCAGGGGCGCTAAACTTGGCTGAAATTCAACGTATAACTTAAAGGGCAGAATGCATGCCTTGGCAGAATAATAACGGCGGCGGCGGTGGCGGCTGGAAAAGCGGCGGCGGCAATGGTGGTGGCGGTGGACCCTGGGGACAGGGACCACAAGGTCCACGCGGTGGCGGCGGCGGCGGTGGTCAGAACCAGCCGGATCTCGAAGAAATCTTCAAACGCGGTCAGGATCACCTGAAGAATGCGATGCCCGGTGGTTCCGGCATTCCGACATCGCTTTGGGTCCTGATGTTCGCGATTGGTGCGGCGGTAATTGGCTTCTATGCCTTTACTTACAAAGTTAATCCGAACCAGCTTGGCATCGTCATGCGGTTCGGCGAATACGTCGACCAAAAGGGCCCTGGCCTGCATTTCCGTTGGCCGTATCCGATCAACGAGATCCTGTTGCCGGATGTGACTCGCAATAACCGCATTCAAATTGGTATGCGTTCAGCTGCAGGCCGTGCGTCGAGCCGTGCCCAGGCAACGCGCGATGTGCCGGAAGAAAGCCTGATGCTGACGGGTGACGAGAATATCGTCGACGTCGATTTCGAGGTGCAGTGGAAGATCAATGACGCCAAGGCGTACCTGTTCAACATCCAGAACCCGGAAGTAACAGTGAAGGAAGTTGCCGAGTCGGCGATGCGTGAGATTGTCGGTCAAAACGACATTCAGAACGTCCTGACGGAAGCGCGTGAAGAGGTTAAACGCAAGGTTTTCGTGCTCATTCAGAAGACATTGGATGACTACAAGGCCGGCATTGAGATTGTGCAGGTTCAGCTGCAAAAAGTTGACCCGCCAGGCAAGGTGATTGGCTCTTTCCGTGACGTACAGGCGGCCCGCGCTGACCAGGAACGCCTCCAGAACGAAGCTAACGCATACGCCAACAAGGTCGTGCCTGAAGCGCGCGGTGACGCCGAGCGCATTCTACAGGGCGCGCAAGGTTATCGCGAGCAGACGGTAGCTCAGGCCGAAGGTCAGGCATCGCGCTTTGATCAGGTCTATACAGAGTACAAGAAGGCACCAGAGGTGACGCGTAAGCGGATCTTCCTTGAGACGATGGAACGCGTTTATCAGGGAACCGACAAGATCATTATGGATAGCAAGAGCGGGAGCGGCGTCGTGCCGTATCTCAACCTTGACCAGCTCACAAAATCACGAGCCAAAAAGGGAGGGCAGTAATCATGCGCGCGTTTATGGCATTCATTATGGTGCTGCTGATCCTGGCAGGCATCGGGGCTTACTTCTCGGCATTCATCGTGCGTGAAACCGAGCAGGCTATCGTATTGCGATTTGGTAAGATCGAAAATCAGATCAATAAACCTGGTCTGTACTTCAAGATACCGATCGTTGAAACGGTCGATAAGTTCGACAAGCGTATTCTTGATCTCGACACCAGTCCGCAGGAAGTTATTGCGGTCGATAAGAAGCGTCTGGTCGTTGATGCGTTTGCGCGTTTCAAGATCGTCAACGCCCTAAAATTCTATCAGGCCGTCCGTTCTGAGCAGACCGCACGCAACCGTCTCGGCACATTTGTCGACAGTGCGATCCGCGATAAGCTCGCATCGGCGTCCTTTGAGGATATCGTTCGCGACAAGCGTGAAGAACTGATGAAGGCGATCACCATTCAAGTGAACGCCCGGGCCGAGAACATCGGTATCGTAGTCATTGATGTTCGCATCAAACGGACCGACCTTCCGGAAGAAAACTCGGCCGCGATCTACAGCCGGATGCAAACGGAACGACAGCAGGAAGCTGCGGAGTTCCGCGCTGAAGGCAACGCGTCTGCCAACCGCATTCGCGCTGAAGCGGATCGTAAGGCAACGGTGATTATCGCCAACGCCAACAAAAAGTCCGAGACGCTGCGCGGTGAAGGCGACGCGGAACGCAACCGCATCTTCGCCGAAGCATATGGTAAGGACCGCGATTTCTTCGCGTTCTATCGCTCGATGCAAGCCTACGAAAAAGGCCTCGGCTCAGGCGATACCCGCATGCTGCTATCGCCTCAATCGGAGTTCTTCCGTTACTTCAACGATCCCAACGGGCGTGGCTCTGGCGATAAGCGTAAAGGTCAATCAGCAACGCAATGAACGACCTGATCGTTGGCTTCGGTCTGGTTCTGGTCTTTGAAGGGCTGCTTTGGGCAGCCTTTCCCAACCTCGCCACGAAGCTACTTATCGCAGCCGCACAGACACCACAGCAATCGCTCCGCACTGCCGGGGCGATTGCGATTGCAATTGGCGTCGCGATCGTCTGGTCGATCCGCGGTTAGACGTTCGCTGTCATATCTGGCGAAATAGTGAGCGAAATCATTACCTCAAATAGGCCATGAACGGTGCGCTACGCTCGGTTTCGTGCCATGATGTGGTTATATCGATGTGTCGCGGGTCGCGTCGCTCGATATGGCAACTAGGGCCGCTGCCCGGCCTATTCGGCCTTTGAGGAGATTGACACCGTATGTCGACGAACGTGATTGCCCGCTCCCAGGCTCGGATTGAGGCGCAAGCCCCAGGGAATTTCCAGGCGAATATTCAAGCGAAAATCCAGAATAAAGCGATCCGCTCTGCCGAGCGTCAAGCCGATATGTGGCGCCGGTTCTGGTTGTCATCGCTTCTCTTGGCCATCACTGCCGCATGTCTCTTGCTGCTGGCAGGCCGGGCCGAAGCGCGTGGTCCTGTATCCGTTGCTCCGATTGCGGAATTGTTGGTTGATGCTGTCGTGAATATTTCGACGAGCCAGAGTGTCAAAGGGCCGGGCGGTAAGCCATTGCCGCGTGTGCCGGATGGCTCGCCGTTCGAGGACCTGTTTGAGGATTTCTTCAAGAAGCGTAAGGGCAAAGGATCGCAACCGCGCAAAGTGTCGTCGCTTGGCTCAGGCTTCGTGATTGATGGCAAGGAAGGCCTGATCGTCACCAATAACCACGTTATTGAGGGCGCAGACGAGATCTCGGTCGTGTTTCGCGATGGCCGCAAGCTCAAGGTAATAAAGGTGCTCGGCACCGACACTAAGACCGATCTCGCGCTGCTCAAAGTTGCGCCAAAGAAGCCATTGAAGGACGTCAAATTTGGCTCGTCCGAAAAACTCCGGGTTGGCGATTGGGTGATGGCTGTCGGCAATCCGTTTGGCCTCGGTGGCTCGGTGTCTGTCGGCATTATTTCAGCCAAGCAGCGGGATATCCAATCTGGCCCCTACGATAATTACCTGCAGACAGACGCGGCGATTAACAAAGGCAATTCGGGCGGGCCGCTGTTCAACATGGAAGGCGAGGTCATTGGCGTTAATACAGCGATCATCTCGCCAACCGGCGGTTCAATCGGCATCGGCTTCTCGGTACCGTCCGATGTCGCAATGGTGGTTCTCGATCAGCTGAAACGATTTGGCGAAACGCGTCGAGGCTGGCTTGGCGTCAATATTCAATCAGTGTCAGAAGATATCGCGCCGTCGCTGAAGGTTGAGCCAGGCCGGGGCGCGCTTGTGGCCAGCGTGGCACCTGGAGGCCCGGCGGCGAAAGCCGGCATCAAGCCCGGCGATGTGATCGTGAAATTTGCTGGCAAGGTTGTGCGCTCGGTGCGTGCTCTGCCGCGTATTGTCGCCCAGACGGCCCACGGCTCGACAGTCGCGGTGGAAATTGCCCGAAAAGGCAAGCGCGAAGTGATCAACGTCCTTGTCGGTCGTCTCGATGAAGACAACAAGGGCAAGAAGAGTAAATCAAGTGACAGTGGGCTCAAGACCGACCAAAAGAGTTTGCTCGGCCTCAAGGTCGAGCCGTTAACGGATGCTCTGCGGAAAAAGTACAAATATGGTGCTGACGCCAAAGGCTTGGTGATCACGGATGTTGCGACCCCGAGCCCGGCCTCGACCAAGGGTGTCAAGATCGGCCAGCTCATTATCGAAGCGGCGCAGGAACCGGTACGAGAAGCCAAGGATATTGCCCGGGCGATTGCAGCCTCGCGTAAATCAGGTCGCCGCGCCGTACTGCTGCGCATAGAGGATGACGCCGGCAAACTGCGCTTCGTTGCGGTTCCTTTGCCCGGCACGCAATAGCCCGGCATGCGAAAGCCGAGTATGCATAGGCCCGGTTGGTAAACGCACGGTTTGCAAACGTAAGTATTGTGCATATCGCCTGATGAATTGCTGTTGCGCGATTCTTAAGGTGGATCATCTTTGCTCCGATGCTCTAGTATTCGCTGGCGCGAATACCGGCGGCTTTGCGGTTGCGCCATAAATGCCAAGAGCTAGAGCGGGGAGGCGACCAGCTTGTCGAACAACCAGGGTTTTCTGGACTGGGTCGGAGATCTCTTCGTGCCCATCCATCGCGACGGCCACAAATTCCTTGGCATCAGCCTGTTGGCGACGATTGTGGGCTTTCTGATCTGGTCAGCGCTTGGCTGGATATTGCTGATCATCACGGCTTGGATCGCATATTTCTTTCGTGACCCCGATCGCGTTACCCCGCTCCGCGAAGGGCTCATTATTGCCCCAGCTGATGGCCGAGTGGTTGGTATCGAGAAAGTGCCACCGCCCACAGAACTTGGTCTTGCGGGCGAGTGTACGCGAGTCTCGATCTTCCTTTCGATGGTGGATTGCCACGTCAATCGCGCGCCAATGGCGGGGCGTATCACGCGCTCGATCTATGTCCCGGGTGCGTTCTTCAGTGCGGCCAGCGACAAATCCAGCGAAGAAAATGAACGCCGTGCACTCGTTATCGAGGCGCCAGGCGGAACACAGATTGCCGTGCTTCAGATTGCTGGGTTGATCTCGCGGCGCATCGTGACGTTTGCGAGTGAGGGCGACACTGTTGGCATCGGACAGCGTTTTGGTCTGATTCGCTTTGGCAGTCGCGTTGATGTTTATCTGCCACCGGGGCAGAGTTCTCTGGTGTCGATCGGGCAGCGCATGGTCGCCGGTGAAACCGTGCTCGCGGACTTAAAGTCTGACGAGCCCGAGCGCGAGGCACGGCGCAGTTAGAGATCGAAGCAAGCTCTAAAGCGTGTCGCGTAAAATGCTCCCTGCTTTAGTTCTGTTTGGCTTACGGCTATTCCCTCGCAACGCTCGGGGCCTCCGCCGGGGCGGCGCTCGCGCCGGGTCGCATGTGCTCCCTGCATGCTGATCCTATTGGATGCGACACGCTTCAGTCGCGCTTCAAGAGCCTGTTGCGTAACGATTGCAGTGCATTGCCGGAATCGATTGGAGCAGCCTCGTTGCTGGCACCTGCTGGCGCAGGCTGGCGCCGTGGTGACGGCCGGCTTTCATCTACACCGGCAGCTTGCGTGGCTCGTTGGCGTAAGGCTGCCGGAGCTGCAGGCTGGGCCTGAGCTGCAGCTGGCCGACGTTCCAGGGTTTCGCCGCCTGTCCGCCGCGACCGCTGGGCGGCTTGAGTGGCAGCCGGAGCGCCTGGCGCACCAGCAGGGCTGCGCCGCATGGCACCGGCCGGGGTATCGTGTGCGAGACTTCCCGATGGAGGCGCGACTGCAGGCGATAGCGCGTCGCCATTTTGACTGCCGATGGATTCTGCAAGCGTCGAGTTTTGGTCTTCTGACACGTCGTCCTCTGAAATTCCAGTTGAGCGCCAGCGCTCAACGAGTTTGTCCAGGAAGTCTTCGTCACCGACCGAGTTCTGCCATTTCTCACTGAACTGCGCGGTGGAAGATCGAGGCAGATTGTGTTTGGCCAATTCATCGAACCGGATGCGAACCGGCAAAGTAACGCCGTCACCGAATGCAATCGCTTCGCGCTGACCGAGTGCCGGCAGGAATTCGAGCAGTCCGGAGCCGGTGTCTGAAACAGCCGATTGAACAATTTGTTGATCACGGTCGTTCGACATGCGCAGCGCAAACACAGTGTTGCATTGCGACAGGATTGTCGGATCGATTTCCGCTGGACGCTGCGTTACGATGCATAGTGAGGCACCGTATTTGCGGCCTTCCTTGGCGATCTTTGCGATTGCGCGTTTGCATGGCTCAAAGCCGGCATTCGGGTCAGCTGGCACATAACGGTGTGCCTCTTCACAAACCAGGGTGACTGGAATCTGTCCTTCGCCCCAGAGCGCAAAGTCAAACGTCATACGGCAGAGAACGGACACGACCACGTTGACGATCTCAGTTGGCAACCCTGTGAGCTCAAGAATTGTGATCGGCTTGTTGTTGACGGGGACGCGGAAAATGCGGCCCAGAATTTGTGCCATCCCATCATAGACGGTCAGCTGTCCGAACATGAATGCGTAGCGTGAATCCTGACTGATCATCTCGATCCGCTGACGGATCTGACGGTAAGGATGCAGGTCCTTCTTGTTTTCCAGCTTACCCATGCGATCGTCAATCGCCGAGGTTAGGTCAGAGATCCGGTACGGCACAGGCGTATCAACTGTGAAGTTGCCATTTTCCGAACCACCACGCCGCAGGCCTTTGGATTCTTGTGATCGGCCATTGCTGTAGCGCGTTTTACAAATCGGGATCAGCTCTTGAAGTATTTCGACTTCCTGCTTCCGGCCGGTCGTATCGCCGATCAGGACTTCTATGAATTCTTCGAATGTAAGCAGCCAATAAGGCAGCTGCATATTGCGCGGATTGACAACTTCGCCCCATTCCTTGAATGCCGTGGCGTATTCGTTGTGTGGATCAAGAAGCACAATATGGGCTGCTGGATTCTGTTCCAGGATAGCGCGCAGGATCAGGGCAGTGGTGCACGATTTACCAGTGCCCGTTGTGCCCAAGATGGCAAAGTGTTTGCCCAGCAGATCATTGACACTAACCATCGCTGGAATGTTCGCATCCTGGCGGATGCCACCGACACGAACCTTGCCCTTCATGTCACCGCAGAACGCCCATTCGAGTTCGTGGGTACGGGCGACGCGGACACGGTCTCCAAGCGATGGGTAAATCGTTACGCCGCGGTTGAACTTGGCCGATTGGCCGTCTTCTGTCATTTGAAGCTCGCCAACCAGGCCAAGCTCGGCAATCCAAATTTCTGCGTCTCCCTCACCCTGGCTGGGCACAGGAACACTCAGCGCCGAAACAATGGCGAGCACGATGGTGTTCTGCTGGGCAATGGCGAGCAGTGTGCCCATTTCCGGACGGTCGGTGACGTTGACCTGGCGCCCTTCTGCCAAGGGATCGAGCAGGACGATGGCTTTCGAACCGGTCACCGATACGATGCGACCGATAGATGAATCCCGGCGCGGTTCTGGGCGGGCGCCATAGCCGCCGACCGGTGCGAGAGCCTCGGTGGCTCCTGTATGCTGTGTTGTATCTTGCATCAAGACCCACTCCAGTCTTCGTTCTGCCGGGCTGACGCCACCGTTACGAGGTGGGCCGCAGGAAGAAATATCGTCACTTCGGTCCCCTCGTTGGGACGGCTGTTGATATTGAGATCACCGCCATGCAGCTCAATAAGCGCGCGTGCGATCGGTAGGCCAAGCCCAGTGCCCTCGCGCCAACGGCTTCGGGAACCATCAACCTGCCCAAACGGCCTGAGGGCCACTTCGATTTCTTCGTCACTCATGCCAACGCCACTATCGGTGATGTGCAGCATGATGCCGGCACTTTGTGAACGTCGAGCGGAGACATCGACACGGCCACCGGCATTCGTGAATTTGATTGCGTTGGATAAAATATTAACCAGCATCTGGGTGAGTTTGACTTCATCGCCCCGAACGCGTGGCAGTTCGCCAATAGGCTCAAATAAGACTGGCACTCCAGCTTCGGCCGCTTGTGCCTGCAACTGGTTGATTGCGTCTTCGATCGTGACTTCGATGTTGATTTCGTCATTGTCCAGAGTGTAACGACCACTTTGGATCTTGGAGATGTCGAGAATGTCATTGATGACCGCGAGCAGATTGGTAGCTGCATCATTGATCAACGCCGCGTATTGAATGACATCTTCTTTAGATCGTGCTTGTGCGCTCGTCTCGCTTAGCATTTTGGAAAAGCCGATGATCGTATTGAGCGGTGTGCGGAGTTCATGGCTCATGTTCGAGACGAACTCGGATTTCACCTGGCTCGCCAGTTCAGCTTCGATGCGTGCTGAGTGCTCAGCCGAACGCGTGCGGCGGCGCAGCACTGCCTCGCCGAGCATGGATGAATATTCACTGAGTAATGAGTTAGCTCGGTTCTCGCCAAAAGCGCCGTGCAGCATGATGTTTCGCAACCTGATCTTGTTCGGGTGTCATGTTACAAAACATAGCATAATACGGGGTTAACGCCGTCCGATTGATCGTTTGATCAGTTCTATAAGTTGTTGAATAAAAATGATATTTTATCGGATGTTGAAAATGACCATTTCGGAATAACTATACAATAGCAGCGTGCAGACTTAATATGACGAATACGTATAGTTTCAATTAATGAGTGCCCAAATTCTTGGCTGAGGCATTCTCATTTACTCGGGCTGACGCGAGGCCGAAAGCGTGCTGGCACGATGCCAACACGCAGCCAATACGGTGAATGTCCCCGGCTGACCGGCCTCTTTGGCGTGTCAGACGCACAGATGAGCTATCGTGGCAAATCGGTTGAGCCCATCAAAAACTTGTCGATTGAGTGGGCAGCCTGACGACCTTCCCGGATTGCCCAGACAACCAACGATTGGCCGCGCCGCATGTCGCCGGCGGCAAATACCTTCTTGCGGTTTGTTCGATAGTCGGTTTCGTTGGCAATCACATTGCCGCGCTTCGGATCTGTGTCGATATCGAGATCGTCAGCAAGGCCTTTATTGACCGGTGCCACAAAGCCCATCGCGAGCAGCACGAGGTCGGCTGGAATTTCGAACTCGCTATCAGCGACTTCTTTGAAATTGTCATCGACCCGACAGCAGATAAGTTTCGTGACGCGGCCGTTCTCACCTTCAAAACGCTTAGTGTTGACCGAAAACTCGCGTTGGGCACCTTCGGCTTGTGACGAGGAGGTGCGCATCTTCATCGGCCAATGCGGCCAGACCAGATCCTTATCTTCCATCTCCGGCGGGGCCGCCATGATTTCAAGCTGCGTGACGCTTTCCGCGCCTTGCCGGAAAGAGGTGCCGATGCAATCTGAGCCAGTGTCGCCGCCGCCAATGACAACGACGTTGCGGCCCTTGGCAAGCTCATCGGTGCCGCTTGCCAGAAGTTCTTCCTCGGCAACACGGCGGTTCTGCTGTGGCAGGAAATCCATCGCGTAATGAATGCCGGCCAGCTCGCGTCCAGGTACGGGCAGATTACGGGGAACCTCGGCGCCACCTGACAGCAGCACGGCATCAAAATCGCCTTCGAGCGATGAGATCATCTTGTCCTTGCCGATCTCGACGTTGCAATGGAAGGTGACACCCTCGGCTGTCATTTGGTCGGCGCGACGCTGGATGACGTGCTTTTCCATCTTGAAGTCAGGAATGCCATAGCGCATCAGCCCGCCGGGAGATGCGCTCTTTTCAAAGACATGTACGTCGTGGCCAACGCGTGCAAGTTGCTGGGCAGCGGCCATGCCGGCCGGGCCGGAACCAACGATCGAGACTTTCTTTCCGGTTTTGCTGCCAGGTGGTTGCGGTTTGATCCAGCCGTTTTCCCATCCCTTGTCGGCAATCGCGCATTCAATGGTTTTGATCGTGACAGGGTTGTCTTCGATATTGAGTGTGCATGAAGCTTCGCACGGCGCCGGGCAGATGCGCCCCGTGATTTCGGGGAAGTTGTTGGTGCTGTGCAGGTTCAAGATCGCACGTTCCCAATCGCCCTGGTAGACGAGATCGTTCCAGTCCGGGATCTGGTTGTTGACTGGACAACCGTTGTGGCAATAGGGGATGCCGCAATCCATGCAGCGGGCGGCCTGCTGTTTGGTGCCATCGTCACCGAGCGGCACGACGAATTCGCCCCAGTGTTTGACGCGCTCTTCTGCCGGCCGATACGTGCGCTCTTGCCGTTCAAGTTCGAGAAAACCTGTAATCTTGCCCATTGTATTTCCTGCTCGTCCCGTAGTGTGCCGGATGTATTGAAGGTTTGAGGTCAGCCGCGCTGCCTCACGAGCCCTTCACATGGCTGAGGCCAATTTCGATGACATCAAGGCCCGTCGTGTCAGCTTCCTGATGCTTGGCCATTTCCGATAGCGCACGCGCATATTCAACTGGCATGACCTTTTTGAATTTCGGCAGCCAAGTCTCCCAGTCAGCGAGAATGGTCTTCGCTTTCTCAGAATTGGTGTAATGCCCGTGGCGCTCGATCAGCCGGTAAAGCCGTTCGGCATCCTGCCCGGTCATGTCCTGCATGACATCAACCAAGCCATGACCGGAGGACGAACCAGCGCCGGAAATGCGTTCCATCGCGGCATCCTCTGACGGGATCATTTCAAGATCGATCATCGCCATGTTGCAATGCGATTCGAACGTACCATCTTCGTCGAGCACGTAGGCAATGCCGCCTGACATGCCGGCCGCGAAGTTACGACCCGTGGACCCGAGGACCACGACCACGCCGCCCGTCATGTATTCGCAGCAGTGGTCGCCGGCACCTTCGACAACGGCGAGAGCACCTGAGTTGCGCACGGCAAAGCGCTCACCGGCGATGCCACGGAAATAGCACTCACCTTCAACAGCACCGTAGAGCACGGTGTTGCCAACGATGATGCTCTTTTCAGGATCAATGCCACTCTCGGGGTGCGGGCGAACAATCAGTTTGCCGCCGGAAAGACCTTTGCCGACATAGTCATTACCTTCGCCGACAAGATCAAGCGTGACGCCGCGCGCGACCCAGGCACCAAACGCTTGCCCGGCAGTTCCCGTGAAGGTGAACCAGATCGTGTCTTCTTTCAGTCCTTCATGGCCGTACTTCTTGGCAATTTTACCTGACAGCATGGCGCCGGTCGTACGGTCACGGTTACAGATCTCAAGGTCATGCTTGACGGCAATGCCATCTGATAGGGCGCCCTTGGCAAGCTTGATCAGCTTGTTGTCGAGTACCTTCTCAAGGCCGTGATTCTGGCGCTCGTAATTGTAGATGCCGACATCGCTCGCAACATCCGGCTTGGCGAACAGATTGTTGAAATCCAACCCCTGCGCTTTCCAATGCTGGATCGCGACGTCCTTGTCGAGAATGTCCGTCTGGCCGATCAGTTGGTTGAATTCAGTGACGCCGATCTCAGCCATCAATTCACGGACTTCTTCGGCAACATAGAAGAAGTAGTTGATGACGTGCTCAGGCGCGCCCCTGAAGAGCTTGCGCAGTTCTGGATTCTGCGTTGCAACGCCGACCGGGCAGGTATTCAGATGACACTTGCGCATCATGATGCAGCCGGCCGCAATTAGTGGCGCTGTCGAGAAGCCGAACTCGTCGGCACCGAGAAGCGCTCCGATAATAACGTCGCGACCGGTTCGAAGACCACCATCAACCTGTACTGCGATGCGGCTACGCAGATGGTTGCCGACCAACGTTTGATGCGTTTCTGCGAGGCCGATTTCCCATGGGCTGCCGGCATGCTTGATCGAGGTCAGAGGCGATGCACCGGTGCCGCCCTCGAAGCCGGAAATCGTAACGTGATCGGCGCGCGCCTTGGCAACGCCTGCGGCCACTGTGCCGACACCGACTTCGGAGACCAGTTTCACGGATACGTCGCCCGCAGGGTTGGTGTTCTTCAGATCGAAGATCAGCTGTGCGAGGTCTTCAATCGAATAGATGTCATGGTGCGGCGGTGGCGAAATTAGGCCGACACCCGGCGTCGAGTGACGGACCTTGGCAATGGTCTGATCAACCTTGTGACCAGGCAGCTGACCGCCTTCGCCAGGCTTGGCACCCTGTGCCATCTTGATCTGCATCATGTCGGAGTTAACGAGGTACTCCGTCGTCACGCCGAAGCGTCCGGATGCAACTTGCTTGATCGCAGAGCGCATCGAATCACCGTTCGGCAGCGGCGTGAAGCGATCGACTTCTTCGCCACCTTCACCGGTATTGGATTTACCACCGAGCCGGTTCATCGCAATCGCAAGCGTGGTGTGGGCTTCGCGGCTGATTGAGCCAAAACTCATCGCACCGGTCGCGAACCGTCTGACGATCTCGGATGCGGCTTCAACCTTGTCCAAAGCCACTGGCGTGCGGCCAGTTTCTTCAGCAGACTTGATCCGGAACAAGCCGCGCAACGTCATCAGCTCTTCAGCTTGATCGTTGATCTGGCGTGCAAATGAACGGTACTTTTCAGGCACCTTGTCAGATGTGCCGCCACGCACCGCGTGCTGCAGATCCGCAACAACGCCTGGACGCCAGACATGTGCTTCACCGCGGATGCGATAGGCGTAGTCGCCGCCGACATCGAGATCGTTTTCGAGCACGGGAACATCGCCGAATGCTAGGCGGTGCCGCTCGAAAGTCTCCGTCGCAATCTCTTCCAGGCCGATGCCTTCGACTTGACTGTGTGTGCCAGTAAAATATTTCTCGATGAGATCGGAATGCAGACCGATGGCATCAAAGATTTGAGCGCCGCAATAGCTCTGATAGGTCGAGATGCCCATTTTAGACATCACCTTGAGAAGGCCCTTGTTAACAGCCTTGATGTAGCGCTTCAACGCTTCTTCAGCAGTGATCTCTTCTTCAAAGTCTTTTGCCATTTGAGCGATCGTTTCAAATGACAGATAGGGGTTGATCGCCTCGGCCCCATAGCCGGCAAGTGTGGCAAACTGATTAACCTCGTGTGCCTCGCCGGTTTCGACAACAAGGCCAACTGAGGTGCGCAGCCCCTGACGGATCAGGTGATGGTGGACGGCACTGGTTGCGAGCAGCGATGGAATGGCCACTCGGTCAGGCCCCAAATCTCGGTCAGACAGAATGATGATGTTGCAGCGCTTCGAGCGCACGGCTTCTTCAGCTTCGGCACACACCACATCGAGGGCTGCTTCCGTGCCACGGGCGCCGCGATCGACGCTATAAGTGATGTCGATCGTCATCGAGTTGAAATTGTTGTCGGCCACTTCACCGATCTGACGGATGCGCTCAAGGTCTGCATCAGACAGGATCGGCTGGTACACTTCGAGACGGCGCTGACCAGCGGTGCCTTCAAGATGCAGTAGGTTCGGGCGCGGGCCGATAAACGAGACGAGGCTCATCACCAGTTCCTCGCGGATCGGATCGATCGGCGGGTTGGTCACCTGGGCAAAATTCTGCTTGAAATAGGTGTGCAGCAGCTTGGCTTTGGATGACAACACCGACACCGGCGTATCCGTACCCATCGACCCAATCGCTTCCTGGCCGGTCTCGGCCATCGGCGCCATCAGGAATTTCAAGCTCTCCTGCGTGTAGCCGAACGCCTGCTGCATATCGAGCAGCGGCACGTTGGACTTCTTGCGGTGGCGGAATTCCTTTGGGAGCGGCAGGTCACCAACCTGGATCTGCGACTGCGACAGCCATTTTTTGTATGGGTTCGCGGCGGCAAGTTCCGTTTTCAGCTCATCGTCGGAAACGATACGGCCTTTTTCGAGGTCGATCAGCAGCATCTTGCCTGGCTGCAGGCGCCACTTCAGGACGATATCTTTCTCAGCAACTGGTAGCACGCCAGCTTCCGACGACATGATCACCATGTTGTCCTTGGTGACCAGATAGCGCGCAGGCCTGAGGCCGTTGCGGTCAAGCGTGGCGCCGATCTGGCGGCCATCGGTGAAGGCGACGGCCGCTGGGCCATCCCATGGCTCCATCAGCGCCGCGTTGTATTCATAGAAAGCGCGCCGCTTCTCATCCATCAACGGATTGCCAGCCCACGCTTCCGGGATCAGCATCATAGCCGCGTGCGCGAGGCCATAGCCGCCCATGGTCAGAAATTCGAGCGCATTGTCGAAGCAAGCAGTGTCAGATTGGCCCTCGTATGAAATCGGCCAGAGTTTGCTGATGTCGTCGCCAAACAGCGGCGATGAAACAGATGCCTGGCGCGCTGCCATCCAGTTGACGTTGCCGCGCAGCGTGTTGATTTCGCCGTTGTGCGCCACCATCCGATACGGGTGAGCCAGCTTCCAAGACGGAAACGTATTCGTCGAAAAGCGTTGGTGGACGAGGGCGAGCGCGCTTTGCATCCGCTCGTCCGTGACGTCCTTGAAGTAGGCGCGAACCTGATACGACAGGAACATGCCCTTGTAGACGATCGTGCGTGACGACAGGCTGACGGTGTAATGGCCGATGTCACGGCCCTTGTAAGCATCATAGATTGCGTTCGATACGATCTTGCGGATCAGATAAAGGCGCCGCTCAAAATCATCCTGGTCTTTGCTGTCTTGTGGCTGACGCAGGAAGATCTGCCAGTGCGAAGGTTCGGTTTCGCGCACAATGTTCGAGAGCGAGGAGTTGTCGACTGGCACTTCACGCCAACCGATAAGCTCAAAACCCTGCTCTTGGCAGATCCGGTTCCATACGGTTGTGCAGTGTGCTCGCAGCCGGGAATCCTTCGGCATGAATAATTGCCCGACGGCATACTTGCCGATAGCGGGCAGTTTGAAGCCGAGCTTGTCGCATTCGGGCTCAAGCAGCGCGTGTGGAATCTGCACCAGAAGGCCTGCGCCATCACCGGCCAACGGGTCAGCGCCAACGGCACCTCGGTGTTCGAGGTTTTCCAGGATGAAAAGCGCGTTCTCAATGATCTTGTGAGACTGCTCGCCGGTCATGTTAGCAATGAAGCCAACACCACAGGCATCAAATTCGCGTTTCGGGTCGAAGAGGCCATGCGCCTTAGGGGCATTGTAGTTCATCTGTGGGCGGTGGCTCTTCGTCATTTCGAGACCTTCCTTCGAAAGGGACCCAGTGGGGTCGCGGCATCACATATTTTGTCGGCGCGCGAACGAGGCGGCTCCGTTATCGGAACCTTCCCTGCTTGAGGGCCTGTTCGCCGTTTACGCGCTAAAAAAGCGGTCAGTACATCAGCGGGCGTCAGGCGTGGTATGTCGGTTTTCGGGCGGCCCGTTTTCGCGCACGCCACAGCTTAAGATCGCATCGAGTGTGCACAGGCTGAACAGCGGCCCCGCGGCCATGAGGCCGTGCCGTGTAGATCAGCTTATCGTGCTCGCGAAACATGTGCTCGATTGCGCCCTGCAGTTTTCGTCAAAAAACCCCGCGCCTGCGCCTTTTAAGGGGGCATGCCGGGTTCTGCAACGTCTAAAACGATCTAACTGCCACTCAGTATCACAGTCATTAAGACCACACAAAGCGATTAGGCGACACAAAGGACAGCAGAGCTGACCAATCGCATGGTTTGCCGTCCTCTGCCAAGCCCTGTCCGTGATTGCTCCCCGCAACACGCTGCCGCAGTGCGGTTACTTGTTGGTTCGCCTGGGGTAAGTCGCTCAAGTTAAATGAAAATAGGCATTATAATGCTTGAGTTGGTATCCAGTATGCTCACTAGATTAGATTTGTCACAATGCGTGTCAATGCCTGCAGTGGTTGGTGCGAATGATTGGGTTGCACAGAGTGATACTATCTTGCCGTTGAGCCAAGCTGCCGATAGCATTGCCAGCATGAGTATTACGCGGCACTCAGCAGGGAACTGGCTCGGATGACATCGGCGCAAAACAGTAACGCTGCATTATATTTCATCGATCGCCATTTGGCTGAAGGGCGGAGCGGAAAAGTCGCGTTTGTTCAGGGCGGCCGCTCCCTGACTTATGCAGAACTGAAACGCTATACGGACCGAATGGTCGGCTTCTATGCGGCGATCGGCGTTGAGCGCGAAAGTCGCGTCGCCATGCTGGTCCTTGATTGCTTGGAATTTCCGATCATCTTCTGGGGCAGTCTCAAAGCCGGTGTGATCCCTGTTGCGCTCAATACGCTGCTCTCCACGGAGCAGTATCGCGCAATTTTGGCGGATTGCCGCGCCAAGGTGCTGTTTCTGTCGGCACCGTTGTTTGATGTTGTCGCCCCGTTGATTGGCGCCCATCCGACGATCGAACGGGTTTTCGTGGTTGGTGGCACGGCCGGCGACTTACCATCGTTTGAGCAGCATCTGGCCGGATCGCAAACAGGCACTGCCGTCGAGACTTCTCCTGATGAGGTGGCATTTTGGCTGTACTCATCCGGCTCAACAGGTGCGCCAAAGGGGGTCATCCACGTTCATTCGAGCCTCAAAGAGACATCGGATACGTTTGGCAGCCAAGTCCTCGGCATCCAGGAGGACGACACAGTGTTCTCGGTCGCAAAACTGTTCTTCGCTTACGGGCTCGGCAACGGCATGACGTTTCCGTTGGCAACGGGTGCGACGGCGATCCTGTTTGGCGGCCGGCCGACGCCGGATGCCGTGTTCGAAGTTCTCGAAACCAACCGGCCAACGATCTTCTACGGCGTACCAACACTATATGGCGCGATGCTTGGTGCCGCCGGTGACAATCCGATCCCGGGCACCGACCGGCTGCGGATTAGTGTGTCAGCTGGCGAAGCACTGCCACGCGAGATTGGCGAGCGTTGGCGGCGTCTGACGGGCACGGACATCCTTGATGGTGTCGGCTCGACCGAGATGCTGCATATCTTTCTGTCAAATGCGCCAGGCGATGTGGATTACGGAACCTCGGGCGTGGCAGTGCCAGGCTACGAGGTGCGTCTCGTCGATGATGCCGGTGTTGATGTGCCAGATGATGAAGTCGGTGAATTGCTGGTGCGCGGGGCGACGGCTGCCAGTGGCTACTGGAACCAACGCGAGAAGAGCCGCACGACCTTTCTCGGTGAGTGGACTCGCACTGGCGACAAGTACACGCGCCGCGCTGATGGCAAACACATCTACTGCGGCCGCACCGATGATATGTTCAAGGTGAGCGGCATCTGGGTTGCGCCGTTCGAAGTGGAACAGGCACTGATCGCGCATCCAGACGTGCTTGAAGCAGCTGTTGTGCCGCACGAAGACGACGAGGGCTTGCTGAAGCCGAAAGCCTATGTGATCAGGGCGGAAGGCGCCAAAGCGAGTGACGAGGCGGTGCTCTATGAAACGCTGAAAGATCACGTCAAGAACGAAATCGGACAATGGAAATATCCGCGTTGGATCGAGTTCGTTGATGATCTGCCGAAGACCGCGACGGGCAAGATCCAACGGTTCAAATTGCGCGGATAAAAGATCATGTTCGATTGGCCCGGAGAGAATGGCGACGCGATCAGCGGATCATTTCGGCTGGGAGAATGCGCTGAAGTCGAATGCCGAACCTGGGGGGCGCCGCCTTCGACTGCGCCAACCATCATGCTATTGCACGAGGGGCTTGGTTGCATTCGGTTGTGGCGCGACTTTCCTCAACGGTTAGCCGAGGCAACTGGATGTGGTGTGTTTGCGTATTCGCGGCTTGGCTATGGTGCATCGTCGCCGATCGTGCCGCCGCTACCGGTCACGCGCATGGCCGACGAGGCAGCACATGTTTTGCCCCAATTAATCGAGACTCTCGCGCCGCAGCAGTTGATCCTGGTTGGTCATAGCGACGGGGGCACGATTGCTGCGCACTATCTGGCTGGGCCAACGCATCCATCCCTCAAAGCAGCTGTTTTGATGTCGCCACACTTTTTTTGCGAACCATCGAATGTCGGGGCGATTGCAGCAACGAGTGAAACCTATCGGACGGGTGATCTGCGCCGTCGGCTCGCGAAATATCACGACGACGTCGATGGCGCATTCTATGGCTGGGCGGAAACCTGGCTGGATCCTGGGTTTGTCGATTGGGACATGCGTCGCGACATCGCCCGTTGGCGCCACCCAGTTCTGTTGATGCAAGGCCAAGACGATCCTTATGGCTCGCAGGGGCAGGCGGATGCGGCAGCGCTGTCCAATCATGCTGAGATTGTTGGTCTCGAAGAGTGTGCCCACAGCCCGCATCTCGAACAAGCAGAGCGAACTCTGGGACTGATCTCCGAACTTATTGCGAGGGCTGTTGATGATTGAGGTCAAAGCAACAGCCTTCGACGCGGCGATCCCGGCGACCAGCTTCATCCTGCCGGCGCACGCACATGTGCCGGGCACCGGTTCTGAGCCCGATCAACCGCCACTTGAAGCTGCCAAGGCAATGGCCCTCCCGGTCACGTCTGAAAAGACCTGGACAACCAATCATACGTACATTTACGGATTCACATTGGTGCGCGCGGGCTTCTACTGGGAAGCACACGAAGTATGGGAAGCGGTATGGCTGGCAAGTCCACCCAACTCGCGCGAACGGTCGTTGTTGCGCGCGCTGATCCAGACCGCGAATGCTAAACTGAAGTGTCGCATGCAGCGGCCCCATGCAGCGTCACGGTTGATCGCTGAAGCG
Source organism: uncultured Hyphomicrobiaceae bacterium (assembly GCA_905480435.1). Classification (GTDB taxonomy): domain Bacteria; phylum Pseudomonadota; class Alphaproteobacteria; order Rhizobiales; family Hyphomicrobiaceae; genus CAJQQK01. The sequence goes on along the minus strand of CAJQQK010000134.1, from coordinate 13,706 downwards.
CAACATGAGCTCGCTGAGCTGGGCGTCGCCAGGGGCGAATTGCTTATGGGCGTGGATGTGTTCGAGCTTCTGGCTGAGTTGGAGTTGCATGCCGTCGAGTTGTCGGAGGCACGACGGTAGTTTCAAGAATATGGCTTGGGACGTTTGAATTCGAAATTGAGAGGTGTCCAAAAAATGATGCAATCAGTTAATCTTGTCGAGAAGTTGGCTTCGTTCAGTGAGCATTGGAGCCCGCGGATTGTCTCATCGTTCAATGGTCATGATGTCATGGTCGCTAAACTGAAAGGCGAATATGTCTGGCATGCACATGCTGACACGGATGATTTATTTCTTGTGCTCAAAGGCAGCCTGCGCATCGAAACCGAGGACGGCACGATACATCTTAATGAGGGTGATCTGCATGTCGTCCCAAAAGGCGTCCGGCATTGTCCTGTGGCGGATGAGGAGGCGCATGTCCTGCTGATCGAAACGGCTGGCGAACCAAATAGCGGCGACAGTGTCGAACGCGCGCCGGCAACTAAAATTGCGATTTAAAGCACGCCGCGTTCAATAGGCGTCTTGAATCACCCGAAGATTGGGTGTTTTAAGGCGCATTGTGAAACCTTGAAACGCGACATGCTGTAGTTGAGGATGGCGCAAGAGGGCGCGCCCGAACGATGAACGCGCCTCCTGCATACGTCGAACGTGACGAAAAGTCGTGGCGATCAAACCAGGCTGCGTATTCCGGCTGACTGGGCCTTGGCGCCGTTCATCATGAAGGCGAAATCGCTGCCGGATAGAATGAGCCGCACGCCAAGATCGGTGTAGATCTTCATCTGGTCGAGCGTGTAGACGCCACCCATGCCGGGGTGTTTGCCGTGTACTTTGCAGGCAGCAATCATGGTCTTGTACGCCTCGATCACCCGCTCATGTGTGAACTGGCCAGGGATGCCCATCTCAAAACACAGATCATTGGTGCCAATAAGTAAAGCATCGACGCCGGGCACGGCCGCGATTTTGTCGGCATTGGCGATCGCTTCAGGCGACTCGAGCATCATGACCACGAACGTGCCTTCGTTGACGCCGTCAGCGGTTTCTTCGAGTGGATAGCTCTTGAAATCAAGCTGTGCCAGGGCACCCGTCATGGAGCGTTTTCCGTGTGGCGGATAGCGGCAGAACGAGACGAGTTTGGCAGCCGTTTCAGCATCATCGACGTGCGGAAACACGATGCCCTGCGCGCCACCGTCAAGTGCGCGGGCGGCGAGATGTTGCTCGAAGCCCGGCACTCGGACCAGCGGTGTAATGCCGGCATCCTGCCCCGCGACGGCAATCTGCGTTGCGATGTCGATGCCCATCGCGTTGTGTTCCATGTCGATAAACAGCCAGTCGAAGCCGGCTGTCGCCATCGCCTTGCCGATGTCGACGGTGCGCGCATTGCGGAGGCCGACGCCAAGCGCGAGTTCACCACGCGCAAGCTTTTCTTTTGTTAGGTTCTTAACCTGGACCATTTTTTGTTTCTCTCGGTTCTTAGGGCAGGACGCTAGTAGTGTCTTTCGAAGGCGCCACTCAGAGTTGACAGCTCGTGATTGGTTATCCCGTTCGCAGCATCTTCACGATCAGTGAGGGTGTCAGAATAGGTGATGGGCAGCTCGAATTGTGACGAGGTGAAATCGTGGCGCTCGCCGTCGATGCGGTTGTAGAAATGCTCGCCATCAGGCAGCGGCGTCTTCAGGATATCTCCACCAAACAAGTCGTAGACTAGAATGGCCGTCACATTGCATTGGCCTTTTGCGGGGTTGTCTGGTGCCCACTGACCGGAGGTCACGATCGACCAGGAATGGTAGAGCGCAGCTAATACTCTGTTCTGATCAAACTTCATATATATCTCCATTGCAGAAGGCGAGTTGCAGCTCAAGTCTTGCGCCGAGGCGCGCTCAGTTCAGACGTTCGAAAAATGTTGTCATTTTCTGTGCCGCTAGATCTGGGGATTCATAGTGCACAAAATGTCCGGCATCTTCTGCAATTTCGACGGTTGCCTGCGTGAAATGCTCATCAATCTTGTCGGCCCAGTCAGCCTTGATGACCGGATCATGTCGTCCCCATAGAATGAACGTTGGCGTTTCGATCGGGGGCAGCTTTGGTGCCGTGCCGTGCATCATTTGCATGCGAGCTGCGTTCGCACTGACATACCAGTTGAAGCCGCCTTGTAGATTGCCATCGCTTAGGAAGTTGTCGACCCAGATTTCAAGATCATCTGTGAAGGCGTCGTCGTCATGCGCCCAATGCGCGAGCATGTTTTTGAAGTAGATGCGGGCTGCAACGCGTGACGAGCCGATGAGTTCGGCAGCCCAGTCTTTCTGCTGGAACGATTGATACCAGATCTCGGACAGATGCTCAGGGACTAGCCAGCGGCTGCCGATGCCGGGGTAAACGCAATTGAAAAAGAAAAGCCCTGTCAGTCGCTCAGGGTGATTGCGGGCAAATACTTGCGCCACCAGCGAACCGACGTCGTGGCTGACCAGCCCGAACTGCTGCAGGCCTAGCGCGTCCGCGAGTGCTGCAAGATCATCTGACATGATCTGCGCAGTGTTCTGGTCGGACTTGCCTTTGTAGGGTTTCTCCGTTGCACCGAACCCGCGCAGGTCCGGCATAATTAGTTCGTATTTCCCTGAAAGCAGCGGCACGACCTTGTGCCAGACGTACCAAAACTCCGGCCAACCATGCAGCAACACCAGAGGCTTGCCGGCACCGGCCCGTGCAACATGAATGTCGATGCCGTTCGCTTTGATGGTTGAGTGTGTAACGCCTGGAACGTCAGGTTGAGTGAACATATTGAGTATCCTTGTCGATGACGAAGGGTAAGTTATGAATTTGCATTGATGCCGATTTCTGGATCAAGCAGCTTACTCCTGCCCTCGCTTCAGGCTGGCGGCGCTTTGGTTGAACATCACGCTGTTATTGCTGGCGGTATGTTGGCCGCGGTTTTGGTTGTCCTTAAAGAGGTTGATCGCGCGTTGTACTGCGGGGCGCTCTTTGATGCGTCCGCGCCAGGCAGCGACCTTGGGGAATTCATCAAGGGACGCGGTCAGTGGTTTGGCGATGAAGGCCCAGGGAAACGCGAGCATGTCCGCGATTGAATAGTCGCCGAGGATAAAGTCACGGCCTGCCAGACGTTGCTCAAGCACGCCGAGATTGCGGTCGTATTCGCCGAAATAGCGTTTGCGTCCATACTCGGCCTGATCTTTTGGCGCGTAGTTGACGAAGTGACTGAGCTGGCCTGCCATCGGGCCTTGGTTGCCAACCTGCCAGAACAGCCATTCGTTGAGTTCCTTGCGGGCAAGGGCACCGGTCGGCATGAACTGGGTTGTTTTTTCGGCGAGATAAAGCAGGATCGCGCCGCTCTCAAAAATAGGAACGGGAGTGCGGCCGTAGTCTGAAGGTGGATCATGATCGACGATCGCTGGCATCTTCGCATTCGGGCTGATCGCTAGAAATTCCGGCTTGAACTGATCGCCCTTGGAGAGCTGCATCAACTGCGTTGTGAATTCGAGCCCCATCTCTTCAAGCGCGATGGCGACCTTCCAGCCGTTCGGCGTTGGCGAAAAGTAAAAATCGATCATGCTGTTTCGGTCTCCTTAACCGCCTGGGCAGCGGCACCGCTTGCCAGCAGCGCGTCTATCTCTTGCGTTGAATAGCCTACTTCGCCAAGCACGGTGGCTGTGTCCGCACCAAGGACTGGTGCGCCGAAGCGATACTCTGGCGATGTTTCTGAAAACCTTGCTGGCGGTCGAGTCTGGCGCAGTCGTCCAGCGACCGGGTGATCGTGTTCAACGACCAAACCATTCGCTTCAATCTGAGGATGCCGGATCATCTCGCGCCGCGTCAGTACTGGCGCGCATGGCACGTCGAGGGCTTCGAGCCGCTCAATAACCTCGGCGCTGGTGTAGCCCAAAATCGCAGCTTGCATCGCTTCAAGTCGTGCGTCTTTATTCTCTTCGCGTAGAGCGGCTGTGAGAAAGCGTGGGTCTTCGCGCAACTCCAGCTTATCGAGGGCTTTTGTGAACGCGAGCCATTCCTTGTTCTGCATGACCGCGACACTGACAAAACCGTCGGCTGTCTCGTAGATCAAATCAATGAAGGATTGCGCCTGCTCTTTCTCCATCTCGTCACCAACGAAAGTGTGCCCGCCCATGTCGGAACTCCAAAGGAACGACACAACCGTGTCGATCATTGAAAGCTCGACGTGCTGGCCTTTGCCGGTCCGTTCCCGGGCGAACAGAGCAGCTGAGATCGCTTGTGCTGCTTGAATGCCGGTGAGCTTGTCGGGCAGGATCGTCCGCACCAGGCGTGGGCGTTGATCGTCGGAGCCGGCTTGGACCGTGGTGAGCCCAGATACAGCCTGGACTAGAGGATCAAATACTGGCTTGTCGACATAGGGGCCGGTAAAGCCAAACCCTGCAATCGACGCATAAACGAGCCGGGGGTTGAGTTCGAGCGCCTTGGCTGATCCGATACCGATGCGGTCAGCCACGCCGGCGCGAAAATTTTGGACGACGACATCCGCTTCCGCGATCAGACGGTGGGCTGCGGCAAGGCCGTCTGGCTTTTTCAAGTCCAGCACGATCGAGCGTTTGTTGCGGTTGTTGTTGACGAACGACGCAGAAAAGCCGTTGCGTTGAGTGGCAACAACCCGGGTGTGGTCGCCAATGTTAGGGGGTTCGACTTTGATGACATCGGCGCCCTGATCGGCCAACGTCATGGTTGCCAGAGGCCCCGCAATCATCTTCGTGAAGTCAACAATCCGTATTCCGTCCAACGGCCCGGCCATGCATCATGCTCCATATTGTCTGTTGAACGGAGCCTAACGGTAGCGGATAAGGAATGCGAGTGCCGATGGGAAGTTCGCAGCATCGTGATGGTTGGGCCGCGCGGGGGAGACACGGCCCAAGCCAAGTTTATGAGCAGAAATTAGATGTGGGAACCGAGCGCATTATGCCGCCGGTGCTGCTTCTAACTGCTTGCCGACGCCGATCGAGATTGAGCGCGGCTTCATGCGCTCTGGCAGTTCGCGCACCAGATCGATGTAGAGCAACCCGTCAACAACGTCGGCGCCTGTCACCTGGACATGATCTGCCAGCTGGAAACGCCGCTCAAAATTGCGCTTGGCGATGCCGCGGTGCAGGTATTCGGCCGCCTCGCTATCGTCTGGCTTAGTGCCTTTGACCGCAAGCGTGTTTTCCTTCACTTCGACATCAAGGTCGTCTTTGCTGAAGCCGGCCACGGCCATGGCGATTCGGTACGAATTATCGCTGAGTTTCTCGATATCGTAAGGCGGGAATGTCGGGGTTTCTGTGTCAACACCGCCAACGTTGTCCAGAAGCTGAAACAATCTGTCAAAGCCGACAGTGGAACGGTAGAGTGGCGCAAAATCAGTATGTCTCATCACAAGTTCTCCATGAGAAGCAACACGTGTTCGGCTCATCCATTGTGGACTGAGCCATCTGTTTCGGCACCCGCCTGAGGCAGCGTGCCTGGAATTCAAATAGGGGCTGAATTGCCGGTTTCAAGAGCCCAGTTATGGGACCTGTATTTGGAGATGCCAGAGGAGATGCGCGGGTAAACGGACATGGCGACGATTGACGCCAACCGGACAAGGGCTCAAAACAAGGGGAACTCATCGCCTGCCAGGGGAAGATTTGTATGCAACTCGTGTCGCTGCCACGCAATCCGATACCGAGCGGCGCTGCCACCGGGTTTTTCCCCGGCTATGACGGTACGCCACAGCGATATGCGACTTGGAATGCGACCCGCGGTCCCCGTCGCGGCACGGTCTGCATTTTTCAAGGGCGCACAGAGTTTATCGAAAAATATTTCGAGACGGTCGCAGATCTGCGCCGGCGCGGTTTTGCGGTTGCAATTTTGGATTGGCGCGGTCAGGGCGGCTCGGAGCGCCCGATAGGTGATCCGCGCAAGGGGCATATCGAGGATTTCTCGGAATACGATCGCGATATTCGCCAGTTCATGCGTGAGGTGGTGCTGCCGGATTGTCCACCGCCCTATGTGGCGCTCGGCCATTCCATGGGCAGCCACATCGTATTGCGCAACATTGCAGGGCCGGGAAGTTGGTTTGAGCGTGCGGTGTTGGTCGCCCCGATGATTGCGTTGCACGCGGACGTCGCACGTTTTCCAAAGCCGGTGCTCAGCCTCTATGCGAAGCTTGGGGCGACTGCGGGTTTTGCCACGCGCTATGTCTATGGCGGGTCGTCGGAAGCAGGCTATAGCCCTGAGTATGACGGGAACGTTCTGACGTCTGACCGCGAGCGTTTCTCGCGCAATCATCAATTGGAACGAACCGCGCCGGAGCTGCTGCTGGGATCGCCAACCATCGGTTGGCTGAATGCGGCTTTGCGTTCGATGAAAGTTGTCGGCGATCCTGACTATCCAGGGAAGGTGCGGGTGCCAGCGCTGATATTTGGCGCTGGTCTGGATCACATTGTTGACACGTCGGCTGCGGAAAAATTTGCAGCCGCTCTCAAGGTTGGAACCTACATTCTCATCCCGGATGCCCAACACGAAATCCTGCAGGAGGGGAACGACATACGTGCCCGCTTCTGGGCAACTTTCGATGCCTACTTGGATATTGGCACCAAGGCGCCAGCGTTCGTTTAGCGTGTTGGCCGGCACAAAACGATCACCTGGATGGAACGATTAAATGAACCCGAACCGAGAAGCGATCAAAGCGGCCACCCCGACAAGCGTTAGCATTGCCGCCAGAAACAACTCGTGCCCATGGTTTCGCAGTAGGTTCTTGAGCTCAAAGGTGCGCGGTTTCATGGCTGGCAGACCTTATCATTCGTTCACCTTGAGAACCTGACAGCAAAATCCGAATGTCGCCATATAGCGCCTTGCCGCGCGACAGAAGATCCCGCGTCTAAAAGTTGCCAAAATCGTTCTTTCCGGCGCACCATCGCAACGCAGGCAGATGGCCAGTAGGTCGACGATCTAGGATAAATCTAAGGAGCCGTTCCGTTGAGCCAATCAGATCTGGTCGCCCCACCAAAAATCGCGCTGCTCGGGGTTATTCTCGAAAGCAATCGCCTGTCTCCTGTTGCAACGCGAAATGATTTCGACAGCCTTTATGTGCTTGAGGGCGATGAATTGCTGGCCGCAGCTCGGGCGCCAAATTCGGTGATGGCGCCGGAAGCATCAGCTTTCGTGCAGATGATGGATGCAACCGGGCCGTGGCAGCCGGTTCCGCTGTTGCTCGCTGGGTGTCATCCGCACGGACCGATTGATGCTGACGTGATGTGTGAATTCACAGAAACGATCACATCAGGTCTGGTCGATGCCGAGTCTGTCGACGGCGTCTATATCGCTAATCATGGCGCGATGGTCGCAACCGACAGCCACGATCCCGATGGCGATTTGATTGCAGCCGTTCGTGCCCAGGTCGGTGCTGACGTACCGATCGTTGTGACGCTTGACCTTCACGCCAACATTTCAGACCAAATGGCCGCCAACGCCGACATGATCGTCGGCTATCGCACCAACCCGCATGTCGACATGATCGAGCGGGGAGAGGAGGCGGCGGCGGCAATGCGCATGATATTGGCTGGGCGAGCCAGACCAAAAATGCATGTCGAACGCCTACCGTTGACACCGGCTTCGGTGAACCTGCTGACAGCGATGGCACCTTATGGTGCAATGATCGACATCGGCCAGCGCCGCCAGGCTGAGGAGGCCGGCCGCATCCTGAACGTGTCGATCTTTGGCGGATTTGTGTTTTCTGATACGCCAGATAACGGTCTCGCGGTCGTGGTCACTGCGCGCGATGAGCTGAATGATGCCAAGACGCTGGCAAAGGTGCTTGCCACGATTGGCTGGGACATGCGCGAAAAATTCCGAAAGACATTGACGTCGCTTGAAGATGCGATCGTGCTTGCGGAGAACATCGATCGAGCGCCAGTAATTTTTGCGGATTCTGGTGACAATCCCGGTGGCGGCGGCAGCGGATGCACGAGCGCCTTTCTTGAACGGCTGATCGCTGAGGCGCCACAGGATGTGTACTACGGCAGTTTCTTCGATCCGCCACTTGCCAACGCTGCCCACGAAGCTGGGGTTGGGGCGACGTTCGAGGCCAATTTCAATACCCGTCCCGGCACAACATCCGACGATATTCCGATCTCGATTACAGCCGAAGTCATTGCGTTGCACAATGGAGATGTGGTGGGCCGCTTAGGTTTGCTGGCCGGGCGCCAATTGAAGCTTGGTCCGTCAGCAGCGCTTCGCATTGGTGGGGTCACGGTGATTGTTATTTCGGATCGTGCTCAGACGGCAGATCCAATGTTTTTTGAGATGTTCGGTCTTGATATTGCCGACGCCAAAACGGTTGTCGTTAAATCCCGTGGGCATTTCCGTTCAGGCTTTCTGCCGTGGTTCACGCCTGATCGTGTCTATGAGATCGACACAGCCGGTTTGACGTCACCGGTACTTGAGCGCCGCCAATGGCATCATCTGCCACGTCCGGTGTATCCGCTTGACGAAGATGTAGAATGGGCAGGTTGAGGCCGCAAAGCCGCTGGAGCCGCCTGAATTGTGACGGGTCCGACAATACAGTGCTGCGTGAAAGAGCCGGCTGATCGGTATCGCCGGACGATGTGCCACTGGCAACAGTGCTGCCAAAGCAGAACAAATTCTCTGTGGCAGGCGGCCATTTGAGAAGGGGCAGCTGGTTGTTGGTTGATTTGTGCATTGTTCCACACCAAATTAATGTTGTAAGTTCTGTGACAGGCGTACTCTTTTCGGTGGATTGTAGTCACGGTGATGTTTTTGAGCATCGTGCTGCGCTGAATAGGCTTGCCGATTGAGTTGCGTTGGGGTGGAGGATTAGTATGAGTGTAACGACATCCGGTCAGGCTCGGGTTGCAGTCGGGAGCTCATGGATCGCACGAGCCCCACTCACGTTGCTGTTGATCAATGCGGCGTTGCTCGCGCTTTGGTCAGTGGGGTTGGCCCCCGGAATAGCCGCCGAAGATGGTATTTTGGAAACGATGCAGCTGCTGCTGGCAGCTGGTGCATGCAGCATCTTCCTGTTTGCGGCCCTTGAAGATGATGGCCCGGTCGGGACCGCCGCCACCGCAGCCGCAGCGATCGCCGCAATCGCCGTTGCTCGCGAAATCGATGTTCGCAAAATTGTGGTTCCCGATTGGATGATGATCTGGGCGAACAGCCCGTTCCGCGACACGACGGTTGCGATTTTGCTGCTGCTGGTTATCGGCTACCTTTGGTGGCGACGTGAGCATTTCGGCGGCTGGATGGGATTACTGCTGCGCAAGGCAGCCTGGCCGTTCTGGCTGAGCGGCATTCTTCTGACATCAAGCTTGGCTTTTGATGGCGGCAAGGTGGTTTCCGGCACAGCTGGTCTGCTGATCGAAGAGTTCGCTGAGTTGAATGGCTTTATGCTGTTGCTCATCGCTGGATGGCGCCATTGCCAACTTCTGACAGATCGCCGCCGCCGGGACTCATAGTTGCTCTTAGCGAGGCGCGACAAAAGACCAACCGAAAGCTGAACAACTTAGGTGTGTGATTGGTGCGTTGCGCGTCGGCATACGTACGTCACGAAAGGGCAAAAGCCCAAGTTGGCGATGTTGGATTGTCTAAAGATTTTGCCCAGTGTCAGAATTTTCCATTGTCGTTCTGCCATTCGCTTTCCGGAGGGATAGCTTCAATCGTATCCCAATGCTCTACGATCTTTCCCTCCGAGATGCGGAACAGGTCGTAGAACGAGGAATGCTTACCCCCGAAACTCCCTTCACTAACGGCAAGTGCAAAATTTCCCTGTACCAGGACCCGATGCAGTCGATCGTAAACGATCTTCCGGCGATCGTTGGATGTAACTTCTAACGCTGCGAGAAGCGGCACCACACCATCTTCAATATCTGGGTTGTGCTGAGTGAAGAGGGCTCCATTGATGTAGGTCTCCACTTCATCGAGATCTCGTTGGATCAAAGCTTTCTCTATAAAAGCGCAGATGAGACCCCGGTTTTCCTCAGTTTGCTCTAGCTCGGCCGCTTCGGTTGGCCCGTCAACCATGGAATGGCCAGAGGTGTTGGGGCCTCGTCTGGGTTGGATGTTATCCCAGTGCTCGACAGCCAGGCCATGTTCGAAGCGAAAGACCTCGAAGCCGATCCGGCGCGTAGCGAAATCGTATTCTGTGTGGGCGAATACGTAGTCTCCGTCCTCGAAGGCTCTCACGATGTTCACCCGGGGATTGCTCTTGGACAGTCGCTTGAAAAGAGCAGCCAGACCTTCCCGACCTTCGTGCGTCTGCGGGTTGTGTTGAATGTACTTGTTGGGATTTATTACGTTTACAGCTGCCGGGTCGCCCGTTTCGATGCCTTTGAGCAGAGTAAATATCCGGTCAACATTGTTTGTGCCCATCGCACTGTCCTTTATTTCGTTCTCCCCTCAATCTCGCTTCGGGTCGATTTTTGGGGGAGGGATCAGGGTTGCTGGCTTCCCATTGAGAAGAGAAGCCGGCTGTGTCGCAAAGCGTTGACGGCCTCGTCTGCCCTTACATCACCGCAAGGTCCGTGTTCGCCTTATCGGTCACCAGCATGGAGCCGGGCATGTGGGTGATGCAGAGTGGCAGTTTGGCGTTGAGGACGACGGATTGCGGGGTGACGCCGCAGGCCCAGAAGACAGGGACTAGATCGTCGCGCACGATCGATGGCGGGTCACCGTAGTCAGGCTTCATGATGTCCGCTACGCCGATTTTTTCCGGCATGCCGAAGTGAATTGGCGCACCGTGCACATTGGGAAAACGTGACGTGATCTGGATCGAACGGATCGCATCGGCCGGTGTCATCATGCGCATCGAAGTGACCATCTTGCCGGAGAAGCGACCGGCCGGCACGCAGTCAATGTTGGTACGGTACATCGGCACGGTCGTGTCGCTCTCGATGTGATGCATCGGAATGCCGGCGTCCAACAGGGGCGCTTCAAACGAGAATGAGCAGCCAAGCACGAAGGCCACCATGCTGTCGGTCCAGCGATCGCGAATATCGGTCGGCTCATCGACGCACACGCCGTTTTCAAAAACGCGGTAGCGGGGAATATCCGTGCGGATATCGATGTCGCCAAGATCCGGTAGATTTGTATCGCCGACGGCACTCATGCCGATCAACGGGCACGGCTTGGGGTTGCGCTGGCAAAACGCGGCAAAATCAGTCGCGAATTCTTTGTCGACGATACATAGGTTGCCTTGTAAGTAACCGGGTGCCAGGCCGGCTGTGTGCCCTGTAATGTCCTCCCGGCGGCACGCAAGGCGGGTATCGAGGGCAGCATTGGTATAATCGGCGACGGCGGCGTCCTGCATGACGGCTCTCCTGCTGGTTTGGCGCAGTAAAACACAGCGTGTTGGCGCCTTCCAGCGTATTTGGATGCTTTTGTGGATCGCACGTGCAGGTTGGTTTATCACGTGATCAATGTTGGCTGCAGTTCGCCGTATTTCGAGCGATCGGGTTTCGCCCTATAGTGCGCAACAAACAGGATATCCGGGATCCACGACAATGGATGAGAATGACAATCTCCAGGCGCTGGAGCGGGCGATCGCGCGCGACTTCGAGACGCTCAATCTGCCGGTTGCCAACTGGGTGCCTGAGCACACGGGCCCGGATGGGAAACCGATGCTCGATGTGCTCGTCGTTGGTGGTGGCATGTGCGGGCTTGTGGCAGCGCTTCATCTGCGTCGGCTCGGGGTGCACAATATCCGTGTGATCGACGGGCAGCTGGCTGGCCTTGAAGGGCCTTGGCGCGCGTTTGCGCGCATGGAGACACTGCGCTCGCCGAAACATCTGACGGGGCCTGCATCAGGCGTGCCGAACCTTACATTCAGGCGCTGGTATGAGGCGCAGTTTGGCGCACCAGCATGGCAGACGCTTGGCTACATTCCACGCGAGATGTGGGCCGACTATCTCAACTGGTATGGCCGTGCCACGAATTCCCATGTTGAGAATGGCATTCAGCTTCAACGCCTGACTGAGCATGACGGCAAATCGGGGTTGGCTTGGCGTGCCGAGTTGCAGGGCTCAGAAATGGGCGCAGAGACCGTATTTGCCCGCATGATTGTTCTGGCGACCGGTCGCGAAGGATTGGCCGTGCCTCGCATTCCGGCGTTGTTTGCGCCATTGCGGGGGCAGGGTATTGATCACACCGGTGACGCACCGGAGCGCGCTGCCATGAAGGATTGCGATGTCGCGGTTGTAGGCCTGGGCGCGTCCGCATTCGACTACGCCGCAGAAGCACTGGAAGGCGGTGCGCATTCGGTACGCATCCTTGGGCGTTCGGCCGTTCTATCGCGCATCAATAAGGCCAAGCAGGTTGGCTATGCAGGATTTCTGCATGGCTTTCCTTTGCTGTCTGATACGGAAAAGGCAGATATCTTCAAGTACATTTTCGCCCGCGGTGTAGCACCACCTCGCGGCACGGTGCAGCGCGTCATGCGCCACGATAACGTCGAACTGATTCTAGAAGCGCCGATAAGCGAGATCGTGCGAACCCGTGAGGGGCGTCTCAGCCTGGAGACACCGAAAGGTAGGTTTGAGGTTGACCGCGTTGTGCTTGGCACCGGTTACGAGATCGACCTTGACGCGCCGGAGTACTTGGCCGGCATTGGGAACCACATCAGACGCTGGCGGGACACGCTGCCTGAACCAGAGGTATACGGCGAACTGCAAGAGTTTCCCTATCTTGGGCAGGGGTTTCAGTTCCTTCCTGTCGCCAGCAACGCCCCGGCAGCCCTTCAGCGCCTGCTATGTTTCAACCACGCGGCGATGCTGTCTCTCGGTAACCTTGCCAATGACATACCAGCCGTCAGCGAAGGCGGGGATCGCCTTGCTCGGCACATCGCCGCAACGCTCTACTTGCTCGATAAGAAAATTCACGCAGGCATGCTACATGCTTACGAAGATCCCGAACTGCTCGGCGATGAGATACCAGGATTGACGGCATGGTGGCCGGAGGTGTCTTAGGAAACCGGATGTAGAGCCGGTCAATTGGGCCTCATGATCTTCAAGCAGCCCAATAATCCCAGACGATCAGACACATATCACGTTGATTTGACAGCTGAGCTTATGTCCTTGATTGGTCAATGAGGCGCTGACACTTTACGAATCAGGATAGATTCTCTGTTGCAGCGATACTCGTCAAAGGACGCCGTGATGAATAATGCCCTCTATCCCGTTCCAGCATCGTCTGAGATCACGCCAGAGAGCGCCTTTCTCGACCGGCGCAAATTCATTCTTGGTGCGACAGGGCTTGCCATGGCCGGCTTTGCAGGCGACGCGAGCGCTAAGGGGCAGTTGCCACTTAAGGAGTTAAAGACGGTCAAGAGTCCGTTTTCAACCAGCCAGAAGCCGAACTCCTTCAAGGACATTACGAGTTACAACAATTTCTACGAATTCGGCACGGGCAAGAGCGATCCAGCGCAATACGCAAGCGCGCTGACAACTGATCCCTGGTCGATCAAGGTTGATGGATTGCTCAACAATCCAGGACAGATCGACATCGAGGACTTGTTGACCAAGTACGGCTCCCCGACGTTTCAAGTGGGTAGCCTGAGATCGAGTTTGCCAGCTATAAGGTAGGTGACGGCCTTCAAGGTCTTGCTGTTTCGGTAGCCGCGCGCCTTGGCTTTTGCGGCCTGGACGAGAGAATTGATGCCCTCG
>CAJQQK010000133.1 GCA_905480435.1 uncultured Hyphomicrobiaceae bacterium | reverse complement strand
CAGACGTGGCGCCGATTGAAAGGAAGAAACCACTTGCCCAAAATCATCGAGGGCGTCAAATTCTCTGACGGCATCGAAGTGACTGAGCCGACACGAAACGCCGCCTGATCAGCCCGTCACCCAAATTGCGGCATAGCTCCTGCAAGATGAAGCCGGCGTCTATCGCGGCGCGATACTCAATACTCAGTGCGTCTGTAACGGCTGTGAGATACTCTTCGAATGTATCGTAATACTGGTTCTTCATCGCCATAGCGACGATGCCTGGAGAAGGAGCTGTCATAAAGGCATCGGCAAATGCCCCCTCGTGACGGCTTAGAGCATCTTTGAATATGCGTAACTCTTCCGCATTGGCTGTCTGATCAGCATATTCGATCGGGCCAGTGGCCATCGGTGGTGCGAAGTTGCTCACCGCAGTACTTACCGCCATGGATCGGCGGCGCGCCTCGGCAAACTCTGGATAATTCTTCAACTCACTTCCACCCGGGCGAGCCCAACTCCCTCCAAAGCCTTTCATGCGGCGTTGGACGTAAAGAAAGAATGCTTCCCGGACTTGTTCGCCATCGCTTGGAATATCGATGCCAGACTGGCGTTGCTGCTCAACAACCCAGTGCGTAGCGGCTTCCGCTGAATTGGCAAGCTCGGCCTCATCGATTTCCTCACCGCGGGCCCTGCGGGCATAGAGATCAACCAAAGGCGCTGGCCGAGGTAGGCTACCAGCGTGTGATGTTAAGATCCGAGATCCACTCATTATTGTCCCCTTTGCCGAAGCAATGCCTTTCCAGCACCTCTGGTAAAACCCTAACCCAATGCAGTCACGCGTACAAAACCCACAAATCAAAATGTGCGATCTTGCAACGTGAGGCTCTCGGCCCGTAAGTTGCCGCACATGAAACTGCCGATCAGAAGTATTTCGTAGTCGTACGACTCGAGCGGAATTCGCATCGGCACATAAGGAATTTGGAATGAAACAACGCAAGCTCGGCCAGAACGGTCCTCGAGTCAGTGTGCTCGGTTATGGTGCCATGTCATTCACTGACTTCTACGGACCGGCTACAGAAGCCGGGTCAATGAGCGTGCTGGACGCGTGTGTCGAATACGGTATCACGCACGTCGATACGTCAAATGTCTATGGAATGGGCCGTTCGGAGACTGTCATTGGAGAGTGGTTGAAGCGGCGCGGAGGTGCGCCTCCTTTCGCGATTGCGACAAAGGGCGGGATCACCCGGCAGACAGATCGTCGGTTCAACAATGAACGTGCGCATCTGGAACAAGCCCTCGACGCAAGCTTGACGAGGCTTGGCGTGGATGCGGTCGATCTCTACTACCTACATCGCCGCGAGCCAGAAGTAGAAATCGAAGAAGTAGCCGAAACTCTGTCTAGCTTTGTAAAGGCAGGCAAAGTTAAGGCCATCGGTTTCTCCGAGATTGCGCCGTCCTCACTGCGTCGTGCGCATGCCGTTCACCCGGTTGCAGCCGTTCAGTCGGAGTACTCCCTCTCAACCCGCTCGCCGGAGATGGGATTGGTTCAAGCATGTCAAGATATCGGCGCATCTCTTGTGGCATTTTCTCCGGTTGGTCGTGCACTGCTCACCGATAGACCACATCAGGCCGATGCCATCGCTGAGATGGACTTCATGAAGGTCAATCCGCGGTTCATTGAGCCAAATCTCAGTGCCAACATTGCAATCACTGTCAAATTCCGCGAGTTGGCGTCCGAGATGGGCATAGCTACTGGCAGTCTCGCAATAGCCTGGCTAACGCATCAGGGAGATCACATTCTACCGATCCCTGGCACGCGACACGTGTCTCATCTGAGCGAACTCGCGAAGGGTGGTAGCCTCGAACTCACAGAAGATGACCTCAAGCGAATTGAGGAGGTTCTACCGATCGGCTGGGCGCATGGTGACAGATACTCAGCTGGGCAGTGGAACGGACCAGAGCGGTACTGTTGAATCATCCAATTTGCTCAAGAGGGTCACTGCGCCTGACAGAATTCGTGCATTCGCGACGACCTAACATCAGAAGCCGCCAAAGAATGGGAGATCACAGATGAAAGGCATTACTTTTACAGGCAACCGAACGCTGGATGTTATGAATTTTTCCGACCCGACACCCGGCCCTCGCGACGTTGTCCTTGAGATCAAGGCATCCGGCATGTGTGGAACTGATCTTGGCGCTTACCGCAGCCCGACGGGCCGAGTGGCCGTGGGTGAACAAAGAATCGAAGGCCCGACTATCGCCGGCCATGAGCCGTGTGGTGTCGTGGTCGCAGTCGGCTCGGCAGTGGATGAGCGCGAGGCCAAGATCGGAGACCGGGTCATGGATCACCATTACGACGGCTGCGGTGTCTGTCGCCACTGCCATTCTGGCTGGACGCAGATGTGCCTGGATGGCGCTGTCGCTTATGGCTATGGCGGACACGGTGCGCATGCAAAATTCATGGCCGTCGCAGCACACTCTCTGGTGCCACTACCCGAAGAAATGTCGTTTCCGGCGGGAGCAGCCGTCGCTTGCGGCACCGGCACGGCATATGGCGCATTGAAACGCATTGGCCTTGAAGGCGACGAGACGATTGCTGTATTTGGGCAAGGACCTGTCGGTCTTTCAGCAACGTTGCTGGCTGTTGAGATGGGCGCACGGGTCATCGCTGTCGAGATGTCGCAAGAACGTCGTCAACTCGCACTCGACTGGGGAGCGGATGTGGCGATTGATCCGGGTGACGTTGATCCCGTCGAGGCAATCAAGGCACTTACTCGCGGCGAAGGCGCAGACAAAACGGTGGACTGTACGTCCTCGGTCGACGCGCGACGGGCTGCGGTCCGCTCAACCCGGATCTGGGGAACAGCATGCATGGTCGGTGTTGGCGGCGAACTCCAGATCGAGGTGATGCCAGACCTGATCTTTCGTCAGTTGAACATTGTTGGACACTGGACATTTTCGAAGACCGTTCAGGCGGATTGTGCACGCTTTATCACTGACCGTAAAATCGACCTTGATAAGATCTTCACGCACCAATGGGACATTGCTCAGGCAGCTGAAGCTTATACGCTGTTTGATGAAGGCAAGACCGGCAAGGGTGTTTTCGTAACATTCGACTAACAGGTGTTCGCTTGCTGCCAATGAGATTGCCACGTAGCTAATGTCGGCTGATTGATCAAAGTTGCCGTGCCGCCTAGCGGCTGCTCGCGTTGCGCTTGGACCACCAGTCGTTTGACAAACTGTCGACACAACCGTCGCTTCGTCCACCTTGCAAACATGTTGCTGACAAACATCTCAATTTGCATAAGGACCTATATCAATCGCGCGCGATCGGAAGCCGGCCACAAGTCGCAATGAGCGAGGTGGGCAATTCACCGACCATGTGTTTGCAAAAAAATGGTCCGCTGTTCAGTATATATCAGAAGTGTATCGCGCAAATCCTAGCGGTGATCCTAACCGGGCTGGCAGATGCTCGCGGGCATTGATAATGTGCAGTACTGTTCGATAAGAGCAGCTTGGGAGGACGCCATGGATACAGTACGGGCAGTCGAGGTAGAGACTCGGTTAAATCCAGATGTCGAGTTCGACGCGGTCATTATTGGCGCCGGGGTTGCGGGGCTATATCAGCTTTATCGGTTGCGTGAGCTCGGCTTGCGCGTCCAAGTGTTTGAGACCGGTAGTGGCCTAGGCGGCACTTGGTACTGGAACCGCTATCCAGGCGCGCGCTTTGACTCGGAGAGTTGGACCTACGGCTATTCCTTTTCGAAGGAACTATTGGAGGAATGGGACTGGGAGGAACACTTCTCGGCCCAGCCCCATACCGAGCGCTATCTGAACTACGTGGCTGATAAATTCGATTTGCGACGCAATATTCAGTTCAACAGCCGTGTGGTCGCCGCGCACTGGGATGAAACGGCGCGCAAATGGGACTTGGAGTTGGAGGGCGGCGTACATCATACGGCGAGGTTCATCGTCACGGCTGTCGGTGTCCTGTCAGCCGCCGTTATGCCGACTATTCCCGGGATCGATAAATTCACTGGCATTTCTCGTCATACGCATCGCTGGCCGAAGGAGGACATCGACGTCGCTGGCAAGCGAGTAGGCATTATCGGCACAGGTGCGACTGCGGTCCAAACGATCCAGACAATCGCCAAGTCAGTCGGGCACCTGACCGTCTTTCAGCGCACACCCAACTGGTGTTTCCCGCTGAACAACTCGAAGATCAGCCCGGAGGAGATGGTCGACATCAAGGCTCGCTATCCCGAGATACTCGCTCGTTGCCTCGAGACGCCGAGCTGCTATATCCACGGACCCGACCCGCGTAACGCACTAGAGGTCACACCGGATGAGCGTGAAGCTTTCTGGGAGAACCTCTACCGGACGCCGGGCTTTGGCCAGTGGCAAGGCAATTTTAACGACGTCCTGACCGACCGAGCGGCAAATAAGCTCGCCTCTGAGTTCGCGGCGCGCAAGATCCGCGAACGGGTCAAAGATCAGGCCGTCGCCGAGAAATTGATCCCGAAAAATCATGGGTTCGGCATGCGCCGGATCCCACTCGAGACGCGTTATTACGAAGTCTACAACCAGCCCAACGTCGAGTTGGTTGATGTTAATGACACGCCGATCGAGAGCATAACGATGCACGGCATCAAGACCAGTGATCGAGAACGAGAGTTCGATGTGATCATCTATGCGACCGGATTTGATTCGATCACGGGGGCGTTCGAACGAATCGACATCCGCGGCATTGATGGGTTGGAACTCAAACAAGCTTGGAGGGACGGCCCTGAGACCTACCTCGGCGTCTTTGCGGCTGGCTTTCCCAACCTGCTTATGGCCATGGGGCCGCACGGCGGTCTCAGCAACTACACCCGAACCGCGGAATATGGCGTCGAGTGGATTACCGACGTGATCAGTTTCGCGATCGAGCGGGGCTTAACGCATGTGGACGCCACACCTGCCGCGGCCACTGAGTGGACCGAACATGTCCATACCCTTGGTGAGGGCCTTCTTATGAACGAGGTCGGTTCCTGGATGACGGGCGTAAATCGAAATGTCGAAGGCAAACAGGCTCCTCGGATCATGCGCTACAGCGGGGGACATCCCGCGTACCGTGAGCACTGTGATGCCGTTGCTGCGGCTGGCTACACTGGGCTGACGATGAGCTAGTATCGGCGCTCAATAGCCAGGCCAGAAGACAACAATTTGATCTTTGCGTCGGTCGTGCCAGGCCGATACACGCGTTGCGCCGAGACCAACCGTCGACTGAATAGACCATCGTGAACCTCTCCTTCTGGGATCTTTCGACTGTCGCGCCAATCGAGGCGAGGCAGAGGAAGCCGTCATTCGTCGTTCTTCAAGGCCGGGCAATCGCCACTTGGAAGACATGTCAGCTTTACCTTCAGCACCGGATAGAGTCGGCGATCCTCGGATTTGGGCCCTGAGGAGGGTGCGCCGGGAGACCGGCAAGGAGTAGGTGGTGCAAGTCCACTACGATGAAGGAATAGCGAACCGCATCGGCCCCGAGTCATGCGCAGGTACTCGTGAGGGTGCCGGCGAAGCGTTGACAGGGGTATGCATAGGCCAGCCATCGAGCCGCGAAAGTGGCCTCTTTCCGGGTGCCGACGTCGTTCTCTTGGCGGAAGGCAATACGGATGGGCGCGTTAATGCGAGCGCCCGTACGACCCGGCGTGGTCGGAGACCCTGGCATGTGCAGAAGCTCCTTGTGCGGGAACCGGGAGATCTCACGATCGACCAACAGCCTAGTTTCGAGTGCTGCTCTGGTCCGCATCGGGAAGGCGAGGAGCCGTAGCCGATGATGCACGATCGTGAGAAGTCTGACGCCGCCATAGTAGCAGCGAAGCTGGCGAACAAAGCAGAGGCGAATTTCGCCGAAGCAGCGGAGTCGGTGGAGCCAAGGGCGGAGACCAAGAGGAACGCGAGGGAGCAAAGCACGCACCGGGCGCTGGATCGGGTTCGCGTGTCACAGGCGCTCCAACGCGTACGGCAAGCCGCAAGGCAGAAGAAGAAGGATAAGTTCACCGCACTCCATCACCATATCAATATCGATCTGCTCCGGGTCGCATTCCTTGCGCTCAAGCGCAATGCCGCTCCCGGCGTGGACGATCTGACGTGGCGGACCTACGCGCAAGACCTTGACCAAAACCTCACTGATCTTGCCGCACGGGTCCAACGGGGAGCCTACCGGGCACTGCCCTCGCGCCGGACGTACATACCGAAGGCTGATAGCAGACAGCGCCCGCTGGCGGTGGCAGCGCTTGAGGACAAGATCGTCCAGAAGGCAACTGCTGCAGTGCTGAACTCAGTCTATGAGGAAGATTTCCTCGGGTTCAGTTACGGGTTCCGACCAGGGCGCGGCCAGCACGATTGCCTGGACGCACTAATGGTTGGGATCACAACCAAGCGCGTGAACTTCATTCTCGATGCGGATATCCGATCCTTTTTCGATGAGGTCAGCCAAAGTTGGCTGATCCGTTTTGTCGAACATAGGATCGGTGATCCGCGCATCATTCGCCTGATCCAGAAATGGTTGAAGGCGGGCGTCCTGGAGGACGGGGTCGTCACGGTCAGTGACAAGGGGACAGGGCAGGGTTCGGTGATTTCGCCGTTGCTTGCCAACGTCTACCTGCATTACGTGATCGACCTGTGGGCCGATCGCTGGCGACGGCGCGAGGCCAAGGGTGACATGATAATCGTGCGATACGCGGACGACATCGTCGTCGGTTTTGAGCATGAGACGGACGCCCGACGCTTCTGGGACGAGATGGAGAAACGGTTGCAGGAGTTTGCGTTGTCGCTCAATCCGGACAAGACGCGCCTGATCGCGTTCGGCCGCCACGTGGCGGATAGGCGTGCTCGAAAAGGGCTTGGAAAACCGGAGACCTTCAACTTCCTAGGCTTCACATTCATCTGCGGACGCTCGCGCAAGGGTAAGTTCCAAGTTAAGCGGAAATCCCGGCGTGATCGGATGCGAACGAAGCTAAAGGAGATCAAGGAGGCGTTGCGGCGGCGCATGCACCAGTCCATCCCTGAACAGGGCAAATGGCTGCGCCAAGTCGTCATAGGTTACTTCGCCTATCACGCCGTGCCGACAAATTTGTCAGCGCTCGGCGCGTTCCGCCACCATGTTGCTCGCCTCTGGTTGCGCACGCTGCGGCGGCGCAGCCAGAAGGATAAGTTCGCGTGGCAGCGGATGGAGAAGCTCGCCGACGACTGGCTCCCTCAACCCAAGACCCTTCATCCGTGGCCAAACGTGCGTTTTGCCGTCAGACACTCAAGGTAGGAGCCGTATGCGGGAATTCCGCTCGTACGGATCTGTGCGGGGGGCGGTTGGCAACAACCGTCCCTACCGCGATCATTTGTGAAATGAATGTCAATACATACCTAGGAATCTTTTGTCGGTTTTCACGGGATGGTCTCAACCTTTATGGCGTGCATTTCCCAACTCGGCGAAACATGTTCGTGGCAGACGCAGTGCCGGGTCCAAACTGTTGATAGGCACCGCCTTGTAGATATCCAGCACCAAAATGCTATGGTCCATCCCCAGGGCGCGCAGAGGCGCCACACACTTAAGTGGAACAAGATCATGGCAGACAAGATCAGGGTAGGAATCGTCGGTGCAACCGTGACGCCAGGTGGCAGCGGGTGGGGGGCTAACACCCACGTGCCGGCCTTGCAGGCGTTGCCGAATTTTGAGCTAAAGGCGGTTTGCACTGCGCACGAGGAGACCGCAAAGGCCTCGGCGGTGAAGTTCGGCGCCGACCTCGCTTTTCACGACATAAACCAGATGGTGGTGCATCCCGATGTTGACCTCGTCACAGTTGTTGTCCGTGTGCCCTGGCACAAAGATCTGGTCATGGCTGCCCTTGGCGCGGGAAAGCCTGTCTACTGCGAATGGCCGCTTGGCGCCCATTTGGCCGAGGCGAAGCAGATGGCGGATGCCGCGAAGGCTGCCGAGTTGCCGACCCTTGTTGGTCTCCAGGCGCAGAGCGACCCTGCGGTAATGTACGCCCGCGACCTCATCGCCAAGGGCGAAATCGGCGACATCGTTTCCGTCAACATGCGGGTCATCGTCGGGGCTGTCACGGAACGCGGCGACGGCCGCATCTGGCAGGGCATCCGCAAGAACGGCGCCAATCCCATGACCATCCCGGGTGGGCACGCGATCGACGCCATGTGCCATATCCTCGGCGAGTTCGCTGAGGTCAGTGCGCGGGTCACGACGCGGATCGGGATGTGGAAGCATGCCGTGACGGGCGACGACTTTCCCGTCGACGCGCCGGACACCGTCTCTGTCACCGGTGTACTGCGGAACGGCGCCGAAGTTTCCTGGCAGGTGGCGAGTGTGCCCCACCACGCAAGCGGCACGCGGATGGAGGTCTACGGCCGCAAAGGCACCCTGGTGCTAACCTCAAAGTCGGTCAACATAGGGCCGAGCCAACTTCAACTTGGCATCGGCAAGGACGACATGAAGGTGATCGTCCCGCCTTTGAGCTATCGCCTCGCCCCGGCAGACATGTCTCAAAGCCCGGCGGTCAACGTGGCTCAGGCCTACGCTCGCTATGCCGCCTCGGCATCGGGCACTGCGCCGGTGCCTGACTTCGACCACGCCGTCGTCCGCCACACGCTAGTCGACGCGCTGGAGCGGTCGCACACAGGGGGCAAGACTATTAAGCTGGGATAGGCGCGTTCGAGCGGGAAAGGCAATCGAGAAAGAAGAACTGATGGTTCGCATGAGCGTGGCGACTTTCGTAGATACGTTGTCGAAATGTATCATGATGGCAAGAACATCAACGACGAGACCGTTAGCGCTGGGCATGCAATGTATTGAGACGAGCAAAATCCCAAAGCAAGCGAGGGCGGTTGCCAGCGCGTGCAGGAAATCACCCGCTGCAATGCCGCGTAACGTTGCCGGCACATGGCTTTGTGGCACCGGCGAGACAAGGAGACGATTACATGACCGAATACATCTTCGACCACATCCATCTATTCACCCGCGAGCCTGAAGTCATGGCAGAGTACTTTGAAAGCATGCTTGGCGCCGAGGTGATCCGCTCCGCATCCGGCGGACAGCCACGCATCGACCTGAATCTCGGCGGCGTCAATATCTTTGTTCTGGATGTTTCTGGTAATCCAACTGCTGTCGAGGGGGCTGCCCATCCCCATCGCGGCCTCGATCATTTCGGTCTGTCGGTGAAGGAGATCGACAAAGTATGCGACGCGTTAAAGGCCAAGGGCGCCAACTTTACGCGCGGACCCGAGACGATCCGCCCGGGCACGCGTATCGCTTTCATTGAAGGCCCAGAAGGCGTCTCCATTGAGCTTTTGGAGCGCGGCCCGCATATAACCTGAGCGCTAACCGCAGGAAAGTCCGGCGGTCGCATCGACCAGCCGGCAGCCAGCAGCCGGGTTCCGGCGCACCTGTTCGAAGGCAAGGCAAACTAAGGAAATCGCATGGCGCGCGTCCCTATCTTGAAAGCCCTGGACGAACTGAGCGGCGAGGCCCGCCGCATCGCAGAAAAAATCGTCGATACGCGCAAATCGCTGGAAGGTCCCTTCTCAGTTTGGATGCATGCGCCGAAGTGGGCTGAGCGTGTTGCCCATCTGGGAACACTGGTCCGCTGGGAAGGAACGCTCGATCTGCGCGTCCGCACGCTCGCCGCACTGGTCGCCGGTCGTCACTACCAAGCCCAATATGTTTGGGGCATCCAAGGCGTGATCGGCGCTGAGCGAGACATTCCCCGCTCGACGATCGACGCCATTCGTGATGATCGATCCGATGGCATTCTGCCAGATGACCTGCAGGTTGTCGACTTCACGCGGCAACTACTGCGCAACAACCGCATCGATGAATCGCTGGCTCAAGCGGTCATGGCACGGCTGGGTTCAGATCAGTATGTTCAGTTGACCACATGCATCGGTTACTACGCGATGCTAGCGATGACGGTGAATGGGGCCGAATTACCACCGAACCCACAACACGAAGCTTTGAAGGTCTGACAGAAGGAGACTTAGTCGACACAACGTTCTAACAGAAAATGTCGGCTGGCTGACGTGGCAGCAGTAGCTTCGAAATTGGAATATCGGCAATCATCAGCTCAGGCTTAGCGGTAAAATTTCTACCGCAGATAGCTGCCGTACGTAGAAAATGAGATGAAATGTGTACCTCGGCTTGTCAGATTTGTGAGTGGCAAGATCTATCGTTAGGTACAAGTTGAATTCATGAGCGCATTCGATAAATTTCTCTATTGGTTATAGGTTTGAAGCATGAAGAACGATCGCTTTGGTATCCGTTGGGGTTTAGCCGGCGGCACGACGCTGGCATCCATAGACGAAGCGCGCGACGCCGCACGGTTTGCGGAGGAAATGGGGGCTGACAGTTTCTGGATTTCTCATGCTGCGGCCATTGATTCCATCGTGGCCCTGGCATGTATCGGCAGGGATTTTCCCGGCATCTGCGAAGTCGGCACCTCAGTCGTGCCGCTTTATGGACGCCATCCTGTTGGGCTCGCTCAGCTCGCGCGGACCACACAGAATGCGGTGGGCGGTCGTTTCACCCTCGGTGTGGGAACAGCCTCCAAGCGCCACGTCGAGGAGGCGCTCGGCCTGTCGTGGGACAAACCATTCTCCTACACACGCGAGTTTATCGAGGCATTGGAGCCATTGCTCGCAGGCCAGCAGGCAGACACCAGCGGCGAACAAATCTCCGCACACGCCAAACTCGCGATTGATGCCGAGCCGACGCCTATTTTGCTGGCCGCGCTAGGGCCGAGGATGCTGAAATTTGCCGGCAGCAGACTAGCTGGCACAACGCTAGGGCAGTGTGGACCGCGCACCATATCATCGTACATACTACCGTACCTCCAAGCTGGTGCGGAGCAGGCCGACCGCGACGACAAGATTCGGGTTATGGCGCTCGTTCGAATCTGTGTCACCGATGATTATGCCGGCGCGAAAGCTCTCGCGCGAGAAATCTCCGCGCAATATCAGGCAAATCCTTCATATGCCAATGCCACCAAGCACGAAGGTCTGGATGACCCTTCCGACCTGCACTTAATCGGAAGTTGGCAGCAGGTGTTGGATGGCTTGGCGGAATATGCCGAGGCGGGAGCAACAGACTTGCGTATTCAAGTTGCGACGCACGACGAAGCATCACGCCAGAAGACATGCCAGGCTTTGACTGACTATCTCTCTTAAGCTTTCACCAAGACCTTCTCGAATAGTTGGGAGGATCGATTGGGGTCATGATGAGCCATTCCCGGCGACTGCAGCTCCTTAACATTGAGGCTAGATGGTTACTGAAGGACCATAATTGGGTTATTGAAATCAACGATGGCGCACCCGTGCAACTTGTCAACCGAGTGAAGGCCGCATGAAGAAGCTGATCATCGAGGTTAGGGTCAACGAATATGCGATGCGCGATGGCAACGTCCATGTACCTTGGACGGCTGACGAACTCGGTCATGATGCAGTTGCGATTCTGGAAGCCGGCGCGGCAGTAATCCATTTTCATGCCCGTCAAGATGACGGTGCTCCTTCATTTGTGTCTGAGGACTATGTTGCCGCCGCACGCGCCATTCGCCATCGTTCCGATCTCATCATGAGCCCGACGCTTGGCCAGATCAACGTAGGTGGTAGCCAGGAGCGAATTAAGCACATTGTTGAACTGGCTCAGTATCCAGATCTAAAACCTGAATTAGTTGCGATCGATACGGGAAGTGCAAATATTGACAGATATGACGCCGTCGCGAAAAAATTCTTGTCTGTCAATAAGGTCTACGAAAACAGCCACGAGACTCTGATGCTGTTTTGCAAGGAATTTTCCAGGCTTGGTGTGCGACCAGTTATTTCGGCGTGGAATGGACCGTTTCTCCGATCCGGTACTGCGCTTATGGAAATGGGCCTGATCCCCGAACCGGCTTACGCACTCCTTGTGCATTGCGAAGGTGGCTTACTAGGCGGTCATCCAGCAACGACAAATGGTCTGTCGGCCTTCTTATCGCATCTGCCAACAGATCGGCGAATTGAATGGACAGTTTGTTGCAAGCACGGAAATCTGTTTCCCGTGGCTATGCAAGCGATTCTCAGCGGGGGGCATGTCTCAATTGGTCTTGGGGACTACGGTTATCCTGAGTTGGACCAGCCGACAAATGCCGAGCTGGTGACCGAGGTTGTCCGATTGGCTCGGCTCGTTGGTCGTGAAGTTGCGACGCCGGATGAAGCGAGAACAATCTTGGGACTTTGATGGTCGTCGCAATGCCTTAAACTGACTGCCAGTCATGAGCCTCTTGGAGTGTCTGGTTCCAGTGGAGTTACTATCTTATGCGCGAAATGATACTTGTTGGTTTCTTGCAAGCTCAGAACTGCTCGAACTTTGCAGGTTCTTGGCGGCATCCGGAGTCGCGCGCGGATTTCGCGTCGCCAGACTTCTACGCCCACATCGGCAAAGTGCTTGAAGCCGGCAAATTTCATCTTGCCTTCTTCGACGACCGGCTTGGCATGCCAGAGTTCCATGGCGGAGATTTTACCGAAGCCGTGGCGAACGGTATCCGCTGTGTCAAGATGGACCCCATTGCCTGCCTTATGCCGATCGCAATGTCGACGTCTCGCATGGGTGTCGGAGCGACATACTCAACGACCTATTATCAACCTTTCCATGTAGCCCGTCTTTTCCAAACCTTGGATCTTATGACGAAGGGGCGGGCTGCCTGGAACGTCGTCACTTCAATGAACGATGTCGAGGCGCGAAATATGGGACTTGACCAAGCGATCGAACACGATGCTCGCTATGATCGCGCCGATGAGTTCCTTGAAGTCGTCACCGGCCATTGGAATACGTGGGCCGATGATGCATTGCTCGTGGACAAATCGACCGGACAATTTGCTGACCCTAATAAGGTTCAGCGTCTTGATCATGTCGGCAAACATTTTCGGTCGCGCGGCCCATTCACCGTACCGCGCACGCCGCAAGGGCACCCTGTCGTTATCCAAGCCGGTCAATCCGGGCGTGGGCGGGCATTTGCGGCTCGGTGGGGCGAACTGATCTTCACCAGCAATCCCCATATCAACGCCGCACGGGCCAATTATCTTTCTTTGAAGCAGGATTGTGCTGACAACGGCCGTAATCCGGACTACATGAAACTTGCCGCGCTGTGCCACCCGATCGTTGCCGAAACTCGCGCAGAGGCTGAAGACAAGTTCGAGCTCATTGAACGGCTCCCTGTCGAAGCCGACTCGCTCATGCTACTTTCTGAAGCATTGAATTTCGATTTCGGATCAAGGCCGATTGATGAGCCGTTCTCCGACGAAGAACTTGCCGGCATGACTGGCACGCAGACGACGCGTGATCGCGTACTCGCTGAAAGCGGTAAGAAGAATCCCACCACTCAGGATTTCATCGATGTCACCCGTCGCGGCAAGCTGCCGCCGCCGTGGATAGGCAGTGCCAAAGAAGTTGCCGATATTTTCGAGGAATGGTTCATGTCGCCGGCGTGCGATGGCTTTGTTGTTGGAGCGGGCTGTGTGCCTGGCTCCTACGAAGACTTTGTCAAATTCGTCGTGCCTGAGTTGCAAAAGCGTGGTTTGCTGCATGACGATTATCGCGGTGCTACTTTGCGCGATAATCTGGGGTTGCCACGTCCGTGCGGGCGATCTTAACCTAGAGCAAAGCGGCACAATTTGATCAGAGCACGGCGATCACAGAGTTACATGCATTTCGTTGGTCGAGCTCACGGGTGCCTGCCTAATTTGCTCGGCTACCTGTGCGCGATCGCTGTTGGCTCGCAAACAATCATTTTACCCTGAGGTGACCGGAATCATGAAATTGTTTGGCAGTACTATCTCGCCGTTTGCCCGTCGCATTGCGGTCAGCTTGAACGTGCTCGGACTACCCTATGAGTTCGTACGATTGTCTACGTCCAAACAACCCGACGAGGTGCGCAAGATCAATCCTCTTACACGCATTCCAGCCGTCACTTTGGATAATGGAGAGACCATTATTGAGAGCTGGGCAATACTCGATGAGATAGATCAAATCGTCGGTCCAGATCAGGCACTCATCCCGGCATCAGGCTCGGCGCGACGCCAAGTTCTCCAGACAGTGTCGCTAGGTGTCGGCTGTGCAGAGAAATCAGTCTGGGCATACTATGAGGTCACCAAACGCCCAGAGGAAAAGGTGCATCAACCCTGGCTACAGCACAACGAAGCGCAGGTGTTGGCTGGATATACCAATCTTGAAGACCAGCTTAAGAACGCAGGAGTAGACAGTCTTTTTCGAAGCGACTCGCGCCTCAATCAGGCCGGGATCACGTGCGCAGTCAGCTTTCGCTTCACAGCATTTGTCAGACCAGAACTTGACATCCGCGGTGCTGCGCCGAAGCTCGCCGAGTTTTCCGATGAGTGTGAGGCGATGGACGTCTTCAATTCAGTGGCGGTCGGTTAGCCGCCGCCAGCGAAAACGTCTGTCGTCGGCAATTCTCTTGCTGCAAGCGGTCGATATTAAGTTAGGGCCAAAGCGGTCTTGCTATTCTGCCACTCGCTATAATGTGTAAGGAGCACGCCGATGTCAGCGCTACCGCAACCCAAAGCAGCAACCGCGCACTTTGACCGATTATGTTTTAACCGTACCGAGCGAGAGCATTCCTGCGGCTGTTCGGCGAGAGGACTTGCGCTCCGTCGTCAACATCCTCGGGATGTACCGTGGGTGGCGCACGCCATGACGCTGTCGACCGAACGTGGGCAGCCTTGACGCCGTTTGCCGGTGCACCTCAGGTGACGTTCGTCGGCCGGCGAACCAGGAAAGATGCATTGACAGCCGCGGTCATCAACACACTTGCATCAAGCGTCGACACCTATGATGACACGCATGCAGAGGCCGTTGTCCACCCAAGTGGTCCTGTCTTGGGGACATTGTTCTCGCTTGCCGAGAGACTGACGATAACCGGCAACCGTTGACTTGACGTAGACCGCATTTGTCTATCAGTGCGCTATAACAGCTGTGGCGCTGCTGTCATACGGCGTGCTACTGGATAAAGCTCGCTCATACGACATTGATATACGGAGCACATTTAGTATGCCTCAGGCACTTTTTCCAGATCAGACTGCTGTTGTTACGGGAGCTGCCTCAAATATTGGCCGAGGTATGGCGATAGCACTTGCGAAAGAAGGCGCCGATGTTTTGATTACCGACGTCGACGAGACACGGCTCAAGCAAGTTGAACTCGATATCAATGCCACCGGTGGGCAATGTCGAAGTACTTTGGCCGATCTCTCGACTGCTGAGGGATGGAAAGGTGTTGTTGCCGCAGTTGGTGATCAGGCGCCGGACATTTTCGTTCACTCAGCATGTCCTCGCCGAAACGAGACTGATCTGGTTCTCGAAGTTGCGGAAGAATCGTTTGATGCAATGCTCAATACAAATGTGCGTTCAGGCTTTTTACTCGCCCGCGCATTTGCCGGCCAAATGAAAGTTGCTGACAACAAGGGACGCATCTTGTTCATCACTTCTTTGCATGCAGAAACACCGCGCAACTTACCGCATTACTCAGCTTCGAAAGCGGGTATGACGATGTTAATGAAAGAAATGGCCCGACAGCTTGGATCATCCGGCATCCGGGTCAATGCCATCGCGCCGGGTGCAATCCCCGGTGGAGGCTTTGCAACCAGCGAGGATTCGTTCCAGCCGAAACGTAAAATTCCGCTGGGTCGCTTTGGTACACCCGAAGATGTATCGGGTCCTGCGATGGCATTACTTTCGGATCGATTCTCTCAATACGTCACGGGCGTCACATTGCCTGTCGACGGTGGCTTGCAGCTGTTCAGCTGGATCGACGCTCCAGACAGCTAACCGCGACCAAAGTAGATGGTCAGGGAGCGCGTGCGTAAGTTGGCATTTCTTTGCGCGAACCCCGCAACCTTTCTAAGGGACCGATTGGTCAAGCGCGAGATAGGAAGCGTCGCGCGCCAACTCCGTCGCTAACATTGACTCACCAATTGTCTGCAATTTGATCAAAGC
>CAJQQK010000132.1 GCA_905480435.1 uncultured Hyphomicrobiaceae bacterium | reverse complement strand
CCAAACAAACATTGAGTCGGACCATGACCGCCCTGACGGGCTGTGGATAAGCGGCTTCGCCTTGCGTTCGCCCTGTGGGCTCACTTCAGCCGAAGCCGCCGAAATCGAGCACTGTTACACCACGCCCTGGGACGCGATCATTTTATTCATCACGACCAACCGTTCCTCGCCATTCTTCACCCTTGCTGCAGGGACAATGAACACCGAGGTTTCCAACTCGGGAACTGCGACTTCCCACTCCCACCTGAGATCACAGATCTCGGCAACCCGACACCCAGAGTTCACAGCGAACAATGCCATCTCTTCAAGGTGTTGGGGTAACTCAGTAAACAGGCGAATTTGCTCATCCCAACTGAGAGGGTATGGCGGGCGCTTATTCGTGTTCGGTAGCAGCTTGATCTTCGCAGGGGCATGAAGCCAGGTCAGCCCCTGTTCGTCCATCCATTCACTGGATGCGAGGTTCAGAATCCGCCGAGTGATCTGGAACCCATGGTTGATCGTGCCCACGGTCGCGCCTTGACGCTTCCTATGAGCCAACCACGGCTGCAACGTGCCCATGTGCAGTTTTTCGAGCGGCACACTACCAATCCACGGCATCAGCCCCTTCAAGCGTCCTATGTCGTCCGTAATGCTGCGTTTGTGTTGGTGTTCGAGCACGTACCTTGCCGCCGCCTGTTCAAATGTTCGCGCGGGACGGATGCCGTAAACGTTCGACTGCCGCCGTTCTTCCATCAGCTTTGCGAGGTATCGCTCTGCTTCTTGGAGGCAATCTGTTCCAGTGCTTTGGCAAACGCGCCGTCCACAGATGTGTTTGTCGATATGCCAGACCCCACTTCGTTTGATGAGGCCCGGTACTGTCTTGCGTCCCATGTATTTTTTCCTTTCCGAGCGGGACGCCCGTTGCAGGCGATATAGTCATCCACCCAAGCATCAAGTTCAAGTCGGTCGAAGCCAATTCCCTGTTCACCAATGGGCAGCTCTTTAAGGTACGGGCGGACCTGAGCATTGAATCGGTTCCGGTCCATGCCGAGGTAGTGCGGGGCATCGCGGAAACGGATAATACGAGGCTGCGGACGGTTGGCGTTGCTGTTATTGGTCGCCATGACCACCTCCAACAGCAAGAAGCGTGACGACTGGTGAGCAACCCAACTTGCGTTGAACGGCGATCAGCCCTGCCTGTTCAAGCCAGTCCAACGCGCGATACTTGGCGTTTCGTTCTAGGCCGAAGCCGAGAGCATCAACATTGCTGATCGAAACTGAACGATTGCGGTTCATGCTGGCGGCACACCAAATGACTAATCCAAGATGTAGCGACTTTCCTGGCAAATGAGCCGCTATCCGAATCCACGACTGAGGAATTGGGCCGGTAAGGCTGATTCCTGATTGCCTGCATGATTTGAGGTTTGTTGATTGGTCCTTGTTCGTCGAAGTGAATCGAGTGTTCATCGTCTCGCTCCTCGAACAGCAGTTCCTAAAGAATATAGGTCAAGCACTGCCAGACGTATTGCCGGCCGCGCTGCGATATGTGGTGTCTCCACGCAGCCGGCAAAACTGCTCTGAGGTGTGTCGCACAGCCCCTGAAATTGCGCATGGCATGGCAGACTATATGCGTGCCGTGGATTAGGACCGTAAAATCGCTTAAACTTGGCCCACGGTCCTAAATGAAGGACAGAAACCGGACAAAAGTGCTCGATTAACGCACGAAGTGTCCTTGATCCAGGACAGCGCGTCCCTGATTTAGGACCGTGGTTTTTCTTTTCTGGCAACCAACGCGCGAAGTCCTTGGTGGCCGGTTTTTCATCAAATTCATAGGTCGTCAGTATCCAAGTTGTTGCTTGCTTGGCTTTCCAATTAAAGCTGCCGCAAACGTTGCGCTTTATGAAGCCTTTTGCCTCCAACTCCTTGAGCGCTTTTGATGCAGTATCTTTGGCAATGTTGACGAGATCTCGCGCCTCCCGCACGGACATTGATATTTGGCCGTTGTTGAGACCGTAATAGCGCTTAACCAGTTCAATATAGAGCGCGCGAGGCGCAGGTCCGAGCGACCGCCACGCCTCGGTGTCCTGTAGCCAGTGATCGAGTTTTACGAACCGGTCTCTCTGCTTGCTTCGGCCTTTTCTGTTGTGCCCTCGACCTTTGTATTTGAGTTCTGCGGTTGACTTCATTCCATCCTCCAACGTGCGATGAGCCTGTACGTTGATGGACAGTGTCGGCTTGGAATGACGAAAGGGCCATGGTGTGGTGCGTTGTTCAGCATGACGCTTCGAGCTAGAAAAACACAATGAAGTCAATGAAATTCACGACCAAACATGGCGCGATTGGCGACGTCGTATGACGCCGGTCCTACCGGCTCTCATATTCTTCCGGCTTCAGGACACGAACGTTTGGATTAAGCCGATAGCCCTTCCGTGGGACGCTCTCGATGATCGCGTTCGGATCGGACTGCGTGCCGTCTAAAGCCATATCTGCTTCTGCAAAATCTCCTCTCGCGCGTTTGATGGCAGCAGTCACCGCGCCAGCGTCCGGATTTGCCAACTTGTTGGCGATTTCCTTGGCTTGGAATGATCGATAGTTCCTTGGCAGAAGGCCCTCTAATCGGTCCTTCTGCGCAGTCTCGATCAGTAATTTCATGATCGGGTAGATTGCGCGCCCATGCAGTTCGGACCGATTAGAGATCAGAATGCGATGACGGGCATGGTCTATGGCAATGAAAATGTAATTGCTCGGTGCCGCCGCAATCTCCAACTCTGACAACGGTTCCGGAAGCTTTTGCGGCGTTTCAAACGACGCGGTGTTGACGTCGGACAACCGGCTCGCCAACACAAGCGCAAGAAGAGAGCTTGGTGGCAACTTTCGATCCAAAACATCGGATAGCCGCGCCGCCTCGTCCAGAATTGTCCGCACGGTCAAACCATGACGCCGATAGAGCCCAATCAACTTCTTTGAGACAGCATCACGCTCGGTCGATGTATGACTCTGAAGAACACGCGACAGCGGTTCCGCGAACCGCCCGACAAAATGCTGATCACTTATGTCTGCGCAATCAAGAGCAAGGTTGATAGACTCGACTGCCATGACGCGATCAAGACCATCTTTGCGAGGACCTGTAAGGAAGTCGGCTTCATAACATTCCGCCTCATCAAGCTCTGCTGCGCCACCTCCCAAGGTTGATATTCGTCGCTGGAGGCATTGCACACAGGCCCCGCAATGATGCGTGTATGTCCGGTTCGCAATTCGCGAATTCGTGCAGCTCGTTGAGATCGTAATCAGCGGTGCATGGGACGTTGCGGCGAGTTCACTGATGATCTCCGCTTTGGTTTTCCAAATGAAGGGATTGTCGATATCGATCGAATGCTCTGCGACCAGCTTTACAACACCGTTCAGCAGTTGAAGTGAACGTGGATGCGTCGAGCGGCTCGATTTCGCGCCGACCGCCTGCGTGGCAAGCGGGAGATTCACGCTCATTACACCGTTTTCATAGAACCGTATCCGATCAGACTTTTCGATGTGAGCGGCGACCGTCGCCATCGCAGTGAAGAAGAAACTGCGGGTGCGTTGTGTCACTTCGCGATCCTGCAACTTACTGGTGAGACTATTATCGACCCAGACGTGCGTAACTCTGCTCTTGTGCGCTGCGCCAAGCCCCTCCGCCAGTTTCGCCTGACGGTCTCCAACCTTCGGCAAATTACGATGACTGACAAGGACGACGTGCCTATTGCCATGCACAAGCTCTTGTACGGCTCCGGCAAGCGAATCCAATCCACCGGAAAACAGAACGATCGAAGTCCCGCCGGAGGCATCGACTTCATGTTCTTTGAGACCGAGATAGTCCTGCAACTGAACGGGATCAAGGTTTTCGACGAATTCAAAGCCCCACCAGTCTTCGCTGAGAAATCCGAGCGTCTCGTGAAGTGTCTCTTTCACGTCAGGCTGTCGCCAGAACGCTAAATCTCGAACGGCTATAACAAGCAAGAAACTACGACGCCACTCGCCACCGAAACCAGGGTCCCACAACGGCCCCCGTGACGTGTTTCGATCCGCTGCGAACACGTAGCTTGCGATCTCGACAAAGTCCGTCAGGCGTTGCGGCTCGGCCCCGGCCAACCTCTTTCGCATTCGGTCGAGCTTCAGCTTCAGATTGCCCGCCTTGGGCTCAAGACTAAGCGCTGTGCCGTCTTGGTATTCAGCGCGTTGGCCGCTGCTCAATCCGCAAAGGAAGACATGCTCAGACATTGTCTCCCCTCCGTGCACGCAGTTCATCGCGCATCTTCTTGAGGGCGTAGTCTGAGAAGCTTTGGGCTGCCTCTCGCGTCAATCTCCCTTGATAATTTGCTTTCGAAAACCAGCCGCCTGCATACTGCTCGACGATAAGCGACGCTTCGCGGCAATGCTGTTCCAATGCGCCACGGAACTGAGCCTGCTCTCCCAGCGACGTCATCGCGCGATCTGGGCCAACATGGTCGGCGACTACCCGGCTTAGGTAATAATCGAGCGTCTTATGCGTTAGGCGGGCGAAGAAATCGCGCGCCAGAACTGCGAACCGGTCTTTGGTTGCAAACTTGCCAAGCTCAATGCGCAGATCGTCAGGGCTTTGGCCGAACAGCCCTGGCATCTGTGCGCTGATGAGGCTCGACAAACTCTCGGCGGCGGCCTGACGCGCTAGTTCACCAAGGTCGGTTCGTCCAGCGGTGCCGCTGATTTGGCTTTCAACGGCCTGTGAAAACCCGGTCACAATATTGAGCAGTGATTGCTCGCTGCCGGCAGTGAAACCCAGCGCGGTAAGTTCAGCCGCAAAGCGATCGCTTCGCGCAGCCAGCGGCAACTGGGTCAAAAGCCAAACGGTATTGCCAAGCACGGGATCGCCGCGCGCGGATATCAGTTGATCTTCGGCTGCAATAGCGACTGCGCCGGCCAACTGCACGACGTCAGCGCCAGATGCCAAAAGCTTGACGACCTGGGTCCATTCCCGTGATTTAGGTAGAACTCCGAGGCGGACATGGCCCATTGCCACTACTCACATGATTAAGTGAAACCGCATGCAGTCAGTGCGGCTAAGTCAAATATTGAAAGACTTCTTTAGTCTCTCAACAGTATGCCGCCACTTCGGCGTCAAGGGACGGCAAACGGTGTTTTGATTGCCGAACAAGCCAATCTCGTTGACGGCTTCGGCAAGCGGGACGTCCCGCAACCATTCGACCGGAACGAAGTATTCCTGCTTTTCCGCATCACCCAAGAATTCGCGATGGTATGAGCCGCCTTGTAAGACATCCATCGCAAGCTTGGGGCCTTCCGGCGTCGAGATCTCGAATGTTATGGCTGGTTCTCGCGGTCCCAGAACGCGGCCAACGCCGACAAAACCATGTCCGGGCGCTTTTACCCATATGCGGTCACCTTGCTCAAGCAGCCGAAGTGAGTTCGAATACCAAGTGCCACCACCGGCCGCCAGGAAACCAAATTTGCGCCCCTCTTCCCACGAGCGCGAGTTATCCTCACCAAACGACGCGTAGAACTCGCCATTCCAAGGCTCGGCATCGCGCGTCGGTGGTGCGGAAGCATTCTCTTGCGTTTGGACGGGATCGATCAGCCAGGTTCGGCTCAACAACTGCGTACCGCTATGCTCGAACACCTGAAAGAACAGAACGTTTATGGCAATGTCGCGCGCATTGAGATAATTGATGATCCGCTCGGTGCTGTCGTCCAGTTCGGAAGCGACGACGATAATTTGATGGCTAAGATTGATATCATCGTCAGAAAGTTCATGGCCGAAACGCCCCTTGAAATCAGCCGCCAAGCTTTTTCCTCCGGAGAAGCGCTCGTACATGGCAGCGATCTCACCTGCCTCTAAAGTTTCTAGCCAACTCGCGTAGTCGATTGCTTGTGCTGCCACTTCTCGCGGTGTTTTATCTCGTTTGAGCTCTATAAGCACCAATGCGCCATCCGGGGCAATCGCGACGAGATCGACACGACCACCGAAGCTGGTGCGTTCCTGCCGCCCAATTAAAAGCCATTCATCGGAAAGCATCGATGGTGCGGCAACAATCATGTCTTCCAGTATAGTTTCTGACGCCAACCTCGTGCCGGCCAGCGGATGTGGCGATGCTTCGACGGTCCAGATCGCGTGTTGAACGGGCATACCTATTCTGCTGCCTCCCTCTGTTCCGTGGTTGGCTTCAATGCCTCGTGCAGCACCGCTTCGAGCAGGCGGCGGCTGTTACTATCGTTGTCTGCTAGGCTGGCCTCCAAACGATCGCAGAGGGTCGTCAATTCATCGACCTTGGCGACGATGCGGTGCTGTTCGGCAAGGGGCGGGAGGGTGAGCCATAGAGGGTAAATATCTTTGTTATTGATCTGCGGCACGGAGGTCCCGGAGTTCAGAGTCCAAAGGTCAAAACTATCAAACCATAGACGAACATAAGGCCCCGTTTCCTCCATAGCGGGTTTCATCGCCATGAGATTGCTATCCCCGACGACGTCAGTCTTCACAAGTCGCTTTCGATTTGTCGCGATGGCACCGCCCCGTTTGGGAAATACTATGCTTCCACGTAAAAATGCGCTTTCCTGTCTGTTCTTCGATATGAACCGTGAAGAAGTAACGATACCACCGTCGTTCTGTTCTAACTTCAAATCAGCAACCTTCAAGTAGGGCAGTTCTCCTTCGATTGACTCTTCGCCATGATCCAACGCGATGCCACTCTTAAGCTCTGCAATCTCTGAAACTGTTACCATTACCCAACCGGGCGGAAGATGCTCTGCAATTTGGGGCGGGTCGGCTTTGGCGGTGTGCGATCGGCCCTTCAGACTGCGAGAATTGAATAATTGAGAAATACGCTCCAGTAGCGCCGCTGCCGGTTCATCATTCGGATCTTGCTCCACCAACCTCCCCCGTACCGCGAGGTTCAGGATGGTCTGGCGGAGGTGTTTGATGTGGGCGGGGCGTGTGGTGATCCGGGGGAAGTTGTCGAGCACGAAGGACGTAAAGGCCCGCGTATCGTCCGGGCCAGCATCTTCGGGCGGTGATGACAGGCGATTGAGGCTTGAGACGACGAGCTTGTCGCGGCTTTCCTCCTTCTCCTTCTGCGCTGCCTCTAATCGATCGCAGAGCGCCATCAGCTCATCTACTTTGGCGACGATGCGGTGCTGCTCGGCGAGGGGTGGGATTGGTAATGCGACAGTGTGAAGATCGCCGAGGTTCAGCTTGTTGGTGTGAGTTCCCCCGCCAATCTTGATACGATTAAACTCGCGTTCAACAAACGGTGAATTCAGAAGATGGCGAAAGAAATCCGGATGAATATTCTCATGATCGAACCGAATTAACCCCACACTAACGAAGAGGCTGAACTCAACGTCGGTGTTTACCAATACTGCTTTACCAAGGGTCCCAATCCGGCCGAGGAGTATGTCGCCTTTGCGAGGGTCACAACGACGATAGAGGACCTCATGCTCGCTTTCCGGAATAAAACGGGTGTTGGTAAGTGTTCCATCCCGGATGATCACATTGATCCTCGGCGCTCGGCCCTTTTCATGGCACGTTCGGTTTTGAGGGATATCCGAGACGGAGGCGCAAATGCTTGTTCGACTTCATAGCCAGGCCACGACGACACCCAAAGTAC
>CAJQQK010000131.1 GCA_905480435.1 uncultured Hyphomicrobiaceae bacterium | reverse complement strand
ACATGACACTGGAAACTCTCGGCGGCATCAGCCATGATGGTGCATCAGAACCGGCGGCCCTAACCGCTGACTGACCGTCCGGACAACGTTGCGACGGACCTGACCGGCACTGTTACACCACCTGATGGGACGCGATCCAGGCGTTCGCCGTCGCATGGCTTTCAACAAAATCGAACAACTAAGTTACCAATCGAACGCCGGGCAAGTTAACAAGCAAGGCCACATCGTGGTCCCTTAGAACGCTAACGAGCATATCAACAGGCCGTAAGCAGCTCAATTTATTGCAAATTATGTCGCCCGAAGTGATCCAGCAAAACCCTCAAATCGGCAGCATTGCTACATCAGCAACATATTTTGGCAGGCATATCACGATTACAGAAACGCCGTTGCATAGAACACACAGCGTCATTCACATGAATTCAAGCTACCGCACTTGCCGGATGCTAACGCGTATCGCGGGTCAAAAATGGGGATCCTTTACTCCGCGAAAATAGTTGGGTCTGGACATTTATGTTCAGGTCCTGGTCGGTTGATGAGGGCTCCCCGCTTCCTCATCGACCGACCCGAATTTTCCCGGCAGGCAGCACCTGGCTGGGACACGGAACTACCGGATGGTTCGCTCCATTGCACCGCCACACACCTCCCTCCCCAAGCATTGGGGTGGACCTCCGGTAGGCAAAACCTTAGTTGAAAGCCATCACGGCGCATGTAACGGCCAAAACCCCGGCAGCAAGCACACCAAACGTGATTTTCTGCATCAACTCGACGGGTGGCTGCGTACCTGCTTTAATCGCTTTTGCGCCCATAGTTCGCACGCTAATGAGTTGCACCGTAAGAATGACAACGAAGATCATCTTCGCGCTGAACCACCCTGCAAAGGCGTCAGCGTCATATTTCAATAGAAACAGCGCAATCCCCGTCACCCAGAGCAGCGCCACCGCCATCACACCAAACGCACCAAATGATCGACCGAGCGGCCCGAACGCTGGTCGCGCCGTTTCATCCACGCCTTTCGCATAACGCATCGTAATCAAATTTGCCGTCGTCATGCCCAGCGCAACAGCCAGACACAGCAGATGTACGATCTTCAGGACGTCAGCCATTCCAAGTCCTCCCCATCAAGGCGCCACACGTCAGCGCATTCGCACTCTAACGTAAAAAAGGGCCAGCACACTCAGCACTGACCCTTCAAAGTTAGTCCGTGAAACAGTTTCACGAAAATCATTCCGTGAAACAAAGCGTCAACCCAAACCGCTTCCGCTCTACCGGCAGTCCCCTCTTGCGAGCTGCCCCAGCGAGCCGGCGCCCCGTGTGCAACGCACACAAAACGTAATATGTCCCGCCCCTGCGCAGGCGCAGCCCTGCCAGTTGGCAGGGCGAACAGCGCCGTGAGGCGAAAAACTAGTTTCTCTCTTTATCGACCAGAGCACCTTCGCTGATCCACGGCATCATGCCGCGCAGCTTGGCGCCTACTTCTTCGATTGGGTGCGCATCGTTCATGCGACGTGTCGCCTTGAATTTTGGCTGCCCAGCTTTGCATTCACGGATCCACTCAGATGTGAACGCACCGCTCTGGATGTCCTTCAGCACGCGACGCATTTCCGCGCGCGTTTCGTCCGTGATGATCCGTGGGCCGGAAGCATACTCACCGAATTCAGCTGTGTTCGAGATCGAGTAGTTCATGTTGGCGATGCCGCCTTCGTAGATCAGGTCGACGATCAGCTTCACTTCGTGCAAGCACTCGAAGTAGGCCATTTCTGGCGCATAACCAGCTTCAACCAGCGTTTCATAGCCAGCCCGGATCAGCTCAACCAAGCCGCCGCACAAAACAACCTGCTCACCGAACAGGTCCGTCTCGCACTCTTCCTGGAATGTTGTCTCGATCACACCGGAGCGTCCGCCACCGATCGCACACGCATATGAAAGCGCCGTGTCGTGGGCGTTACCGGATGCATCCTGATCGATCGCGATCAGACATGGCACACCGCCACCGCGTTGATATTCAGAGCGCACCGTGTGGCCCGGGCCTTTAGGCGCCACCATCACAACGTCAATCGACTTACCAGGCTCAATCAACGCGAAGTGCACATTGAGGCCATGAGCAAACGCGATTGCCGCGCCGTCTTTAATGTTCGCAACGATGCTATCAGTCCAGATATCGGCCTGAAGTTCGTCCGGCGCGCACATCATGATCAGATCAGCCGTCTTCGTTGCTTCCGCAACAGACTTGACCACCAGACCGTCGGCTTCCGCCTTCTTGGCTGTCGCAGAACCGTCACGCAGCGCAACCGTAATATTCTTACAACCCGAATCTTTCAAGTTGAGAGCGTGCGCGCGTCCCTGGCTGCCATAGCCGACGATGACAACATTTTTGCCCTTGATAAGATTGATATCGGCGTCGCGATCATAATAGACACGCATCGGCGTTCCCTTTTTGGAGCTTGAGTTACACGTTTGGATGTATCAGCCGTGAGGCGTACCCAATAGGCCACGCCGTGCCAAGGAAAAAGTGTCTCTGACCGCGATACTGCGACCAAATCACGGATGCGCTCGCAGGTTCATCCACGCACGTGAGCGACAGCCAGCTCCATAACGATCGGCCACAACGAGGCTACCAACACCACGGCAAGCCCAATATTGATCACCCGCACCCACGTTCGATTGCCGATCAGTGCTCTGAGGCCCGCCCCACCCAGCATCCAGCTCGACGATGAGCACAGTCCGGCGATCAGAAATATACCGCTGAACACCACCAAGCTCGCCCAAAACTGCCCGGCGATCAAATACGTCGCGCTAATCCCAACCGCCATGACCCAGGCCTTTGGGTTTACCCATTGAAAGGCCGCTGCCTGCACGAAGGTTAACGGCTGCGCCTGACCGTTGTCGGTCTTAACCGAATCTGCCATCGCAATCTGCAGCGCCAACCACAGCAGATACCCGATGCTGATGATCTTCAGCGCCGTATAGAGTGCTGGAAAAGCTTGAAAGACCTGCGCCACACCAAGCCCGACACAAAACACCATCAACGGAAAGCCGAACGATACGCCCAGCATATGCGGCATTGTCCGCGAGATACCAAAATTGAGCCCCGACGCCATCAGCATCGTATTATTCGGCCCCGGCGTGAAACACGTGACGAAGCAAAACCCTGCAACCGCCATCAACCACTGCAGATCCATCTCGTGTCCCGGTTATAAATCAGCAGCCGTCGTCCGCCGCACGGTCACATCATCTCGACCCATCACATCCGGTTGCAGCTCAGTGCCAAGCCCTGGCCCAGCCGGCACCGTGATCTGACCTTTGGCGATCGGCGGCAGTTCCGTAACAAACCGCCCATACCAGCCATAATAAAACGCCCGAACCATCTCCTGCACCCAGCAATTCCGCGTATTAAGCGCGAGATGTGTCGATACCGTCAGCGCGATCGGTCCGGTGCAATCATGAAACGCCACCGGCATATGATAGCTCTCGCCCATCGTCGCCACGCGCTTGGCAACTGAAACACCACCGCACCACGTCACATCCAAGATCGCCATCGACAACGCATTGAGCTCAAACAGCTGCCGGAAATCATTCACCGAACCACGCGTCTCGCCAACCGCGATCGGGCAGCGCGTCGCGCGCGCAACATCCCCAATCGAGCCCATATGATCCATGAACACCGGATCTTCGACCCACATCGGATTAATCGGCTCCAGTGCCTGCGCGATCTTCACGGCCATCGGTCGTGACCAAAGCGAATGCAGCTCGGCTGCAATCTCCATCTTGTCGCCAACAACTGCCCGGATTTTCTCGAACGGCTCCAGTCCGCGTTTTAGATCCTCGGCACCGATCCACATCCCGTTACTTGCTTCCGCCGCATAATCAAACGGCCAGATCTTCATCGCTGTGATGTCCATCTCGAGCAGCGACTGCGCCACCTCGTCGGCACGATTCAAAAAACCCTCAAGATCCTCGTAGTCACCCTTCTTGGCATCAAGCCCGAAATTATCGGTGCCCTGCGTCACCTGGGTTTGCACATACGAATAACCGGCACATGTATTGTAGACGCGGATATCTTCGCGCACCCGTCCACCGAGTAGGTCGCAGAGTGGCAGCCCCGCCGCCTTGCCAAGAATATCCCACAACGCGATATCAACCGCCGAGCAGCCACGCATCTCGGCACTTGAACCGACAAACCCGACGTACCCAATCAGGTCACTTTGCAGTTTCTCGACGTTGCGCGGATCAGCACCAATCAACCTTGGCGCGATCGTCTGGTGGATATGGGATTCGGCCGCACCCGGGCCATAAAACGTTTCACCAAGTCCGGTGACACCTTCATCGGTGACGACCTGCACCCATAGAATATTGGGAAACTCAGCCGACCG
This sequence comes from uncultured Hyphomicrobiaceae bacterium, assembly GCA_905480435.1. Classification (GTDB taxonomy): domain Bacteria; phylum Pseudomonadota; class Alphaproteobacteria; order Rhizobiales; family Hyphomicrobiaceae; genus CAJQQK01. The sequence continues at coordinate 10,828 of CAJQQK010000131.1, read as the reverse complement.
GATCGTCTCAACCGCCGTGACCTTCATCGGATATCCTCTAGAGCGGGTCAGGTTAAGTGGAATAGCATTTGAGCTCTTGTGGCCGCTCTAGCTTTTCTCTCTCACGGCTATTCCTCGCGAAGGCTCATGCTGGTGGGGATGGCCTGCGAGGGCGCGGCGCAACGCGCCGGGTCGCATGCGCTCCCTATCCGTACTTCCGTTTAAGTCAGACACACCCTAAGCAAAAACTCAAACGAGGCGTGCCAGAAATTCAAGTCAGCGGCATCCGCCTCTTGCGAGCTGTCCCAGCGAGCCGGGACCTAGTCCCGCCCCTGCGGAGGGCAGCCCTACTCTTCGTAGGGCAAACAGCCCCGTGAGCGCTAAAGACTCTCAATCCTTCGCGCGTTCCACGTAGGAGCCATCTTCCGTCATGATCACAACGCGCGTTCCGGCTGCAATATGCGGTGGCACCATCACGCGTTGGCCATTATCCGCAACCGACGGCTTATAAGACGATGACGCCGTCTGCCCTTTGACCACCGGATCAGCCTCGACAATTTCCACCGTAATTCGTGCCGGCAGCTGGATCGATACGGGCACGCCTTCATGCAGCATCAGCACAACCTTCATCTGCTCCTGCAGATATACAGCCTGATCTCCGACAATATCCTTAGGCACCGCCAGCTGTTCGAAGCTTTCCGGGTCCATAAAGTTGTAGCCACTATCATCTTCGTAGATGTATTCGAAATCGCGCTCTTCCATGAAGGCACGCTCAACCTGCTCGGTCGTCCGATAGCGCTCGGTAATCTTGACCCCGTCATGGATGCGCCGCATCTCGAGATGCGTCACGGGCGTGCCTTTACCGGGATGGATGTTATCCGCTTTGAGGACCGTGCACAGCTTGCCATCGACTTCGAGGACGTTGCCTTTACGGATAGAACTTGCGATGACCCTGGCCAAATCTGCTCTCCAATAGTTGGCGGGCACCAGCCTGCCGAATTTGATTGCGCTTATTACGCGTTTCCTGCCCTCAAGCCAAGCGCCCTCTCTGTTCCAGGGCTAAAGTCAAGACCTATGACGACTGATCACGACACACCCTGGTGGGACCGCGCCCGGCATCAGGACCGCCGTCCGTTCTTGCTCGCTCGGACCCGCATCAAACAGGCGCTCCGCAAATGGTTCACAGACCAAGGCTTCATCGAGGTTGAAACCGCAGCACTTCAGGTGTCGCCCGGCAACGAAACCCATCTGCACGCTTTCAAGACGCGGTTCGAACCCCTCGATAACGCCCCAGGGACTGACTTTTACCTCCACACCTCACCAGAATTCGCCTGTAAAAAACTGCTCGCAGCCGGCGAAACCAAGATCTTCACGTTCGCGCCGTCCTACCGCAACCGCGAGCATGGCCGCATTCACCATCCCGAATTCACGATGCTTGAGTGGTACCGCACTGATGCCGATTACCGGTCCTTGATGACCGACTGCGCTGAGATGCTGCGCGTCGCGGCCAAAGCTGTTGGCGTCCAAGAATTCCGGCAGTCTGGTCCCAACGGTGAATTCACCGTTCCAGCGCACATCCCACCGGAGGAAATCAGCGTCGCCGACGCCTTCCAGCGCTTCGCGAACATCGACCTGCGCCCAACATACCAGCTCGACAGCTCCAGCCGCGACGCTCTGGCGACAGCCGCCACAACATCCGGCATCCGTACCGCCTTAGATGATACCTGGTCAGACATCTTCACACGCATCTTGATCGAAAAGGTCGAACCACAGCTCGGCCGAGCCGCCCCCACGATCCTAAAAGATTATCCAATCCACGAAGCCGCCCTGGCAGCCCCAGCCGCCACCGATCAAATGGTCGCCGAACGTTTCGAACTCTATTTATGCGACCTCGAACTCGCCAATGCGTTCACGGAACTGTCTGATCCCACTGAACAACGCCACCGTTTCGAAGCCGACATGTCGGAAAAGCAACGCATCTACGGCGAGCACTATCCGATCGACGAAGATTTCCTCGCAGCCCTCGCCCACATGCCACCGGCTGCCGGTTGCGCAATGGGCTTTGACCGCCTCATCATGCTCGCAACTGGCGCCCAGCGCATCGACCAAGTCATCTGGACGCCATTGCCCCTAAGCTAAAGCATCGCCCGCAGATCAACTCAAACTCAATCTAGAAGCTCAGGCACGATCCAAAGTGCCTCTTCGCCGCGCTCGACGCGCAAAATGTTGTCGAACGCGTTGCGGAAGCGCGCACTGTGATTGTCCCAGGTCGGCCCCGCAAAGTGCGCAGTCAAAACAACATTATCCAACTTAAACAATGGATTGCCTGCTTGCGGCGGCTCCTGGTCGAAAACATCAAGCCCGGCACCAAAAATCTTGCCCGCACTCAAATGATCGCAAAGCGCCTTCTCATCAATCACCGGCCCGCGCGCCGTGTTGACCAGGATCGCCTCGGACTTCATTTCCTCAAGCTCGGCCTTACCAATCATATGGCGCGTCGAGTCATTGAGCGGCGTGTGCAGCGAAATCACATCGGATTCGCGCAATAATTCACGAAGCACGCGAAATTTCACACCAGCCTGATCCGCTTCGTCTTCCGAAAGCCGCTTAATGTCGTAATAAATAACGTTCATGCCGAACGCCTTAGCCAGACGCGCAGTCTTCTTACCGATATTACCCAGCCCGATAATGCCGAGCGTCTTGCCGGAAAGCTCATACATCCGCGGTGCCGGACCATTGCCACGCCATCGGCCACCCGTCACGTTGCCATGCTGCCAGACGACCCGGCGCGCAACGGTCAACATCAGCATCATCGCGTGCTCGGAAACCGAAATCGCATTCGCGCCGCCGTTATTGCAAACCGGCACGTTCGCTGCCCGAGCCGCATCCAGATCGATCGCATCGTATCCGGCACTCAGCAACTGCAGCAGCCGCAGCTTCGACGCTTTGGCATGAAACTTCGGCCCAACATCAACGTTCGGATAGCACACGAAATACGACGCATCAGCGAGGTGCTCGTCGATTTTCGGATCATCCTGCGCGGCAATAATCGTCTCAAATCCGGTTGGTGTCATCCCCTCGGCAATCGGCACAACATTCGATGACGGACACACAACGATAATCTTCGGGGCCATTGGCTCTTTCGCTTTTTCTCTGTGATCAATGATCGCTACACGCAGCTTAAGTCCTGTATTCCGCCACCGGCCCAAAAGGCAAGCCATCCACAGCGAAAATTGCATTGACGATCAAGCTTCCCGGCCATTGGGACTTCCCTGCACCGCTTAATCCTGTAAACAAAGCCCTCTTCAATTCATCATCAAGTCGCCAAGATTGCCGACATCTGGGCGGCAACTGCGCGAGAAGCACCTAGATGGCCCCGAACACCAAGTTGACATCCGAGACACGTGCCAAGCTCAAGACAGTCAGCACAGCCACAATCTCAACGGCACTCTTCAAGCGCGGCTTTCGCAACCAGATGATCCAGGACGTGCATGCGCTCGATCCAGCCAAACCGACAATGGTCGGCGAAGCTTTCACCCTGCGCTATATCCCAGCCCGCGAGGATCTCAATCCGTTATCCGTGTTCCAGGACCGCGCCCACCCGCAACGCAAAGCTGTCGAAGAGTGTCCGCCGGATGCCGTCTTCGTCATCGACAGCCGCAAAGACGCACGCGCCGCTTCAGCCGGCTCAATCCTCGTCACCCGGCTCGCGAAGCGCGGCGTCGCCGGGATCGTCACCGATGGTGGCTTTCGCGATGCAGCCGAGATCTCGCGGCTTGATATCCCATCGTTTCACAACCGACCGTCTGCACCAACCAACCTGACCTGCCACCAGGCCCTCGACATCAACGTGCCAATCGGCTGCGGCGACGCCCCGGTTTGGCCGGGTGATGTTATCGTTGGTGACACCGACGGCGTCATCGTCATTCCAGCAGACCTTGCAGATGACATCGCCAACGAAGCCGTTGAGATGACCGCATTCGAGGATTTCGTCACCGAGAAAGTCAACGAAGGCCGCTCCATCCTGGGTCTCTATCCAGCCACCGACCCACAAACGAATGTCGACTTCGCAGCCTGGCGCAAGGCAAACGGGCGATAATCCTCAGCACCCAAATTGCGGTCAATACTAAGTGGCGACCACAATCGCCACGGTACAAACTTGTCCGGTTGGCAAACCCGATCGATCATGTTGTTGTCAGCTGCTAACCGGCTGCCTCGTGAAGCCGTCTTATCGCCTCTACAGCATGTCGCGTTTTAATGGATTCACAATGCGCCTTAAAACACCCGGTCTTCGGCCGATTTAAGGCTCCTTTTAAATGCGACGTGCTTTAATGCGCATGCGGCTCGACCGCCAAGGAAACAACAATGGCCGAAGCCGATATCCGCCGTGCAGCGCTCGCCTATCACGAAGCCGACCCTCCCGGCAAAATCGCGATCATGCCAACCAAACCGGTTGCCAATCAGCACGATCTGGCTCTGGCCTATTCACCAGGTGTCGCGCACGCCTGCCTTGCCATTGAAGAAGACCCGGCAAACGCATCCAAATATACCGCCCGCGCCAACCTCGTCGGCGTTATTACCAACGGCACTGCGGTGCTCGGCCTTGGCAACATTGGGCCCCTTGCGTCAAAACCGGTGATGGAAGGCAAGAGCGTCCTCTTCAAAAAATTCGCCGGGATAGACTGTTTTGATATCGAGATTGCCAGCGAGGACATCGATACCTTCGTCAACGCGGTCGCGTGTTTGGAGCCAACTTTTGGCGGCATCAACCTAGAAGATATCAAGGCACCGGAATGCTTCGAGATTGAGCGCCAGCTCAAAGAGAAAATGACGATCCCGGTGTTCCACGATGATCAGCATGGCACCGCCATCGTTGTCGCAGCCGGAATCACCAATGGCCTGAAAATCGTTGGCAAGAAACTTGAAGATGTTCGCTTGGTGTGTTCGGGCGCAGGTGCTGCTGCCCTTGCCTGCCTCAACCTCCTCGTCTCACTCGGGCTGAAGCGGGAAAACGTCGTCGTCTGCGACATCGAAGGCGTCGTCTACAAGGGGCGTGAGGTCTTGATGGATGATTACAAGGCGCCATTCGCCCAGGACACGACCAAGCGTAAACTCGCCGAAGCTATGCCAGGTGCCGACATCTTCCTTGGCCTCTCTGCCGCCGGTGTTGTCAAACCCGAAATGGTGGCCACAATGGCGCCCAATCCGCTCATCTTCGCGCTCGCCAATCCCAATCCAGAGATCATGCCGGAAGACGTCAAGTCGGTACGCGATGATGCGATCATGGCATCCGGGCGCACCGACTATCCAAACCAAATCAACAATGTGCTGTGCTTCCCATTCATCTTCCGTGGCGCGCTCGACGTCGGCGCCACGCAAGTGAATGAGGATATGAAGAAAGCAGCCGTCCTCGCCCTCGCATCAATCGCCGAGAACGAAGCATCCGACATTGTGCTGGCAGCTTACCAATCAGACTCACTCGTGTTCGGCCCGGAATACATTCTCCCCAAACCATTCGATCCACGCCTCATCACCGAAATCGCACCGGCCGTCGCGAAAGCCGCGATGGATAGCGGCGTCGCGACGCGTCCAATCGAAGACTTTGACGCATACAAAGACAAACTCTCATCGTTCGTCTACCAGTCCGGCTTCGTCATGAAGCCCGTTTTCGACCAGGCCCGGCACGCCCACGCAGAACGACCAAGACGCCTTGTCTTCGCGGAAGGTGCCCATCCGTATGTCCTGCAGGCAGCCCAACAAGTTATCTCTGAAAAAATCGCTGAGCCAATTTTGATCGGCGACCCAGAAGACATTGCCCACAGCATCAAACACATCGGCTTACGCATGCGCGTTGGCAAAGACGTTCACGTTTTCGATCAGGCCAACGACCCGCGCATCCCGGCATTGACGGACGAATACCTGCGCCTTGTCGAACGCCGCGGCGTCACACCGAGCCATGCCCGCCGCGTCATCAGTGGTGGCGCAACCGTCGTTGCCGGCCTGCTGCTCCGTCGCGGCGATGCCGATGCCATGATCTGCGGTGCTGTTGGCCGCTACCTCGCCCACCTGCGCCATGTCCAGCAGGTCATCGGCCAACGCCCTGATGTAAATGCGCTTGCCAGTTTGTCCGGCCTCATCCTACCGAGTGGTCCATTGTTCTTGGCTGACACGCACGTCAACTACGACCCCGACGCCGAGACATTGGCCGAAATCGCGCTCATGGCGGCCGAGGAAGTTCGACGCTTTGGCATCACGCCAAAGATGGCGCTGCTCTCGCATTCAAACTTTGGCACACGTGACAATCAAAGCTCAAAAAAGATGCGTCAGGTTTTAAAACTCATCACTGAGTACGATCCAGATCTTGAGGTCGAAGGTGAGATGCATGCCGACGCCGCGATATCGACTTTTATCCGCGAAGACAACTTTCCCAATTCGCGCCTCGAAGGGCGCGCCAACCTGCTCATCATGCCAACCCTCGATGCCGCCCACATCGCGTTCACATTGCTGCGCTCCGTCACCAAGTCCATCGCCATCGGTCCGATGTTGCTTGGCACAAGGCGCCCCGCACACATTGTCACAACATCGGCGACAGTCCGCTCACTCCTCAATATGTCAGCCTTGGCCATCGTTGACCCTGTCCGTGACGAGCAGGTATCTCAAAATATACAACACAATCTAAAGTTGTAGAGTGTTTTTGTGACAAGAAACATGAACCAATCGCTTGAGCAATTTGTATACTGTCGACATAATTATCGGAGTTTGATTCGCGACGGCAAATGGAAAATCACGTGATTTGGTCAACTGCCCACTCATCGACAAAACAAAGATCCCCACGCTCTAGCGCCACCACGTTGCTTGCGATGATCGCAGTGCTGGCAGGCCCTGTCGCCAACGCCTCTGACACGCCATCGAATAAGCTGTCCAGCACAGCACTTCATTCCAAAACCGACGATCCGGAAATGTGTGCCAAGCGCTATCACGCCAAGCTTGGCGCAGAAGTCTTGACGAGGGCCCAAGCCACACTCACCATCGCAGATGCGATGCGCACACCAGCTGCCGGAATGCCCGGCCACTGGCTGTTCTGGGACGGCAGCGGTATCATCGCCCGCAGTGCCCGTCAGCGGCGCCTGCTCGCAACCCAGCAAATCCACATCAGTGAAAACCGCATGTGCGTGCGTTCAATCCTGGCTCGGGGCGGACGCATCCGGTGCCTTAAATGGAAACCTATTCCGGCAGGCTATGTCCCACCGAAACCAAACCTGCCAAAAGTCGACCCAATAAAAACGGAGATATCACCAGCCGAGCGTCGCATCGCGTCGCAGCTTGGATCGCGTGTCATACGCAAGGGTGCCTTTGCTGAACTGGAGCATGGCACGACCTTTTATCATATGGCGCAACGCACCTCCGATGAGTTGATTGCCTATGCCCGTCAACCATACCGAGCAACAATATGCAATGCCCCTCAAGAAATGATAAGCTTCTACAAGCGCCAACTGGGCCCACTACTCCGCAAAGCAGCGCGCGCAAAGCAACTACAAGAGGAAACACACCGTGCTGCAATTGCCACCGCAGACGTCGCAATCCACCAGGCGGCGGAAATAATGCCTCATCAAAGAGACGTTAGTTTTTCAAATATCGCACGGGAATTGGTCAAGCCTATACTTAGCCCGGAGGAACATGCGACACTGACCATCAGCAATCAGGCTTTAGTGGTTCTACAACAGTCGCGCGACTTCATCAGCGATCAGCGTTTCGCTAAAATGTCTGCAAAAAAGAGAGATTTTCTTCGAAAAGCATTGCGAAATGTAGAATTCGCTCATTATGCAGGATATAATTCGATGCGATGGAGCCGTTTTAGAGATTCGTTTGAAACGACTTTTCGCGCAATCCACGATGCTCACAGAGCTGAATGTAACTGCACAAACTAGTGGGAGACTGGAAGACAACTCCAAGCGGCCAGGCATGAATGAGATCGCGAGCCTGTCCAACAGAATAATAGACACCGAAAACCTTATAGTTCACCTGCAGAAAAACGTCTCAACCATCTCAAATTAAACAGCTTTGGGAATTGAACTCACTTAGAATATCAGTATAAAGCCTAGTGCGGATTAACGACTTCACATTGAAGTCTGTCCCCCCACCGTACCAAATCGATGCAGCGGTTCGACACCACATTTCATCATCAATCGTTGGTCGCCCACAGCCTGTGACCATCGGCGATGGTTTCAGGCAATGTGCTTGCGATTTAATATGGGTGAGAGTTGACGTGACAGCGGAAAGCAAAAAATTGTCAAAATCTGAAACGGTGACGGCCAAGCCGGAACGTGAGCCGTCGGTAACGCCAATATCTGGAATCAATGCCACCCACGCACCGCATCAGGACTTGCTGGTGTCCGCCGCTTCGTTCGTTAGAAGAGCTGGCGAACCGGTGTGGTCACAGATTACCCGTTCTATCGAAGAACAGATCGTGGCCGGCAATCTTCCCTATGGCACACGGCTCCCAACTGAAACCCAACTGGCTGCCAGTTTTGAAGTTAACCGTCACACTCTGCGCCGCTCCCTGCGCGAACTCGTCCGCAAAGGATTGATCACGGCGACACCGCGGCGCGGCACGATTGTGTCACGCAGGCGCATACCTTATCCGATATCGAGCAAAATTTCTTTCGAAGACATCATCACCTCAACCGGTCGTGAACCAGGTGATCGCCTGCTGACACATTCAATCGGCCTTGCCCCGAAAGAAATGGCCGAATGGCTGACGATCGCTGAACGCTCTCATGTCGTTGATCTGCAATTCGTCCGCGTCGCCAGCGATGTCCCGATTTGCCTAACGTCCGCATGGTTGCCAGCAGATCGATTTGAACGTGCCGGGCAATTGTTTGAACGGATCGGCTGTCTTGAAAAGACGCTGGCCAAGCTGGGTGTATCTGAATACAGCCTCCAACAAACGCGCATCACCAGTCAACCAGCCAGCGCTGATGAGATAAAACATCTCGAACTCTCGAAGGGCGCCACCGTTCTAGTTGTAGATTCTCTATTCGTCGACGACACGAACGAGCCCATCCTGGTCTGTCACAACCGCTTTGCAGCAGATCGAATTGAGCTCTTAGTCGGTTCGTAAGTCATCGCCGTATGATTGTGTGCGACAAGCGTGATATCGGGCAAAGAGCTCTTTTATCACTGCCCGAAATTTAAGCAGACGGTTGCAGACAGCGCGCAATCTTCTTAAGAGACGTGATCGGCACGGTTGGGCAGAGCGTCACACCGATCCGCTGCTTCGTGATGAAAAACAGGCCGACCGACAATCCAACCAGCGCTGTTGATGTCGCAATCGCCGCACCAAGCAGACCGAACAGCGGGATCAGAATAATATTCAGCAACATGTTCAGCACGGCTGCCACCAGAAACACCAGAGCGCAAATCTTCTGCTGACCAAGCACGTTCAAATATAGTTCTGCCGGTCCAACAAAGCTCTTTGCCACAAAGCCAATCGCCAAAACGGCTGTCAAATAGGCATGCGCCACAAAGTCGTCGCCAAACAACGACAACAGGAAGGGCGCCAGCAGCACAATTACCAGAGCGCCAAACAATGTCGGCCAGAACGATAGATTTATTGCACCACTTATCAACTCGCCAAGCTCCACGCGCTGATCGTTCGCGTGTAGGCTGGCAACCTGGTTGGCCGTCGCAGCACCAACCGCAAAATTGACAAAAGTGAGCAGAGCAATCGTCTTGAGCGCCGCAAAATAGATGCCGGTCGCTTCCGCCCCAAGGAAGTAAGAAATGGCGAGCATATCAAAATTCTGCATGATGAGCTCAAACGTCTGCACCACCACGATCGGCAATGCACCATAGAGCCAGATGCCCGGCGTCATCGACAAAGCGCCCCATCCAGCAATCTTTTTAAGTCCGATAACAATCACAGCAGCCTGCATCAGCACAGCTACCAGACACGCCATGATCGCCATCGCCATCGCCATCGCAAGTGCTGCATCGGGCGTCGCCCCAGCCAGCATGGCAATGAACAAGCCACCAATCAGCAGTATTGGACGCAATAGATAGATTGGCACCAGCGCCGCGTTCATCCAGCCATGCTCACGTGCCACACCTTCGTTGATGTCACCCAGCGCCATCAACGGCAAACAAAACAGGCAAAGCCACACCGGCATCAGATATTGCGAAGAAACCAATCCAGGCATCGCATAGAGCGCAACCCAGCCAATGCCCGACAAGAGCAGCCCCGCCCCCACGGCCATCGCCACGCTTGCCACCAAAAGCCCCCGCCAGCGATCGAAATCCCCCGCACCCTTATAGGTCGAAAGCAGTCCAATGGCACTGATGTTAAATCCCAATGGAGCAATGCCACCGAGCACCAACAGCCAAACCCAGACACCAACAAACACACCGTACTCAGCAAGGCCAAGCCATTGAGCAAGTACGATTTGCATAACGTAGGCGATCGCAGCCCCGGCGACGCGGATCATCAGTGCCGTTAAAGCCCGGCGCTTGGTTGGGTCCAGCCATTCCAGGCCGTGACGACGGAACGCAGCCATCCACGTCTCTTCGTCACTCGATGGCTCGGCACCATTCAACGATCTGGTTGCAGCATCTTGGGACAACTTCGGAGCTTCCTTGCCGATCTGTAACACTGCGGATTGCATCCCCGCGCTAAAGACCCGGGAGACAGAACTGGCATCCAAATATCAAATCAGGATCGCGTCCCATCAGGTGGTGTAACAGTGCCGGTCAGGTCCGTCGCAACGTTGTCCGGACGGTCAGTCAGCGGTTAGGGCCGCCGGTTCTGATGCACCATCATGGCTGATGCCGCCGAGAGTTTCCAGTGTCATGT
>CAJQQK010000130.1 GCA_905480435.1 uncultured Hyphomicrobiaceae bacterium | reverse complement strand
GCCAGGGTACGTAGCTTCGCCCTCAATATCCTGCGTGCCAACGGCGAAAACAATATCTCGCAGGCCATGTGGCACAACGTCCTCGACATCACACGGCCGCTCAATTATCGCTTCATGTAGTTAGCGTTGAACAGCCCTGATCTATTTCTGGGATGGCAAACTCCACTGGTAGACTTTCTGCGATCTCTGACACTTTGAAAAGACGCGCCATCAAATCGACATCTGGGGCGGCGTCAGGTTCAGAAATGCCCTCCAGCAATCGACGCAATCTCACATAGTCAAGCTCTGAAGAAACCGCCTTGAAGAAATATCGGTCGTCACTGTTGGCTCGCAGTTCCCTTGGCAGGGGTATCCCGGTGTTTCGGAGATCCCGGAGCAACTTTGCCAAGTGTCTAGAAACTTTGGCTACTTCGGTTAGAAGCTTTTCCGTTCGCTTTTGAATTTTCCTGAATTCGGAATAGTTCATTCGAGAATTTCGTGCAGACTCGATGAACCGAACCCACTGCTGGTCTGTGGACAGTTCAAATTCAAGCAGCGCATAGGCTTCGCCCATCAATTCCGGATTGGCTAGCCTATGCAGAAGCTCGATCTCGTGTTTGATTTCGTTCGCAGCGGACGAATGGCGCAATTTTTCATGTTGAAGCATGTCGAGGTAGTCTCGGTCCTCGGGGTGGCAATGAGGTCCATCTCCGCAATGCGGGCAGTCGAAGTACAATTCATTGATGCGTTCAGTCGCGTAGGTCGCTTCCCGAAGTGCCTCACTGCGCTGCTCATAGAGGCCATTAATAGGCGGACAGAAGTCCACGATTGGACTTAGAGGGTCTTCGGGATCTTCGTCGTCATCGCGCCAGCCGGATCTTTCGCTGCCTAGCAATTGAGCGAAGATGTACCGTTCGACTACCAATGGAATACCTTCAACTATCCATGGAAACCCTTGCTCATTCATACCCGCACCTCGACAGCCTTTAGCGGCTGACTATGGAGCTTCTCGAAGACTTTCCAATGTCTAGAATGGGGCACGCGTAAGGCTTTGGACGGCCTTCGGGGCAACGGATCAGGCGGTCACTCGCTCAAGCGGGCATGGTTGGGATTCAGTGATCCGGCCAAGGGAGGGGTTTGAGGTTCCAACGGAACGAAAAGTTACGGTAAGGCCCAGAGCCATGACCGAAGCACCCTCGGAAGCTGCCAAACTGGCTTCGGCGGCTTAGGGCCAGATTCGGTCTCTCGGCCGGTGCGCCAACTCAACGTTGGAAATCGTCGCTGTGCAGAGATTGCGGACATCTGTGCTCCGCCCGGCCTTCGCGTCGCTATGTCTGCTTCAACCAGCAGCGGACAAAAGCCGGAAATCATTGGCGCTCACTAATGACCCTAGCGGCCACAGGGACTGATTGCACATCAGATCCGGTGAGATGCCGAAGCGCCGCCGACGGTCAACTGACGCCAGTCGGGCGGGAACTATTGCGATACGGCAAAGCATGCCATTCACTATGACTTCATAGCGAGCCGAAGTGCGGCCTTTCGTGCCTCAAGTGCAGACAGTTTCTTCTTGAGATCAGCAATTTCCTTCGTGATTGCTCGCACTTCTGTCTGAGACTTTGCCTTCGCCAAATATTCGGAACCAAACTGTTCCACGATATACAATTCAAGCTGGCTTCTTAGGATTCTTAGGTAGGGATTGCCCGATATTACTCCTTCCCGGAATTCAAGCTTGCCGGCTTGGATCCCCTGCACGATGAAATCGCGGGACACGCCATATTCTTTCTGGGCCGTCACCTCGCTGAGGACCGCGCCCTTGCGAACCCATTCGCCATATTCTGCCATTTTGGGCTGCCTCAATTCTTAGACGTAGAACCAAGCTCACTGTTGTTACTGGAATTCATCCCCTCGCTCCAGTGCTTCGGCTACGGTCTGCAGGTTGATCGCGACCAGTTCGTTGCTGTCGTGGGCGGTAAGCTGGTTGAGTTTCGCCTGCATACGGTCGAAAAACCTGCCTTTGACGCAGACCTTGGCCTGAGGCTGCTTCACCGTGGCAAGCAGCCGGAAGGCGAAACGCTCGACGGGATTGCGTCCCGTATCGCGGCCGGTAATCAGCGCTGCGCTAATCATCGCCGCATCGCAGTCGCACAGAAACAACGTCAGGGGGCGCTGCTCCAGCTGCAGCATAAGCACGTGGATGAGGGCCCAGATCAAGGAATGCAAAGGCTCAGCGCAGCCTGACGGGTCCAGAAAATAACCCTCGCTCGCAGGCGACAGGCTCTTTGCTCCAAAACGGGCGTCAACTTTGAGCAAGTATCCACCAACGACCCCTCGCGGGGTGCGGCGCTGCCCTATTGTGAGCGCCGTGGCCGCGATGTTGTCGAGCGAGCCAAAATGAGCGCGAATTCGCCGCCGCTTGGTGCGGAACTGCTTCAACTGGTGCTTGGACAAGAATCCGGCAAGGCAACCGGCGATAACTTCCGCGTCGGGGGACGGCTCATGCACGTAGCTGCTTCGCAAACCGCCTCTGGTTGCAGGAAGGTTGTTGTCCCGAGTGATTACTTCAGCCAGCTTGTGACTGGTCAAGCCGCCATCCGGCGATTGCACGAAGGACCGCAATCCTCGATCGATGGTCAAGTTGTGCAGGGCTCGATCACGAGTAAGCAGCGCAGTGCGCCCCTCCAGCAGCTTGTCGAGGATCTCCACATCGGGAATGCCGGGATGTCGGGCGGCCAGGAACACCAACTCGACAGGATGGTCGCCCAATTGCCTCTTCAATTGCGCTAACAGTGGAGTGTCCTGCCCTAGGCACTCGTATATGACGATGCACTCGATCGGCAGCCCTGCGCGTTGTCCTGTTTGCTTCGGCATATTCTCGAGCACCGATCCTATTGGCGGATGCTGATTGTAGTCTCTGTGCGGCGGGCATCCGCCCCTCTGGGAGCCTTGCCCATGCAGCACTTCTTGAATTTCCTGCCGGAGCCGCAAGGACAGGGATCGTTGCGGCCTACCTGCTCCTGGCGGATGCCGTCCGCAATAGAGGCACGCGCGCGTTTGCGGGCATTGGTATAGATCGAAGAAAGTTTTTTATGTCGCGCCTTCAGCTTCGTGTAGAAATTCGGTACATTGCTTTCCATGAGGCGTCTGAAAGTCGCAACATCACATGGCAGCGGTTCGTCCTCGACCTGCTGCCATGTTTTTGCACCGTAGTTGGCATTGACCGAGCAGCTCGTCTCGAGAACGCCGGCCCCTTCCTCGATCGGTAGCAGATTGAGATGTACATCGCTGCAGCCGCAGCCGGGCTTCACGCAATACTGGTCGAGCACCACATACTCGATGCCGTCGACAACCACTTGCATCGTCTCGGCAAATGGCAGGATGTCGTTGTAGGCCTGCATGATCGATGAGCGCTCGATCTCGTCGAAATCGAATTGAGCCAGGATCTCAGCCGGCTTAGCCTGCTCCGTCTCGCGGCGTTTGATCGAGAAATGAAGCCGGTCCAGGAGTTCGAAATCGGCCGGCTCCATCGCGGCAAGCAAGGCCTCGGCGAAGGCAATGTCGGGTTGCGAGGCTCCCTTTCTGAACGTGTCGTCAACCGTTCTTGTGCCAAGGTCCAAGGCCACTTTGCGCTCCGGCTCCGGTTGTGCGGGAACGACCGACCTGCGAGCGCGGAACGAGATCGTCACCGTCTGACACCGGCAGGCCGGATTCCTGCAGGTATCGGTGACACAGTCATATTCCTTCACACCTTCGCCATCGGGAAGCTTCGTGATGAGGCGACTCGTCTGCTCATCGATAGTAAAGATCATGGTGGGCTCCTTCGGGAAACTTGCTTGCTTTAACTTTAGGCACCTTGGCGGGAAACAGAATTCCGTTCGATTTGGTCGCCTTCATTGAGTTGCGGCCATTCCTTCGCAACTATCGGCCGATATGGATTGTAGCTTATGGCGGTCACCTCCTCAAAGGACTCAAGACAGGGGTGCACACAGCTGGCATTTTCAGACACGCCGCTCCGGAATGCCAAGCTCGTTCCAAAGCCAGGTGATATCGTAGGTGGTAAGGGGATCATCACGATCCCGCCGATGGTGCGATTGGTTTTCCAGATATTTTAACCACGCTGTGACTTTATCGCGGCTTGCGGCTGCCTGGGCGGCTTGCCGCGGCGTCATTCCATCCAGCATGGTAAGCGGCTTATCCAGAGTCTGACGATAATGTTCGTCGAGCTGATCATGGATAATCTTGCGCTTCAGATCGGGATCAATAGGAACTTCGGCGTCTTCCGCTGGGTGCTCCGTTGTGGGCTCATCCCTTGCCAGTAGTTCCTCAGGCGTCTCGGTCTCAAGTGTTGGCTCACCAATCAATCCCCTCAACGCCGCCCCGATCAAGGCCTTCGCTTGCTCGGCGCGATGATGCGAGTTTGCCGTGACGATGATCTGGTTCGATCTGACCTCGATCGTACCCAAGACAGCGCCGCCCTCGCTATGGCTCGACATGATGACGTGGCCCGGAAGATCAGCAGGCAGTTCGCTTATCCCGATTTCCGGCCCGATCCAGTCGAGGAACGTATCGCTGGTCGCACGCAGATCGTCGATTGCGGCAAGGGCCGCGCACACGATTTCCCGGCTTGCCGTTTGCACCAGTGGGAAGCGGAGTGTGCAAAACTCAAGGGTATCACCATCGGTATTAAAGAGCTGCGGCTGCCGAGGGTTCAAAGCACAATCAAGAGCGTTGCTGAGCCACATCCGCGTAAAAATCGGAGCGGCAAGTTCGAGCAGTGCCCCTTCAGCAGTGATCCTCCTGTAAAGCTTCGAATCGAAACTAATACCAAATTCGTCGGCGATGACATCCATCTCTCTTTCGACCCGCGACTCAAACCAGCGGAGCTCGGCGAGCAACCGCTCGGAGATGTCGTGATCATAATAGAGTATGCCGCCGCACATTTGGTAAGTGCCGGACATCGGCACGATGCGTGCACCGATGCGATCCCAGGGCTGCATTTGAGCTGTCGCACTGCGCTCATTCACCCGCACGGGCTCTCCGCCCCGGATCAGGTCGCGCGCGAGAAAAGATTGACCCTGGACGATGTCGCTCACCTCATAGAGGCTCATGACCGAGTTGCGGATTGCCTTCATAAAGGCCTTGGCGGAAGCACTCTCCTTGTAGCTCCGCCGCTTCAGGTAAACATCGACCATGTTTCGATCACCAGGCAGGTCCCGCGAGAGGAAATCCTCGAACGCGCATCCCCACAGCGTCATGGCAGCATGCTGGCCCAGAATGTCGGTCATCTTGTCAGTGCCAACGCCGACGTTGTGACAAGCGACGAAGAAATGCGCGTGCTGAATTTCAGCAAATGCTTCCCGCCATTCATCACGGCGCAAGAATTTCAAGAGACCTTTGAGAGAGGATGCGTTGGCCATCGGCGGAGCTCCGGTCGGAAAGACGGCAGAATCGACTCGTTTTTCTGAAGATTAGCTCAGCATCCGAAGGGCCGCGATAGAGCGCAATCACGCCGTTGTGGATTGCTCGATTGGGGCGTTTTGTTGCACGGCGCCACCTCGATCAGACATCAAGGCAATAGTTGCAGATTTACACGGCGAATACGCGATTAAATCGCGATTGCAGGTCCGTAGGCGACCTATCGCCTCATCGCCATGTTGCAGCGCAATGGCAGCTTTCGCCGGCAGCGGACATCATCAGCGTTCGAAGGCAAGATGGCCCGATGTCTCTTATTGTATAGCTCTCTCATATGACGCGATGCGGATGATCTGATTGCGTCGTGTTCAGCAGTGGGTCATCAACAGCCGTCGGGGAGCGCCTGAAAGCGACTGTTGCACCTCCGATACCGGACATGAATTGGCAGGCTGATCCGTTCCGTTGGTCAGGTTGTCGGTATCCGATCAGCATGCCTGGGCTCCACAAACGAACGTTTGCGCGACACGGCAATTTGACAGTGAAATCTGCCCGAGATCTGCTCCCAATCCCGTAACGCAATTTGCGTGAAGTGAACGTTGGGTGCTTACCGTAACTTTTCGTACCGTTGGAACTTCAAACGCCAGACAGCGTCGCCTCGGTCCACGAATGGTCCACGGATGGACCTTATAATAACACCCTATTGAGCGAAGACTCTGCAAGTGTTTGATTTTAATTATTTTATTGGTTGCGGGGGTAGGATTTGAACCTACGACCTTCAGGTTATGAGCCTGACGAGCTACCGGGCTGCTCCACCCCGCGTTACCAGCGAAATGACCATATGCAACTTCCTGAGCCTGAATGCACTCAGTTCGAGTCGAGATTGGTCATCGCGAAGATCCGATCAAATGGCGTGGCTTAATTCAGAAGCTACGCTCGATTGGAAGCGCGTGTATAGCAACCGTTGTGCGGCTTGTGAAGCCCTATCTTGGAAAAATACCGCAAGCCTGAAACAAGCACGATAAGCGTGGGTTGGGGCAGTGCAATCGATGGACTTTCAAGACGCAAAACTGTAGCTCCCTGCCATTAATTTGGGCCGACAATTTGCAATTTCGCGTCAATATGGGGATGGAACTGAACCCGAGATGCCTAAAGCACGTCGCGTTTAATAGAATCCTTAAATCGCCCGAAGATTGGGCGTTTTAAGGCGTATTGTGAATCCGTTAAAACGCGACATGCTGGAAATCACCTCGATCGGATTGATCGAAGCGGTTTTGTGCCATGCTAGCCGCAGTGCCAATTCATTTGGCGCCGGCAGCTTTGCCGGTCAGTGCGGCAAGCGCCTTGGTCATGATGGCGAAAACTTTGTCACGGTCATCAACACCATGTCGCGATTTCAGCGCCGCGGGCGTTGTGTACGACACGTTGATCTTGCCATTAGTGTCCTGCCAGGCGAGGACCTTCATCGGCAGATCGAGGCCGATCAATGGCTGTGATTGCATGAGTGGTGTGCCAAGCTTTGGATTGCCGAAAATCAGCAGCTCAGTTGGTGCGAGCTTGAGGCCAGCGGCTTTCGCACCAGCAGCATGATTGACACGCGCCATGACGCGTATGCCCTTCTTTGTCAGAACGGCAGATAGGCGATCGAGTGTTTCTTTGACGGAGTATTTGCTCTCGATCGTTTTAATGTGATCGTTTGCCATTGCAGATGAACTGATAATGGCGAAGCAGATGAAACAAAGCAGAGTACGCATAGATAAAGACCTTGTCGGTTGCTTAGACTGGACGTTCTAAATGCTTGCAAGATCGTGCAGGCAAAGACAATAGCCTGTTGAACAAGCTTATGTGAGCATGACCGAGAGGCGTGTTGACTTGGATGGCAGCTATTCTGTCCCTCAAAGAGGGAGAGCGAGCCCGTGTGCTGGACGATGTCAGGCCGCGCGAATGTTTCTCAGGCCTGGCTGATTGGCAAGCTGGCGAGCGCCTAAAAGCCGCGTGTAATACAGCCAAGAATGAACAGAATATTGGCAGCTAATAGAAGCCAGAAACCTTGATCTCCGACAAACGGGATTGTCACGCCGAATTGGGTCAAGATGCCGGCCGTGACAAGTGCAAAGGCGATGCAGAACGTCAAAATGTTTGGCGGTTTGATCAAGCCCATGTGCCGTTTTCCTCTATATCTCAACTGAGTGCCAGAGCCTGGCCGAATCGACGAGGGGTTATCTTAAAGCACGTCGCATTTAATAGGAGCCCTAAATCTCCCGAAGATTGGGCGTTTTAAGGCGCATTGTGAATTCATTAAAACGCGACGTGCTGTAGCATTTCGCAAGCAGTAGAGGAGTGCGTGTAAAAGGGTACGCTCTTCATGCGGTGGGATCGAGCCAGACACCGGTACCGATTGCAACGATCTCTATTGCCCCATCAGTAATCACAGGGTGCGAAATGCGCAGTCCAACGACGGCTTGATAGCCGGCTGCAATTGCACGCTCTTCTAATGTGTCAAGCGCGCGCTCAATGGTGCTGTTGAGGAGCTTTTCGTAGCGGAGCATCTTGCCGCCAAGTGTGTTCGTGACCGCTTCTCGAAGGTCGCGAAGCACGTTAGCGCCACTTACAGCGGTGGCATGCAAAGCGGCGCCATGACGAATGGGTGTTGAGCCCAGCGTATCGGTGGTCACAATCTGAATGCTGCGATCACGCCGTGCTTCGGTGGGTTTGGCCATCAAGCAGTCTCGGCTTTGGCTCGACGGCGACGCCCGAACAGCAATCGTCGGAGTATCGACAAGAACAGCAACATGAAGAAACCAGCCGCCACAACAATTGTTGGGTGCTTGTCCCAGATCAAAACCGGGCTGACGCGACCGTCCCACGCTAGCTGCGTGTGATTCATGATTGCCCTGATGTCGAGCAATGGCGGTTCGGATAGCATCATGCCGACAGCCGCTGTCTGATCTCGGCTGGAGAGGATGGCATTGCGCACACGAGGACTATTCAATTGACGGATTTTGGCCGGTGCGTTTGCAACTACCCGCAGAATGCGTTGCCTGGCATCTGGACCGAGGCCGGTCAAATATGAAGATAACGTCTGCAACTCACCCTCGGTCAGGCCGCGCGACAGACCGATTAACTTTTCGCGATCCAATTCCAACAGCACATTTCGGGCGTCGCGATCAACGCCAGCCACGCGTGAAATCGCAAGGCGATCGTTAAGTGCAAGCACGCGCTTCAAACTGGACTGAGACATTTCATTGGGGTTTGCCCGTTTATGGATGTCGAATTCGACAACTTTTGCGAGTTGATCGCCGGCCAGAGCTGTCCATGCCAGAGCTGCCGGAATAGATTGCTGCTCTCGCGCAATCTGCATGCCGGCTTCCGGCATCTTGTTGAGCACTACATGTAGAGTGCCATCGGCCAGGCGTGTCTGGATTGAACCCTCGCCTTCTTTGTCGAGCAGAATTGCCACGATTTGATCGAGACGAGGCAGTTGCACAGGATTTGTCTCGTCCAAAAATGATTTGAACTGGACATCCTGTTCGGCCAGTTGAACCACCTTGGCGTGCGCACGACGAAAATCATGCCAGATGTCGACGATTTTGTCGGCAGTTCGTGCCGACAGTTCATCCAGATGGTCAGTGATCTGTGTGCGAATTGATTTCGCCAGTTCCTCGCGAACTTTGGCCTTGCTTGATGTTGATTTCATCTCGCTGGCGACAAATGGCAGGACGCCATGACGGAGTTCCCAAAATTCCTTGGCGATTAGCACAATACCGACGCCGCCAGCGACGACAGATACCAGTCGACCGAGAACAGAACCGACCAAACGTTGGCCAATTCGTCTTGCCATGCGGGCCATCTGGCGACGAACCAACAGTAAGACAGCACCTGTGATGCCTGATGATGTCTCGAGCAGGACGCGGCCGCTGGTTACCTTGGCTTGATTGGCGCTGGCATCGATTTCGAAAGCGGCGCTGGCGTCCTGGTTCACTGATCGCGCGACAGTAGAGCCATAACGAGGACCAAGGTAGGCTTTCAGGCAGCGCTGGGCTGGTGCAGCGGCATCCGCTGTCGTCAGCACTATGGATTTTCCTATTTCGCGACCAACACTGGTCGCGAGTGTCTCCAGCGCGGCTTTGATCTCATTGGAACGATAGGTGCGCTCGGCGGTGGCTCTGGCGAGCTCCTGGGCTTGTTTGCGATAGGCCAGCGATTTGAGAAGCTCGCTCCATGCCGTTTCATCTTTGACTTGGGCGACGGCGACGTCAACGCGTTGGTCGACAATTGCGTCGAGCCCGCGGTTTCGCCACTGATCATTGACGGTGGCATCATAGTTGAGGCTGGCCGTGCCTTCTTTCAGTGCTTTTAGTGTGATGGAGCGTATGGCCTTGCGGAATGCAGCCTCGTCTGAGGTTTGACATTTCTCGTAATCATCGCGTGTGAAGCTGGTTTGGTTGGAAACCTGAGATTGGCCCCCGGGGCTGGTTGCTGAGCGCCGAGTCTCTTGACCCCAGACCGGGGCGATTTGTGCAAAGATGAAAGTCAGTGCACTGAAATAAGAAATGCTTGATTTTACAAAAGCCAACTCGGTTCCCTTCGAGGCCAACCGTTATCCGGTCCCGTTAACGCTAATATAGTGGGGGAATAAAGCGATTGCTTGAAGCTGCCTATAGCAGCGCAAAGAAAGTGAGTTGATGGACATTTATGGGGCGCGACAACCTGCCTCATGCGATGGCAGCGTTGGAATTGATGAATGTGCTCATATTGGGACGTAACGAACAACGTTAACTCATATATATGAAAGGCATTTTCAATTTCTCTGGAATAATTTGATATGGTCGAGGAGTTGGCTCAAGTACCTGCATGTCTAATCTGCAGTTATTGCAGGAACTTTTCCTATTGATGAGTAGATCAGTGGGCAAGGTTCGAGTTCTTGGCAAACGGGTTCTTGAGTCAGGGCTGTTCAACGCTGACTGCTGCATAACTCTGCG
This sequence comes from uncultured Hyphomicrobiaceae bacterium, assembly GCA_905480435.1. Classification (GTDB taxonomy): domain Bacteria; phylum Pseudomonadota; class Alphaproteobacteria; order Rhizobiales; family Hyphomicrobiaceae; genus CAJQQK01. The sequence continues at coordinate 102 of CAJQQK010000130.1, read as the reverse complement.
ATAAGGGATTCACGGTCGGGGATTTATCTGAATCTATAGGAGTGCGTTTGATTCGAAAGGAGCGCACTCATGGCATCAGAATTCCTGGAACTTTTATCACAG
>CAJQQK010000129.1 GCA_905480435.1 uncultured Hyphomicrobiaceae bacterium | reverse complement strand
TGTGATAAAAGTTCCAGGAATTCTGATGCCATGAGTGCGCTCCTTTCGAATCAAACGCACTCCTATAGATTCAGATAAATCCCCGACCGTGAATCCCTTATCGCAGAGTTATGCAGCAGTCAGCGTTGAACAGCCCTGGGTATCGACAAGACCACCGTCATATTTGGTGGCTATGTCGGCGGTCTCACGGAAGAAGAATATTTCCTCTGGCTCTTTAAGGCCGGCGGCGTTGAATTGTGGAGAAAATACCGGATGGAAAGTTTTGGGGTTGTTTCAATCCCATGTGGGATCTTCCCAGCTGAGATCTTCCTGCACTCGAAGAAAAAAGTGACCAACCTTGCTGAGTACAAAGGCATCAAACAGCGCACTGCCGGTGCCTGGGCCGAGGTCGGTGGTTCACTCGGCGCGACGACGGTTATTCTGCCGGGTGCGGAAGTTTATGCAGCACTTGAGCGTGGTGTTATCGACGCAACAGAGTGGAGCTCACCTTCGGTTAACGAGCCGGTAGGTTTCCACAAGATTGCCAAGTACATCGTCTTCCCGGGCGTTCATCAGCCTGGTGCGACGCAGGAATGTGAGTTCAACAAAGCTGCCTGGGGCAAGATCTCGCCACGCGATCAGAAGTTGATCGAGTTGGCAGGCCGCCTGCGTACTTATGACTCCTGGGCCAACACTGCCTACAACGATCTTGGCGCTTACCGCCGGATGGAGAAGGGTGGTAACACGATGCTGCGCCTCGATGATGAGTTCATCAATACGGCTCAGAAAGCGGGCAATGACTGGGCAGACAAAGTTGCTGCGACGAACCCCAAATTCAAGGAAATCTTGAACCACCAGCGTCAATTCCAAATGGACATGTCTGTTTATTCAAAAATGCGGACGGCTCCTGGCGCACGTACGGCGATCGGCGCGATCCTAAAATAGCCCGATCCAAAATTAGAATGAGTTCATCAGGATTGCTTTTGGGGGGCTTAGCAGTCCCCCATTTTTTCTCTGCGTTCGTGGCGCGTGCCGTTGCATCATGTCAGGACGTCCTGCGGCGAAGACAACGGCAAAGATCAGCTCGTTAGTGCGATCTGTAGAGCACCGCTGGAAATAACAAGCAGAAGCCAAGCGAGCGCTAATCCTAAAGCCATGCGCATCGCAGTTCTTTCGTCATTGGGCTGCCGGTCTGGCAAGGCTGCGAGGAGAATCGCGATGATCGGCAAGGACGCAACCCCGATATGAGCCGAACCGCTGTGCTGGAGAGCTGCAAATAATGAGGGCAAGTCGAGGCTTTGTCCGGTAGCTGCGGCACTTGGCATGAAAAGAGCGTTGGAAGCAGTTCCGCTGCCGGTGATGTAGGATCCAATGCCCCCCAATGTTGCGACTAATGCTGCCGCCGCGTAAGGCCCGAGCTGCGATAATGTTCCGGCAAGCGAACTGATGCTTCCGATTTCGACCAACAACCTTGCGACCATTAAGAACAGAAAGATGCTCGTCAGTGCGGGCCAGGCTTTCGTTGCGGTGAGATGCAAAAGCGATGGACCTTTCGATGGATGTGCAGTTGCCGGTCGAATGGCAATTGAAAGCAGAGCAGCCATGACTAAGACGATGCCCGGGGAGGCGAGCACATCGAAGGAAACCCGGCCTGTTGTTATCGTGAACCCTAGGCCGGCAGCGCTCAAATACGACACGATCAGCTTTTGCAGAACAACGCCGATTATCAAGAACCCATAGGGCAGTATTTCTGGTGCCGTGAGCATCTTGATCAGGAAGCGTTTGGATTATGCAAAAGCGAAGGACAAGATGATTACAGCCAATCCACCGCCGACGCCGGCCACCTCTACTCCGACCCATCGGGAGGTCGAAGCGATACCAACAACAAGAACGAAGCCGGCAAGCAACGCATAGATTACATCTCTTCGATTTACTGCCTGAACAAACAGTAGGCAGAGCATGGGAAGTGTCGCGGCAACCGGCCCACTGGTGGTTAGGATGGCCGCGGCAAAGTCGGTCGACGGCAATTCTGCAAGCTGGGCGCCGAGCAACGCTGAGATAGATAAGGCGCCCCAAGTCATCAGGCTCATGCCAATCAATGCCAGAAAAATTGTTCTGGTTCGATCCACGACCTTTAGCAGCAGAGGGATCGTGACGAACATCGAGACACCGTAGCCTGTCAATGATTCCATCATTACGCCGATGCCAACTGCAATCAAAATGACAGCTCTGGGTGGGGCTAAGCTCAACGATTCAACGGATCGGATAAGAGCATCTAAACCACCGTTTCGAGTGGTTGCCTCGACGAATAAGATGCCGGGAAAAACAACAAACCCAACGAGCATTTCAAGCACCACTGCATCAACTAATGCGCGACCGAGTTGCTCGGGTTCGGCCGAAGAGAAAATGCCGAGTACCCACAAGGCCATGGCAGTACCAAGAGACAATGTGGCCGCCGTCAATACGCTTTGGCGTAAAGCCATAACAGCGAATGCCGCAACGGCACATGGCAACAATGCAAGGTAAGCAGTCAAGAATGTTTCCTTTTTCGTCAGCATTTAGCGCGGCGTGCGCAACGTTGCACGCACGCGTATTTTCTCTTTGGTCTCAGGCTAGATGCTTTCCGTTTGCCCAGCCGAGGACACAACGCCCGTGTGGGACTTTGATGTAGCTTTTTTTAGTACGCGCCGCGCTGGGAGAAAAAAATGCATATCGTGCATTGGGGGCATGCCAGCCGATATTTCAGTACAACCAAGACTGATATTCTTCAGAAACATTCTTCATGTCGTCGAACAACCAAACCATGCGGTCGCCGAACCAGAGCTTGGCTAAAATTGAAAGCATCATCCCAAACACTACTGGCCATATTTCGAAAGCCCACAATCCCCAAATGAAAGGAACGACCCCAATCGCAGAGACTGCCGTTAATAAATTGGCCATGCGAACGTGGTGGGCCGGCACGGGGATTTTGATCGCGTCCCATCAGGTGGTGTAACAGTGCCGGTCAGGTCCGTCGCAACGTTGTCCGGACGGTCAGTCAGCGGTTAGGGCCGCCGGTTCTGATGCACCATCATGGCTGATGCCGCCGAGAGTTTCCAGTGTCATGT
>CAJQQK010000128.1 GCA_905480435.1 uncultured Hyphomicrobiaceae bacterium | reverse complement strand
TGTGATAAAAGTTCCAGGAATTCTGATGCCATGAGTGCGCTCCTTTCGAATCAAACGCACTCCTATAGATTCAGATAAATCCCCGACCGTGAATCCCTTATCGCAGAGTTATGCAGCAGTCAGCGTTGAACAGCCCTGGGCTTACCTGCCTTCGAGATAAGTTATCATGGTTAAACTTGATGGATCAGAAGGTGAAGGCGGCGGCCAGATTCTGCGCTCCGCACTGACGCTGTCGGCGCTGACAGGGCAGCCGTTCGAAATCACTAAGATCCGGGCCGGCCGCGCCAAACCAGGTCTGCTGCGCCAGCACCTGACGGCATTGCGCGCTGCCGCTGCGATCTGCGGCGGAAAATATTCCGACGACGTTACCATCGGCGCAACCGAACTGATGTTCTACCCAGGCGACATCCGCGCTGGAAATTACGAATTCGCCGTCGGCACTGCCGGCAGTGCGATGTTGGTTTTGCAGACGATCCTGCTGCCGCTGCTGCAGGCGTCTGAGCCATCGCGCGTGATCATTTCTGGCGGCACGCACAATCCGGCGGCCCCACCGTTTCAGTTCGTCGATCAGTGCTTCCTGCCGCAGCTGCGCGCCATGGGCGCCGATGTCGAATTAAGCCTGCTGCAATATGGCTTCATGCCAGCCGGCGGCGGCAAGGTTATGGCGACTATCCAGCCATGCGACGGGCTCAAAACGCTGGACATCCTGGATCGTGGTTCGTCTGAGGAACTCATCGCCGAAGCTTACTTCGCCAACATCCCGTTTGACGTTGCCGAACGCGAATTGGGCCACATCAGCAAGCGTCTAAAACTGCCTAAGACAGCGGCTCAGGTGCGTGAAGTGAAGTCGATTGGTCCCGGCAATATGCTCGGCGTTACGGCACGTTTCGAGCATGTAACGGAGTTCATCTCAGCATTTGGTCGCCGGGGCACACGCGCCGAAGACGTGGCCGACGGCGTCGCTGATGAGGTCCGTGCTTATCTCGACGGTAGCGCAGCGGTCGGCCCGCACCTCGCTGATCAACTGTTGTTGCCAATGGCGATTGCAGGTGGCGGATCTTTCACAACGTCCGCACCAACCCCGCACACCCAAACCAACGCATCAACCATCGCAGAGTTTCTCGACATCAACGTCCGCTTCGAGCCGATCGATAAATCCGATGATGTCACTGTGACGGTCGACCGAAAAATCTAGCTGGAGCACTGGCCATGCGTCATCTCATTCTTTTGCGCGGCGCCCCGGGCGTCGGAAAATCCACGTTCATTGAGCGTCAAGGCCTCAAACCCTATGCGATCTCACCGGATGAGTTCCGTCTGCGTCTTGGCGGCGTCGTCATGACGCCGGAGGGCGGTCAGGCGGTCAGTCATGCGCATGAAAAGCGGGTCTGGTCCGAAATCGAAGACGTCCTCGACTTCAAGATGGGCCAGGGACAGTTCGTCGTGTTTGACGCCACATTCCAGCGCGCCCGTGATTTCTCGCTTGCCGTAAAACTCGCCGAGCGTCACCGCTACCAGGTCCATTGCATCGATTTCTCCGGCATCTCGAAAGAACTGGCACATGAGCGCAACAAGCTGCGCGATGCTTGGAAAGTCGTGCCCGATCACGTCATCGACACGGCCTACACCCGTTTTGTCGATCACCCGATTCCGAAATCCATCAACCGTATGCCGGTTGCCGAACTGGATGGCCGTTCGCTAATCGACATCCTTGAGCCGCCGATGCGTGATCTGACGTCGTACGCGCAAGTCATGCACATAGGCGATCTGCAGGGTTGCTACGCACCGGTTGCCGAGTTGTTCGCCGATGGCTTCCGCGATGACACCTATTACATCTTCATCGGCGACCTGCTCGATCGCGGCATCCAGAACGGTGAATGCATCCGCTTTGCCGTTGATGAGATCCTACCGCGCGCCAACACGGCTCTGGTCTGGGGCAATCACGAATATCACATCCATCGCTTCGCCAAGAACCTGGAGCCGGTCAGCCGCGAGTTCAAATCCAACACGCTGCCACAGATCGAGGCTGCCAAGTTCACTAAGGTCGAGGCCAATGCGCTGATGAACAAAGCCGAGGACGCATTCACATATCGCTTCCATGACCGCAAAATGCTGGTCACGCACGCTGGCCTCAGCCGCGTGCCGGAGCGGCTCGTGACGATGGCCTCACAGCAATTCTGGAAAGGCACCGGCACCTACGATGACCCGGTCGACGCGATCTTTGCCAACAACGAACTCGGTAGTGGCTGGGCGCAGGTCCACGGCCACCGCAACAGCCACGACCTTGCCGTCGAGGCAGCTCCTGGCAGCTTCAACCTCGAAGCCCAGATCGAGTTCGGTGGCCACCTGCGCGTTATGTCGTTCGTCGCAGACGATGATGGCGTGCGCGTTGAGACACGCGAAATCAAGAACGATATCTTTCGCCGAGGTAAGACCGCCACAGCTGACACCATCGCAAAAGAGGATCAGGGCGAACGCGGTAGAATCTCGGAAGATCTGCTCGCTAAGCTGGAGAGCCACACCCTTGTCAAAGCCAAAGGCTTCGTCACGCACCCACATGTTCGTTCGCTGAATTTCACCCGCGATGCGTTCTTTAAGGGCAACTGGGACGACGTCAACATCATGGCACGTGGTTTGTTCGTGGCCGATGACCGCCGTATTGTAGCGCGCTCATACCCAAAATTCTTCAACCTCGAAGAACGTGTCGAGACGCAGACGCGTAACTTGCGCAACTCTCTAGAATTCCCGCTCAAACTGTGGGTCAAGGAAAACGGTTATCTCGGCATTCTCGGTTGGGATCACGTCGGTGCGGATTTGTTCTACGCGTCAAAGAGCACGCCTGAATCCGATTTCGCCGGCTGGTTCCGTGAGATCTTTGACGTGGAGGCCGATGAACGCGGCATTGCGCGTGCCCGAGACGTCGTCAACAAGCGCAATCTGACGCTGGTTTTCGAGGTCAACGATCCCGTGCGCGATCCTCACATGATCGCCTATGAGAAACCGCATGTCGTGCTGCTCGATGCGATCCTGCGCGAGGAAAAGTTTGCGCGATTGCCCTACGAGGACCTGAAGCAGATCGCGACGATGCTCGGCGTGGCCGTCAAACAGCCCGGCCCAACGTTCCGCAACTGGAAGGATTTCCAGGGCTGGCTCGATGCTGTCCAGCGTGATGGCCGCTTCTACCAGTGGCGCAACCAGCATGTCGAGGGGTTCGTCGCTGAAGACCTTGGCGGCTACCAGTTCAAGATCAAGCTCGATTATTACAGTTTCTGGAAATGGATGCGAACTCAGCGCGATCGCGTTCGCCGGTCCCGCGAAAAGGCCCAGCCACTACCGTCACCACCGGAGGATCACGAAGGTCTGGCGTTCTACGAATGGCTGATAGTTCAGTCCGATGAGACTCTACAACTCGATATCATCCAACTGCGCAACACGTACGAGGCGGAAAGTCGTGTGTGAATAGACCGTCTTAGCCAAACATCAGATCGCTGTTGACGCTTGGGCTTCTATTCGCTCGCCTCCCGTTTTAGGCTGCTGCCAGATCACCAATTGATTTGGCGGCAGCTGTCCGCCTGCAGGAGACGGAAGCGATGGCAACGCAAACCTATGACTACATCGTTGTTGGCGCCGGTTCCGCTGGTGCCGCCATCGCGAACCGGCTCACCGAGAACGGTCGCTATCAGGTCCTACTCTTGGAAGCCGGCGGTAAGACGCATCCGCTCTCGCAGGTGCCGATCAGCTTTGTGCATTTCATCAATCGCCCGGGCGTCAACTGGCTCTATGCGTCGGAGCCGGAAGAAAGCACCGGCGGTCGTGCCATTCCTGTGCCGCGCGGACGCATGGTCGGCGGCTCAAGTGCGATCAACGGCATGGTTTGGGTGCGCGGCCAGAGCCATGACTATGACCACTGGGCGCAACTCGGCAATCGCGGCTGGAGCTACCAGGACGTCCTGCCGATCTTCAAGCAATTGGAAGACTACGGCCGCGGCGACGATGAGTTTCGCGGACGTGGCGGCCCAATCAAAGTTTCGGATATCGACCACGAACGCAGCGGCCTCTACGACTCGATGATGCAGGCCGCCGAACGCTTCGGCATCAAATCCAATCCGGACTACAACGGCGCCATCCAAGACGGCATCGCCATGACCCAGGCGTCGATCCAAAAAGGCCGCCGGATGAGCACTGCCGAGTGCTACATCAAACCAGCAAAATCACGCGCCAACTTCACCATTGTCACCGACGCGCTCGCCAAGCAGCTGACGTTCGATGGCAAACGCTGCACCGGTGTCCGTTTCACGGTTAAAGGACAACCACAGGAAGCCCAGGCTGCCCGCGAAGTGATCGTCTCAACCGGCACCATCGGATCGCCGCAACTGCTCGAAGTATCCGGCATCGGTCAGGCCGAGCGGCTGCAGAGCCTCGGCATCGACGTCGTCCAAAATCTCCAAGGCGTCGGCGAGAACCTGCGCGACCATTGGGCACCGCGCATGAAGTGGCATCTCGGTCATCACGGTGTTACCTTCAACGAACGCGCCCGCGGCCTCAGCGCCTTGTGGCAGGGCGTGCAATATGCCGCCAAGCGCACCGGTTTTCTCAGTCTGCCAGCCTCGCCCTTGCGCGCTTTCGTGCGCACCCGCGAAGGCCTACAAAGTCCGGACGGTTACATCATGGTGCAACCGTTCCTCGCGACGCCAGATCTTAAGCTCGCGAAAGAGCCCGGCATGTCCGTCATCGCCCACCAGCTGCGGCCTGACAGCAAAGGTAGCGTCCACGTGTCAGCCAGCGACGCGAGCACCTACCCCGATATCAAGTTCAACTTTCTTGCAGAGCAGTCTGACAAAGATTGTGCCGTCGCCGTCATGCGCATCGCCCGTGGCATCGTCGAAGCACCCGAAATGGAGTGGCTTGGCCCCCGCGAGTTCGCCCCCGGCAAAGAGGCCCAGACCGACGATGAACTCCTGGACTACATCACGCGTACTGCCGAAACCACCTACCACCCTGTCGGAACCTGCAAAATGGGGCAAGACCCGATGGCCGTCGTCGACGATCAACTGCGTGTGCACGGCATCGAAGGGCTGCGCGTCGCCGACGCCTCAATCATGCCGACACTCACATCCGGCAATACCAATGCGCCATCCATCATGATTGGTGAAAAAGCAGCAGGCATGATCTTGGCGGCAGCAGCCGGCTAATCGGCAAGCGCCTCAACCCATTGACGTGCGCCATTGCCAGCGGCAACGCCTGTCGCAAAACACCCTTGCAGCAGATAGCCGCCCGTCGGCGCCTCCCAATCAAGCATCTCTCCAGCAACAAAGACACCCGGCTTCTGGCGCAACATGTACTGCCCATCAACGCTGGAAAACGCGACACCACCAGCGCTTGAGATCGCCCGTTCAATTGCGGCCACACCCGTCACCGTAACCGTCGCCTGTTTGATCGCCTTCACGAGCTCTTCATGTGGCATGCTGGTCATTGGTTGCTGCTTCTCGAATGCCAGTTCCTGCATCAACCCAATCGCGATCGGCGACAACCGCACAGCCTTGCGCAGAAACGTCGCCATCGACTGCTTGCCACGTGGTTTTTCCAGCTGCGCCATCAACGCATCTGCATTGACATCCGGTTTCAGATCGATCGTCAGCGCGGCAGAACCATCCGCCAACACGGCCTCACGCAATGACGATGACACGGCATAAATCGCGCCACCCTCAATTCCAGATGCCGTCACCAGCGCTTCGCCGCGCGCTGTGCTGTCACCATGCGCAACTTCAATGCTCTTTAGTGGCTGCCCTTCGAAGCGCGATCGAAACACGTCCGACCAAGCAACCTGAAAGCCGCAATTCGCCGATCGAAGCGAGCAAACTTCAACGCCGATCTCAGTCAACACGGAGCCCCAAGCGCCGTCTGAGCCAAGACGCGGCCAACTCGCGCCGCCGAGCGCGAGTACAGCGGCATCTGTCGCGACTGAAACTTCGCCCGCTGGTGTCGCAAACACGAGATCGCCGCTGTCGTTCCACCCCGTCCAACGATGCCTCAGATGGAGCGCCACACCTTGCGTCTCCAATCGACGCAACCAAGCACGCAGCAACCCCGAAGCTTTCATAATTTTCGGAAAAACACGGCCACTTGAGCCGACAAACGTTGACTGGCCAAGCGCTTCACACCACGCCCGCACATCGTTGGGCGACCATGCCTCAATGGCTGGCCGCAGCGCATCTGCGCCCGCGCCATAACGCTCCATGAAAGTGTCAAACACTTCACTGTGCGTAAGATTGAGCCCGCCACGACCGGCCATCAGGAATTTGCGGCCAAGCGACGGCATGGCATCATAGACCGTAACGCTGACCGCCCCGTCGCGCGCCAGCACTTCGGCCGCCATTAATCCCGCCGGCCCACCACCGACGATTGCCACTCTTCGTTTGGAAGTATTATTCATGGCGCGAACACTATCACGCCCGCGCATTCGTGTTACGCGTCAAGACAGCAGAAAAGCTTTGCCTTGCGCGTCATAGTCATTGTAACCAAGGGTTTCACGAAAGTCCGCTGGCGACAGTGCGCTATCGGTTTCCGCCTTGCCGGCGTTCAGTGCAGCAAGTCCAGCCTTGATCGCAGCCGCAACCGGAGAGATCATCGCTGTCGGGTAAGTGCCAATCTTAAAGCCAAGCTCGGCTGCTTCGTCGCGAGATGGTGTCGCCCGTGGCGCTCCCGGCGACAGCACCGCAAAAGATGGCCGGCCCTGTGCAGCCGCGACCCCGCGTTTCACCTCGTCATTGTCGGCTGGCGAATCCAAGAACAGAATATCCGCGCCCTCTTCGACATACATCTCGATCCGCGCAACGGCTTCGTCGATGCCCTGCGTTGGTCGGCAGTCGGTTCGCGCCATCACCAGAATGCCGGAATCCTTCGCAGCCTCGACCGCTGCTCGGATCTTCATGCGCGCTTCCTCACGCGGCAGGCATGGCTTACCCGCAGCCGTCAGCTCACGCGGCGTAATCTTGTCTTCAATCAGGATCGCGGCTGCCCCGCCCCGTCCGTAGGCGCGTACGGTCCGCTGGACATTCATCGCATTGCCGTGGCCGTGATCGCCATCCGCTAGCACCAGCGTATCCGGCGCCGCACCGCGGATCATGTTAAAACTGTCGAACATCTCGGCGAATGAGACAAGATCGAGATCGGGTCCACCGAGCCGGCTGGCAGCAACACACGAACCTGAAAGAAACGACGTCTCGAAACCAGCTTGTGCGGAAAGTTTCGCGCTCAGCCCGTCCCATACGGCCGGCATCACAACAAAGCCCGGCTTGGCAAGGAGGGCGCGGAAACGTTCTGGAGGTGTCATTGGATGATCTTTCTTCGCTGGCCAACCGGATAGGCAGAAATCGGAGCTGCGCATCGAGTTGGCGGTCAAATTTACAGCCATTGTTGCCGCTCTCGCGTCTCCTCGGCAACCGCAAAGTGGTGCGAATGTCATGAGAACCGCAGGGTGATCAATTGCAGGCATCAAATTGCCAATCGATCGCGCGTTAGCTTACGGTGAGAAAACAATGGAGGCTCCCATGTTGACCATCGACGCTCAAGTGCATGCCTATGAACGTGATCACGCCGGTCGACCATGGCATGCCGCATTGCACGGTCCCGATGAAGTGACCGGCGATGACATGGTCGCCGCCATGGATGCCGTCGGCGTTGATGGCGCGCTGCTTGTCTCGCCGTTCACGATGTATCGCTATGATGCAAGCTACGTTGTCGATGTGCACAAGCAGCATCCAACCCGGTTTGCACTCATCAAACCAGTTGATCCGACAGATGCCGCCGTCACCGAGACGATCTCTGACTGGGCCGCGATGGATGGCACGGTCGCTATTCGCCTGATGCTCAATCGCGGGTTTGCAACCGGCGCCGATGGCCTTCAAATAGCGGCCGTACTGAAAGCCGCTGCCGCGCATAATCTGCCGGTCAACGTGCTTGCCTGGGGTGCGCTCGATCAGTTCGACCAAATCGCCGCCACGAATCCTGAGACCATGTTGGTTCTCGATCATCTCGGCCTGCAGCAGCCGTTCGAGCCACCGGTGCCCGAAAAACCGTTTGCTGATCTGGATACTGTCCTGAAACTCGCCCGGCACGACAATGTCGTGATCAAAATCACAGGCGCCTGCACCCTCAGCCACGCGCCTTCTCCGTTTAACGATATCTGGGATCCGTTGGCCCGCATCTTCGACGCCTTTGGCCTCGAACGCTGCCTCTGGGGCACGGACTGGACCCGCGCCGTCGAGCTCATCACATATCAGCAGGGCGTCGAACCATTCCGGCTAACCGATCGCCTCTCTGACAGTGACCGCGAAACCCTCATGGGCGGTTCACTGCAGAAGATCTACAAATGGGCGCCAGCAACAGTTTGATCGTCAGCTTCTCACGTCTTCGAGAACCATAGCGGCGGCTTTCTCACCGATCATGATGGATGGCGCATTGGTGTTACCGCCGACGATTTGCGGCATGATCGAAGCGTCCGCGACGCGTAGACCGTCAATGCCGTGCACGCGTAATCTGGAATCGACGACGGCATCGCCTCCGGAACCCATATGGCACGTGCCAACCGGATGTAGGTTTGACACGCCGCGGTTGCGCAGGTCGTCAATCATGTCTTGTTCCGTCGTCACAGATGGGCCAGGTGTTACCTCTTCGGCGACGTATGGTTTCAGAGCTGGCTGCTCGGCAAGCTTGCGCGCAAATCGCATGCCGTAGAGCATTGCGTCGACGTCGTAGGCCGTATCGAGATATTTGAACTGGATCTTCGGTGACTCCATCGGATCGGCGCTCTTAAGGCTGACGCGGCCACGTCCTTCCGGCCTGAGGTGTACCGGAGAAATCGCAAAGCCTGGAAACTTGTGCGCGTAAATGCCATTGCGATCGCGACTTTCGATTGACCACAGAAACACATTCATCTGCAAGTCCGGCCGGTCGAAACGTTGGTCGGAGCGGGTCAGGACGCCGGCAAGTCCGGCCATTCCCGTCAATGGCCCACGTCGTGTCAGCGCGTATTGAGCGCCGGCCATAAGCTGACGTATCGGGGAACGAGCGAGATCATTGAGCGTACCGGGCTTGGTTGATCGCCACGCCACGTATGAGTTGAAATGATCATGCAAGTTGGCGCCAACGGCTGCCAGATCATGCACGACATCCACGCCCATTTCCTGCAGATGTGCGCCCGGGCCGATGCCAGACAATAGTAACAGTTGTGGTGAACCATATACGCCACCGGAAACAATGACCTCGCCCCGTGCACGCGCTGTCTGTAAGCCAGAGGGCGTGCGATACTCGACGCCAACTGCGCGACCATCTTTGACTATGATACGCGTTGCGTGCGCGTTCGGGGTGACAACAAGGTTCTTGCGTCTCCGCGCCGGTTTCAGATACGCCGTCGCAGCACTCCAGCGCCGCCCGTCACCGATGGTTGCCTGATAATATCCGACCCCCTCTTGGCTGGCTCCGTTGAAATCACTATTACGTGGTACCCCAGCCTGCACCGCGCTCTCGATGACTGCATCGATGATCTCGCTGTCAAATCGGCCGTTCGTTACTTTGAGCGGGCCACCAACGCCATGAAACTCGCTCTCGCCGCGTTCCTGGTCTTGCGCTTTGCGAAAGTACGGCAGCACACTTGCATAGTCCCAACCTTCACATCCGCGTTGCCGCCAGCCATCGTAATCGGCCGGCGTGCCACGCATGTAGATCATCCCATTCAGTGAGCTGGTGCCGCCGAGCATCTTGCCGCGAGGCTGGTAGGATGTCCGTCCATTAAGTCCTGGCACGGGTTCGCTCTCGAACTTCCAGTTGAGCACATCGTGTGTGTAGAGTTTGTGGTAGCCGATCGGAATGTGAATCCACGGATTATCGTCGCGCCGGCCCGCTTCAAGCAGCAGCACCCTGTAACGCCCATCTTCGGACAATCGCGCAGCGACGGCGCAGCCGGCCGAGCCAGCCCCGGTTACGATAAAATCAAATGTGTTGTCGTTGTCCATTGAAGCTATCCGCCGCCGTTACAGCATGTCGCGTTTTAGCGGATTCACAATGCCCCTTAAAACGCCCGGTCTTCGGGCGATTTAAGGCTCCTACTAAACGCGACGTGCTTTAGCCTAACCTGAGAGACGTCTCAGGATGCACGCTCGGTGCTTCAAACTCAAATACCTACCGGATTGGGTCATATGAACCCGCTCTATCGCCCTTCGCGCCACCAAGCGAGTGTGATGAAGAACAGTAAGGCGGCCAGCGCCAACATGCCTGTGAACATCGGCGTCAGGCGCACGCCGCGTGTTACGTAAGCCTCTCTGTCGCGCAGACCCATCCAGTTTGAGCCGGACAACACGCGTGCCGCTGTGAGCATCGTAACGCGCGGAACAGATACGTCCGTTGGATCGCTCGACGAGAGCAAGCTGCGCGTTTTTGTCCAATACACACTGCCGCCGGTCTGCTCGATCAGACGGCGCAGCTTCTTGTCCGTCGCGGTTACTTCGGACATCTCTCGTGGGTCCGCGATGCCAGCGTGCGCAACGGCTGTCAGATCGCCGTTCGGTGACTTGGTTTGGAACTTGTAAAGGCCAGCTTGCGTTGCCTTCATCGTCGCCTGCCAACGGCCAATGCCGGCCTTGGTCAACGTCAGCTCCGATGATTTTCCGCCTGGCTCCGATACAGTCAGGCCAGGGACCTCGTCTTCCATCGAGCGTCGCTCGATTGTGATCTGCAGTCCCTTGGCGGATGCGCGAAGACGTTCTTCTTCGAGGTCCGGCTCTTTCATCAGCCAATGCGACAGACGGCGCAGCAATTGTGTGTGCGGCCCGCCACCATCAAAACGCCGTGCCCACAACCAGGCTTGATCAGAGGTCAGCAGCGCGACACGGCCCTTGCCTTTGCGGTCGAGCAGCAATAGTGGCTTGTCACGCACGCCCTGCATCACGGAGCGACCGCGTTCCGGAATGACGTCAATCTGTCGATACCAGCGTCCCCAGGTTGGCGATTTTGTGTCCCCGCCGGGCAGGTCGCGGGTGACTGGATGGCGCAGACCATCCTTTGTCAGGCGCGGCTTGAAAGGCTGTTCAATGATGTCACCGGTCGGCATCCCTGGTAGAACCGGAAACAGTGGCGTGCGCACAATGCTTTGCTGGCCAGCATAGGCTTCACCAGCAGCGACCAGCAGAGCACCGCCGTGTCGTTCCACGTAACGCGCGATGTTGTCGTAATAGAGCAATTGCAGAATGCCGCGATGCTCATAGCGGTCAAACACAATCAGATCGAACTCTTTAATCTTCTGTGAGAACAGCTCGCGGGTTGGAAACGCGATCAGCGAAAGCTGGTTGATTGGCGTTCCGTCCTGCTTTTGCGGCGGTCGCAAAATCGTAAAATGCACAAGGTCAACTGCTGCGTCTGATTTAAGCAGGTTGCGCCAAGTGCGTTCGCCAGCATGCGGCTTACCTGAAACTAAAAGCACGCGCAGGTTTTCACGCACGCCTTCTGCAACGACGACAACGCGATTATTAGCAGTTGTCAGCTCTCCCTCAGTCGCGGACAGCTCCAACTCCACGATGTTCTGCCCGGCGTGCGGGAACTTCATCGGTATCTTAAGTCTCTCACCAACGCTCACACTGCGGTCTTCGTCGGGTTCGCCCTCGCGCCGGATTCTCAGGTTGAGTGGTGCATTGCCGCTCTCAGGCTTGGCGCCGGTTTCGCGGATTTTCAGTTCGATTTCGCGAGATTGTCCAACGATGCCATAGCGCGGTGCTTTGATCAGCTCGATGCGCCGATCGAACTCTTTGGGCCGTCCGGTCAGAAGTGTATGGACAGGCGCCTGGAAACCGAGGTCCTTAGCAGCCTTTGGCACATCGTGAACCTGGCCATCCGTAATCACGATAACACCTGCAAGACGATCGGGCGGGGTATCGGCAAGAGCGCGGTTCAGATCTGCAAAGACATTTGTGCCAGCGCTTGCGTTATCACTTGGCCGCGATGACGTAATCCATTTGACTTCGAGATTGTCGATGCGCCCGAGCTTGGCTTCCAGGTCCTTACGGATCGCAGCTGCTTGAGCTGGCCGCTCAGCCAATGTCTGGCTGGTACTTTCATCAACGATGACGATGGCAATGTTGCCAAGGTTTTCGCGTTCTTCCTGGCGCAGCGTTGGGTTGGCAAGCGCAAAGATCAGCGCGCCGAGTGCCACAGCCCTCAGCAGTGCGCCCCGACTGCGCCGAAACAGCAACAGCGCGACAAGCACAGCCGCTACGACAACAGCCGCCCAATAAAGCGGCAGCGGCAACATCGGTGCAAAATCAAGCGACCAATTGGATGACATTATGCTGTTTCTCTCATCCGCCCCGAATTGATACTAGTCTAGCCGTTGTCATTGCCCGAGCCGCTCAAGCAGCGCCGGGATATGAACCTGGTCGGCCTTGTAGTTGCCTGTCAGGGCATACATCACGATGTTGACGCCCGTGCGGTAGGCCATTTCGCGCTGCCGCTCGCCGCCCGGCACGACAGGGAACATCGCCAGATTGCGTTCATCCAGTGCCCAGGCGGAAGCGAGGTCGTTGGACGTGACGAGGATCGAGCTGACACCATCGACACGGCTCTTGCGGTTGCTGCCTTCCGACGACGACGCACCACCGGCTTCAACCCAGAGCTGTCCGCCATCCCACCGGCCGGGGAAGCGGCGCAACAAGTAGAACGACTTGGTCAACACATGCCCTTCGGCAACAGGCTCAAGTCTTGGGATATCGAGCCGGCCAATCAACCGTTGCAACGGCGTTTGACCGGATGCGTTCGATCTTTGCGCCAGACCGAGCGGAATGCCTTGGCCATAGTCCTGTGTATCGAAGATGATCATGCCGCCTTGTTTCATATAGGCGTCGATCTTGGCGAGCACAGGCGTTGCCAGTTGTTTGGCATTAGCTGTCACGGGCCAGTACAGCAGCGGAAAGAACGCGATCTCATCTCGTGCAATATTCACGGCAACCGGGGCACCCGGCTCGACTGCCGTCCGGGCGGTTAGCACCTTAACGAGACCGGCGAGCCCCGCTTGGCTGGTTGCATCCGTTGTCGGGTCGCCGGTCACCACATAGCCGAACGTCACACGGCCGGTAATGCGCATGGCAAGGGCGTCGTCCCGCTGTTCCTTAGCGGTCGGCTTCTTCGAAGTGGTTGTCGTGCCCGATGATGCGTCCGCAGATTGGGCCGTAGCCGGGCTCAATGGTCCGATCGCCGTCAGTGCAAGCGCACATGCGCCGGTTATCGCGAAGACGGCCAGCGCACTCGCTGTCGTCGCCCGTCGACGCGCAAACAAGCCGCCACCAGCAAGCAGCATGATGGCAATGACATCGATGAACAACAACGCCAAGGCTATGCCGAGGAACCAAGGTTTCAGCGGCGTCGACGTTTCACCTTCGTAGGCACGACGGTGCGCATTGGCTGGGAGCGATGGCAAAGGTTTAAGCTCCGATTTTTCAAGAATGACATTCAGCGCACGCGGTCGGCCAGCAGCACCGTAATAACCCGGCGGGTTCGTGATCGACGCCCGTGCCTTGTCGAACGTTGCACGCGCAATCGACTGGGCTGTCGGCGGAGGTGGCCGCAACGCACCAAACCCGTCAAGCACCTGGATTGGCGGCAATACCGACTGCGACGTCTCACGGTTCGAACTGTCGCCGCGAGCCAGCGTATCCGAACTCTTGGCTCCACCGCCCAGTTTGCCGAGCGTCGCAAGCCGGCGCAGCATATTCACGAACAGGCCTGATAGCGGCAGGTTCGACCATTTGGTATTTGCCGTGACGTGAAACAGCACAATCCGCCCCTCGCCAAGTTCGCTTGATGTCACCAGTGGCGTCCCATCCTTGAGGCGCGCCCAGACATCAACGCCCGGCCCCAATCGGGTCGGGTCGGCCAACACCTGGCGGCGGATTAACACTTCCGGTGGTACATCTAGGCCGGAGAACAGGCTGTCGTCGCTGAATTCAGCAAGCGGTTGCGGTGTTGACCACGAGAGGGCCCCACCCAACTCGCGACCGCCAAGCCGCAGCGGGATCGGCAGCAGCTCATCGCCACCTTTTTCGAGCCTCGGCCCCGCGAAACGCACAAGCACACCGCCGTTCTCCGTCCACGCTTTGACGCTGGCGGCTGCATCATCGGTAATCGTACCAATGTCGGCAAGGATCAGTATCGATGGTTTCTGCGCCAGAATACGTTTAAGCCCCGAAGCCAAATTGGCATCATCGGTCTCGGTCAGCTCAGCAAACGGGCCGACCGCCTTGCGAATGTAATACAGCGGATCAAGCAAAGGCTGCGCTTCCTCACGAGCAGTGCCGGAAATGAGGCCAACACGGTTCCATTTCGTACGCGCATCCATCAGGCTCACCGCTCCGGATGAACGCTCCGTCGCAAGCGCGATACGGGAAACTTGGTTGCGCAGCTCAAGCGGCATCTCGAACGCCACAGAAGTTCGGTTGACGCCTGCGCTGAATTTGAAGCGGGTTTCACCGAGGCGCTCACCACGGCTCGACAACGCCAGCACGAGTCCTTCGCGCGCGCCGCCATGCGCTCGTAGGATGTCGGCATCGAGGCGACCGCCCTTGCCAACGGTTGCGAGCACACCGAGTGCCTCTGCGCCGTCACCTGTCTCAACAATGGTGAAACCGCTGCCACCGATGCTGCCGATCGCATCAATGAAAGCTGTGGCTTTGCCGTGATCAATACCATCGCTCAGCCAAACGACGCTGGCATCTTTGCGCTCACCAAGGGCAGCCTTCAGGCGATCACTCGCGGCTTTTCTATCAGGCGCATGTGAATGCGGAGCCATCGCGGCGGCCCGCACACGCGCGTCTCTCGGAGCTTCGATGCGGGCGTTGGCGTTAGCAGCATCCGCAGTACCAATCACGATCAGCGGCCGTCCCCGGCTTTCGGCTTCATCGATCAGCCGATCCGTCATCTGCGCGCGCTCCGACCATCGGGCAGCAGAGCTCCAGCCATTGTCAACGACCAGCACGACGGGCCCACCGTCCGTCAGGGCGTTGCCACGGTTTGGATTGAGTACCGGCTCAGCCAATGCCAGCACAACCAGAGCGGCGGCCAGCAGCCGGATCAGCATCAACCACCACGGCGTTTTGTGCGGTGTTTTCTCTTTGTTATCGAGACCGACCAGAATGCGTGTCGGCGGAAATTCCACTTGCCGCGGGTTTGGCGGAACCGTACGCAGCAGCCAATAGATGACGGGGAGTGCCGCAAGCCCGGCCAACAACCATGGGTTCAGGAATGCGAGTGCGCCGATACTCATGCGATACCCCGCGTCAGTCCGTTCATGGCCTGGCTGGCAGCACGATCCTGCAGACGCATCGACAAGCTCAGCAGCGGCTCGGCAGCTGGCCGGTCGGTATGATGAATGAGGAAGCTCCAGCCAATTTGCCCGGCAGCGCTGCTTAACGCTTCCCGGTGACTGCGCAGTTTCGCTTGATACTCATCCCGGATTGCCTCGACACGGTCAGCAACCCAAACTTCTTGACCGTTGGGGCTCAGAAATTCGGTGCGCCCATCATAAGGCAGGCTTTCTTCCGCGGGATCTGAGATCAAAATCAAATGACCTTGCGCACCATTGTCGGCCAGCGCGCGCATCCTTTGGATGGTTTCCTGGGGCGGATCCAGGAAATCGGATAGCAGCACGACGCCCGAGTGCCGCGCGATGCGTTCAGGCGGCGGCAGACTTTCGCCCAGTGGTGCCGACGTCTGATGTGCAGCCAGTGTTTCCGCCATCCGAACGGCGGCTTTCCGGCTAGCGGTTGGACGTGTGAGCCCGAGATAGGCAACGCGCTCGCCCGAGCGGACCAACAATTCAGCAGCAGCAAGCAGCATCACCAGTGCTCGGTCGCGCTTAAAGGTCGGTGCGAGATGGCTCTTGAAAGACATCGACGGCGACAAGTTGGCCCAAAGCCAAAACGTATGGGCTGCCTCCCATTCACGCTCGCGGACGTAATATTGGTCCGAACTCGCCGACCGTCGCCAATCGATCAAGCTCGCATCGTCAGTTTGTTCATAGTGGCGAAACTGCCAAAAAGTCTCGCCCGGCCCTGAACGGCGGCGACCATGGATCCCGTGCACCAGCGTGTTCGAGACGCGCATCGCTTCAACCAGCAGATCAGGCATGCGATCCGCGAGCGCCTGTGCTTCGCCTTCGTTGGCGAGCGCAGATGCAGGGCCGGCGTTCTCTGCCATGGCCGATCGGAACCGGTCGATCAATACCACTGTGGCCTACTCCAGAGCGCTTGTGAGCTCGGCGATAATGGAGCTGATTTCGCGGTCTTCTGTACGCGCGCTGAACGTCAACGCCATACGGTGTTTCAGCACTGGCTCGGCCAGTTCGACGACATCATCAACCGATGGTGCAAGCCGACCGTCCAACAGAGCCTTCGCGCGAACAGCGAGCATCAGCGCCTGGCTGGCACGAGGACCAGGCCCCCAGGCGATATACTTGTTCGTAACATCGCTGGCGTCAGAGCCGGGGCGAGCTGAGCGGACCAATGACAAAATGGCTTCGACGACTTTGTCGGACACTGGCATCTGGCGCACAAGGCGTTGAATTTCAATGATCTCTTGCCCCGACAATATCGCCGAGACATTCGCGTTTGCCGTACCTGTTGTGGCAATCAGCATCCGCCGTTCGGCTTGCTCATCCGGGTAATCGACATCGATCTGAAGCAGAAAGCGGTCCAGCTGAGCTTCAGGCAGCGGGTAGGTGCCTTCTTGCTCCAGTGGGTTTTGCGTAGCAAGCACGTGGAATGGTTGCGGAACATCGTGACGGGCGCCGGCCACCGAGACATGGTGCTCCTGCATCGCCTGAAGCAAGGCTGATTGGGTACGCGGACTGGCGCGGTTGATTTCATCTGCCATCAGCAACTGCGCAAAGATCGGACCTTTGATGAACCGGAAGGAGCGCGGTCCCCCACCGGCTGCTTCTTCCAACACTTCAGAGCCAATGATATCCGATGGCATCAAGTCGGGTGTGAATTGTATGCGTTTGGCGTCCAATCCGAGGATCGTACCAAGCGTTTCAACCAGCAATGTCTTAGCCAGCCCTGGAACGCCGATCAAAAGGCCGTGACCACCGCCCAATATGGTAATTAGAGCACGTTCAATGACGCGTTCCTGGCCGAAAATAACCGTGCCGGCGCTTTCGCGAACGTGCGCAAGTCGCTGGCCAGCTGCCTCGATTCGGGCAACGATCTGGCCAGTATCAGAGGTATCAGTGTCTTGGGTGATCGTGTTCATAAGGCTATTACTATTCGGATTGCTATCAGGGAGGGAACAGTGGCGGGTCGAAAGTTGTCAGATTGTGTTGCGAGCGCTCGAAACGTGTAGCGATCATGCTCCGCCTTAGCCTACAACAAATCACCCCGTTGCAAGGAACAAATGTGAAATCGGCTTCTCGTAATCAGGATGTGGTGGTTGATGCTGCGCGAAGCGCGGTTGGAGGATTGAGAATAGATGTCTATTTCTGGGGTGAGTGATAACAAGATACATGACCTAAGCAGCCTGCTGTCGGCCCAGGATATGAGCAAGTTGCCGCCTGTGGAGATGTGGGATCCGCCCTATCGTGGCGACATCGGTATGGCGATTAAGCCTGATGGCAGTTGGACTTACCAAGGCTCGTCGATCAACCGACCAGCGATAGTCCGGCTGTTTGCACGCGTCTTGCGACGCGATGCAGATGGCGGACACTATCTTGTTACGCCTGCCGAACGCGTCGACGTTGCCGTCGGGGATGCACCTTTCATCAGCGGCGAAATGGAGGTTTTGGGCGCTGGGCGCAATCAGCAACTGGTGTTTCGCACCAATGTTGACGATATTATCCATTGCGGGAAGGATCACCCTCTACGGTTCAAGGTTGAGGCTGGCAGCGGTGGATTGAAGCCTTATCTGCTGGTCAGAGGGCGTTTGGAAGCGCTGGTAACACGGGCGCTGTACTACGATTTGGTCGAGCTGGCCCTGAGCGCTAAAGAGCGACCTGAAGGCGTTGCACAGGATAATCTTGGCATTTGGAGCGGCGGACAGTTCTTTGAGCTGATCACCGAGGACAAAAGGACGTAGGTAACGATATGGCGGATGCATCTGAATTTTCAGTAACGTTGTTGGGCACAGGCTGCCCAAATGTATCTCCGCGCCGTTATGGTGCTGGCCAACTGGTCCGTTGCGGTGATTTGACGATACTTGTCGATATTGGCGCAGGCGTTACGCATCGTCTCGTCGAAGCAGGCTCCAACGGTGCCGAAATTGACGCGCTCCTGATTACGCACATCCATTCCGATCATCTCGTCGATCTCTACCAGTTTATTATTTCATCCTGGCATCAGAGCCGTGACCGGCCGCAGGTGATTTACGGGCCCCCCGGCATCAAACGTTTCGTTAATGCGCAGATGGATGCTTGGAAAGAAGAGCGTCAACTGCGCATCGAATTCGAAAAGCGCACCTCAACGGCAGGCTTCGAGCTTGAGATCCACGAGTTCCACGCAAGCGGCGTCCTGATTGATCGCGATGGCGCAAAGGTATCAGCCGTGCGGGTCGATCATGACCCAATCGAATACGCTTTCGGCTTTGTATTCGAGGCCAATGGCAAAAAACTCGTGCTTTCTGGCGACACAAGACCATGCGATGCGTTGATTGACGTCTCGCAAGGCGCGGACGTCCTTGTTCATGAGGTCTTCCAGCATGGTCGCTCACGAGAGCCAAGTGGCACGCGCACGGCGCAGTCAATCGAACAAGTCGAGAGCTATCACACGCTCTCCACCGACGTCGGCGACATTGCGCGCAAGGCAAACGTCGGCGCTCTAATTCTCACCCATCTCGTGCCACCCGACGCCGATCCAGCCGCCCTCATCGAAGATGCTCGACAGGGTTTCAGCGGCTTCATCGCTGTTGGCGAAGATCTCATGCACATAGACGTTGCGCGCCGCCGTGTTGCATGGCGACAGGCAACGGTTGGTTTCTAACTGGAACGCAACCAGGGCGCGACCAAGCAAACTGCGAGTCAATTGATTGAAAACTCACCATCGACGACACGTAGTTCGGCTGGTGAAATGAGTTTTCTGTGTGCAACGCGGATTTTGAACAAACGACCGTCGAGGTTCTCAGTCCAAAAATCCAGAAAGCCATGAAGTTTCGGAAACTTCGGGTGCTGGTCGTAATCCTGCCAGACATAACTTTGCAGTAAGGACGGGTAGTCGGGCAGGTGATAAATTATTTCCGCTGTGGTCAGCGAGAAACCTTTGAGTTGTTTTGAAAAGCTTTGATCTACTTTCTTATCTTGCATGATCGCTCCTTTCATCGCATCAAAGCATGCACGAATAAAAAGATGCCATGATGTCCAAATAATTCAAGTTTTAAATCAATATCTTAGCAGCACTGCAAAGTGAGTTCTGCCAGTGCTGGAATTGGTTTTGTATGCAACAATAGGCTCTGCTAAAATCGGCCTAGTTCGTACGGTTTTCTCTTTAAGAGCGTTGCTTTCGACACCATATATGTGTTCCATCCCGGATGATCACATTGATCCTCGGCGCTCGGCCCTTTTCATGGCACGTTCGGTTTTGAGGGATATCCGAGACGGAGGCGCAAATGCTTGTTCGACTTCATAGCCAGGCCACGACGACACCCAAAGTAC
>CAJQQK010000127.1 GCA_905480435.1 uncultured Hyphomicrobiaceae bacterium | reverse complement strand
CATCGAGGGCATCAATTCTCTCGTCCAGGCCGCAAAAGCCAAGGCGCGCGGCTACCGAAACAGCAAGACCTTGAAGGCCGTCACCTACCTTATAGCTGGCAAACTCGATCTCAGGCTACCCACTTGAAACGTCGGGGAGCCCGTTTACTAGGGGTTCGGCAAATTATGCGATTTCGACAATTATCTGCGCTGATCGTGACATTGATCGTGATGGCTCTCTGGTCATCACAATCAGCGCAAGCCCGTCGCGTCGCTCTCGTCATCGGAAACTCTGCCTATCAGCATGTGGCTGAGCTCAAGAACCCACGCAATGATGCCCGTGACATCGCCAAGGCGCTGAAGTCGATTGGCTTTGATGATGTGGATCTGAAGGAAGATCTTGACTATCGGGCAATGCGCATGGCGCTGCGCCAGTTCGTACAGAGTTCACAGGGCACTGAGCTGACATTCGTATTCTATGCTGGTCATAGCATTGAGGTGAATAAAAAGAATTACCTCGTGCCAGTGGATGCAAAGCTGGCAAACGTCGTTGATGTGGATTTTGAAGCCATTCAACTCGATCAGGTAAGAACAGCATCCTCTTCTGCATCAAAGCTCAAAATGATCATCCTTGATGCGTGCCGGAACAATCCTTTTAAGATGGCAGGCCGTTCCAGCACCCGTTCTGTTGGCCGTGGATTGGCCATAGTGGAGGCCAACACCAACGAACTCATTGCTTATTCGGCGAAGGAAGGCACGACTGCTCAAGACGGCGAGGAGAGCCGTAATTCTCCATTCACAACGGCACTTCTGAAGAACCTAAAGAAACCAGGCATCGAAGTTGGCGTGATGTTCCGTGTAATCCGAGATGATGTTCTGTCTGCCACGAGCAATCAGCAGGAACCTTACACATACGCCAGCCTTAGCGGCGAACCAATGTTCTTAAATGGGCAACCAACCATTGTCGCGCCATCAACTGCACCACGACCAGCTTATCAAGCACCTCCTCCAATCAGCAAGGAGACCCAAGAGGCAGCGGCAGCTTGGGCTGCAACGAAAGATACCAATAGCACAGCTGTACTTGAAGCCTTTCGGAGGCGGTATCCCGGAACGGTATATGCAGATATGGCCTTAGCAAAGTCGGATGAACTGGCTAGTCAACAAAGAGACAAGAGACAACGCGATGCTCTAGAGAGGCAGCGTTTACGAGATGCAAAGCAACAACAAATTAACAGTCAGAACATTCAAACAGGATCGATCGGACGCTTGCAACCACCTATTGAACCATCCCAGCCGTCCTGCGGTCCGGTTCCCGGGGGGTGGCGCGTCGTTGGTGTGCAGAGCGACGACGTCTTGAATGTGAGAGCCGGCCCCGGCAATCGCTTTGCCATTGTTGCTGAAATTCCGCCCAACGGACGTAGCGTTTCTGTATTAAAGTGCAATGGTTGGGGTTGGTGTTTTGTATCTTACCAGTGTCAAACGGGCTGGGCTTACAATCGCTATATTGCGCGTGAGAATACTCCGTCCCCTGCGCGACAGGTAAGTATTGGCAACTATCGAGTCGTCGGCGTGGCGTCGGATGATGTGTTGAACATGCGAAGGCGCCCAAGCGTGCGGTCTAGCATCGTCTATAAGTTGCCTCATAACGCTTCAGGCATTTCAAAAGGGCGTTGCAGACGAATCTCCAGAAGAGCAACGTGGTGCGAGATCCAGTATAATGGTGCCCGCGGCTGGGTTAACGCTCGTTATATTCAGTAATTGAATTACATCTGAGGATTTTCGACTGTGCCTGAGGACCCAAGCCAATCACTATGTTTGCAAGGCTATTTCCGTCGAACCTCCGCAGTTCTGTTGGGGCTCTCTATATTCGTTGGCGTGCCGGCATCTGCGGCTGAACTACCAAAAGGGTTCGTATACTTGCGCGCCGTCGATCCTACCATCCAGCAGGAGATGCGGTATTTCACTCTCCGAAACTTTGTCGGGCGCCGCATCAACGGCTACAATGCCGGTGAATGCATCCTGACGCGCAGGGCAGCCTTTGCGCTTAGAGGCGCGCAAAAGAAGTTATCCAAACGGGGCCTCTCGCTCAAAGTCTACGACTGCTATCGCCCCTTGCGGGCAGTTCGACATTTTGTCCGCTGGGCACGAAATCCACGAGACACTCTAACCAAGCGAGAATTCTACCCGCATCTAGACAAGAAAAATTTGTTCCGTCTGGGCTATATTTCAACACGCTCTCAGCACGCCCGTGGCAGCACCGTTGACCTGACAATAGTGCCAGCAGGTTCTTCACCGCAGACTGACTGGAAAATTAGCCATCAAAAGCGTTGTCATCAACCTAAGGGGCGCCGATCGCCCGACAACAGTCTCGACTTCGGCACGGGGTATGACTGTTTTCACCCCCTCAGTCACACCGGCAATCCAGCCATCAAGGGTAAGGCTCGGAGCAATCGGAATTTGCTTGTGCGCGTTATGTCGGAAAACGGGTTCAGGAATTACCGGAAAGAATGGTGGCACTTTGAGTTGCGAGGTGCATCCAATCGAACGTATTTCAATTTCCCAATCGTCACCTTTCTTGCAAGCCGCAAGAACGCCAATATCGCAAAGGCGAAAAAAGATCGGTTGTCCTCAGGTATCGCGCCGTCTCCCCTAAGCGACACACGAAATAAAGGCGCCTTGCCAATGGCAATCGAAAAACATCTGAAGCATAATGTTGGTTGGTTGCGCCTAATTTGTGCGACAGCGGATACGTTCCTAATTCGTCAGAAACCGACGATCAAATCGAAAACCGTTGCTGAATTGCCCAACAGTCGAAAAAGATTGCGCGGCGATGTTTGCCGAGGCCCCCAACCGTCATTGATGCGCTGGCATGCGTTAAATCCCGCTGCCAAAGAACGTACGCCCGCGCCATGGTGTCGAGTGTATCCGTACTGGCCCAACAACAAGACGGTAGTCGGTTGGATAAATGGCGAAAAACTTTATGCTGAATTGGGCTCTGAGCCTGAATGTAAAAATAAATGAGCGGGCGTTTGTTTCTAATTGAGTAAATAATATCTATCAAGCGGAGGCAAATTGACTTCTGCAGCGCCGGCATTGATGGAAGCTTTTGGTGCGCATTAATTGATGCGGATCAATGCTGCAGAGCATGCGGGACTGCCTTCATTCAGCATTGCAGACAAGTAAGGCGATACAACAACGGAGCGAAGTGGCATGCGGGGCTCGAAGATAATCACGCAATATCTGCTGGTCTCCCTTCTGTGGCTCCTCGATGAATTGAGTGGGTGGGTCAGGTGCTTTTGGGTGGTCGGTTTGCTGCTTAATCCTGTTGGCAGAGCATTCCCCGTCGATGTGACGGGCGGCGGTCAAGGACGCGCTCTATAGCGCGCCAGCGAGGGCTTGTCCTTGAGGGCTGGCTGGCACGGCGGCATGCTGGGT
>CAJQQK010000126.1 GCA_905480435.1 uncultured Hyphomicrobiaceae bacterium | reverse complement strand
CCAAACAAACATTGAGTCGGACCATGACCGCCCTGACGGGCTGTGGATAAGCGGCTTCGCCTTGCGTTCGCCCTGTGGGCTCACTTCAGCCGAAGCCGCCGAAATCGAGCACTGTTACACCACGCCCTGGGACGCGATCTCAAGTACAGCTGTGCTATCCGTGTCTTTCGTTGCCGCCCAAGCAGCCGCGGCCTCTTGGATCTCTTTACTGATCGGGGGGGAGGAAGGACGATAGGCCGGCGTTGGTGCGATTAAAGGTGTGGCGGTTTTTGGTGGCCCATGTAAGTATAGTTGCTGCCCTCCAAGGCTAGCGTACGTGTACGGTTGCTGCTGATTGCTCGTGGCGGACAGAACATCGTCTCGGATTTGGCCAAACATTACTCTAACTTCGACGCCTGGCTTCCTGAGGTTCTTGAGGAGTGCTGTCGTGAATGGAGAATTGCGGCTCGTTTCACCGTCTTGTGCTGTCGTGCCTTCCTTTGCAGCATAAGCAATGAGTTCGCCAGAGCCTGGCTCTACAATTGCAAGGCCACGACTAAGCGAGCGTGTGCCGGAACGCCCCGCCATCTTGAACGGATTGTTCCGACAAGCATCAAGAATGACCATCTTAAGCTTCGAAGCGGATGAAGCTGCTGTTCTTACCTGATCGAGAGCGATAGCCTCAAAATCTACGTCAACAGCTTGGCTGAGTTTGGCATCCACTGGGACGAGATAATTCTTCTTATTCACTTCGATGCTATGACCAGCGTAGAAGATCAGAGTGATCTCGGCCCCTTGAGATTTGGTCGCGAAATCCCTCAAAGCAATTCGCATTGCCCGATAGTCAAGATCTTCTCTGAGCTCCACATTATCGAACCCGATCGATTTTAGAGTCTTGGAGATGTCACGGGCATCGTTGCGTGGATTCTCAAGTGCAGGAACGTGTTTGTAGGCAGAGTTGCCAATGACGAGAGCGACACGACGAGCTTCGGATGGCTGAACGCCCGATAGAAGCCAAATAACGACTGCGAACAATCCGGCGGACAATTGTCGAAGTTGCATAACTTGTCTGGTCTCCCATGAGCGCCGAATAGATCAAGCTTACTGCTTTGGTAGCCCATCACCAACAACGATGAATGGTGCCCAGTAATCAGTATGGGCTTCTTCCTCAGTTTTTGCCTCGCTGAGCATCTTCAGCATGGCTCGTTGTGTCGCCAAATTTCAAGTTGCGAGAATTTGAACGATGTCATGAAATAGCGCTAATCATTGGTAATCGAAGACGAACGAGAATTTCATCCTCGCCCTCAACCACAAGATCACTGAGTGTGCCGATCCTCTCGAATCCGTTGTTATCGTAGAAAGCGAGGGCGGCAGAATTGAATGCTGAAACGCATGCCCAAAGATTCTTGGCGCCGGATTCTCGACTGCGCGCAGCAATCGTCCTGAGTGTTTGTTGACCTACGCCTTGGCGCTGAGCTTGCGGGATGACAGCAAGTATTTTCAGATAGTCTCCAAACAACCAGTTTCGCCGAATGACAACGAGGCCTGCAAGATCATTGTTGTTCAAGATTGCGCAGGCTTCGCCTTCAGGTGGACGTGTATTTGAAATCAAATGACGAAAGTCTTGCGCGGTAAATCCCAATCGCAACCAGGGATCAATGCCTGATAATTGATCTGCCAGTACAAGCGCTTGATCGGCCGTGACTGCTTCAATCCTGTAGTCTTGTTGGGTCATCTTTGATCTCAATGGCAAGCAATTGCGGCATCATAATCGGATGCTATTAGGAACGTCGAAAGGTGATTTTCGGCAGAGCTAACCCAGCGCGCCGACATCCAGTCGATCGGAGTTTCTGAATTTCTTCTGGTGGGAATTTTTGCTCAACGCCGGATCGCACTCGCCACATGTGACATTTCATTGGAGTTTCATCACCTGTCGAACCCAAACCTTGTACAAGTACCAGCCTGAGAGAAATTATCAGCGCACGCCTGGATATCCATGTGGCGCCGGGGGAAAGCCTGACAGAGCTCCAGCATTTTCACCATCACCGGCAGCTGTATTGCAGGCAGATAGCACCGCCCATTCTGCACTCTGTGTCTGCATCAATTCCCGTTTTGTTCCCAGAATCTAAATCGCCAGTTTCTGCCCGAAGGCGAGGAGCGTGCTGGGCGAGGCTCCCGCTGCAGCTGCGGCTCGCTATTGGAACTCTTGTCACGTGTTGGAAGCGGTGGGGGGCGCAGCATGAACGACGTCGGCGTCGGCCTTTTGCCATGTGCCCGATAGAAAGCGTTATATGACTTTTCCAGCCGGAGCGAGAGCCCCTTATATCGATTGGTATCCCCGGGCCGCGAGTCAAAGCAGCTGTTTTCATAAACAGGATCACCCTCCTCCAGGAGATGCGAAACAGTTACAAACTTGTATCCGTTTCGGCGTAATTTTCGGATTAGCACAGGTATGGCGTCGTCGGTTCGCCAGCCGCGGCCGTTAGCGTGGAACAGACCGATTGAACCTGGCCTTACGCCCTTCATTACCGTATTAATCTGCCCGCGTGTGGTTTGACCTGACCATGGGTCGGACGACGAAACATCCCATTGCACAGGGACCAGACCAAACTGCTCCACAACTTCGATTGCCTCTGGTGTGCATGCACCAAATGGAAACCGGAACAATTTTTGATTAGGCTCAGCATTTTTGTGCGCGAAGTTGTTTCGGTTCCGATCGAGGCACTGGCTCTACGGCGACAATCAAGGTGAGAACCCAGCGTCAATCTAGGTGAGAATGCGCCGCTGGTGGGCTGACGGAAGGAGGGCGTAGCCCGACTGAAGTCTGCCCACCACCGGCGTCACGCTCTTTGAGCGTGATCTGGCGGT
>CAJQQK010000125.1 GCA_905480435.1 uncultured Hyphomicrobiaceae bacterium | reverse complement strand
ACCCGATCCTCCAGGTCCACATACGAAAACAAAGCCCCCGTCACTGCATCCGATCCGCGCATCGCCGCCCCCATTGCTGATGACGACACCGAATCTGATTTGCCCTACGCTGTCAGCGACGATTTTCAACAGCCTGCTAGGCATGACAGAAATATCGATTAATGGGCTGTTAACTGAGAAGGACGTCGAACGGCTGGCGCATCATACGCGAACCGGCTCGGTTGGGCCGACGACCGTCTATTATGCCGGTGTTACCGGGCCAATCATTTCTGCGAGTGTCGCGTTGATAACGCGCCATGCTTTGAATTCTGTGGGTTTCTCGAATTATTGGCAATTGCTTTTGTCAGCGATTGTCGCCGCCTCAGCCGGTATCGTGTGGTATTTGATCTTTATTCGATGGTCGTATCGCCACAAGTTCGGACGTGGAACCGAAGTTTGTGTCAATACCGAAATCAAAGCCAACACTGACGGATTGATCGTGAAGCGGGATGATATTACCACCGCTATTGGATGGACGGCAGTGCGGTCAATTGAGAGCTGGCGGAAATATACCGTGGTGATCATTGCTGGAGCAGATGCGTTGATTATTCCTGATCGCTGGTTCGCTAAAGACGAACAAGCGCGTCTCGAATTTGTTGCTGATTTGAATGAACAGCTGAGATCATCGCAACCGGGATTGACGTGATGATTGCTTCAGGCGCATCACCGATCGGCGATGCCAACAGATGCGCCTCCCGAAGCTAACGCGACCCAAGTTAATGCGGCCAAGCCGCAGCCTGTCTGGCTGTTGCCGATGGTGGTTACCTCGGCGCTGTTCATGGAGAACATGGACTCGGCTGTGATTGCGACGTCATTGCCGGCGATTGCGCGTGATCTCGGACATGACCCAGTTGTTCTGAAGCTGGCGTTGACCAGCTATTTGCTGTCGCTGGCGGTGTTTATTCCTGTGAGCGGTTGGTGCGCGGATCGATATGGCGCCCGACCGGTTTTTCAGGCGGCGATTACGATTTTTATTCTGGCCTCGATTGCGTGTGCGTCAGCGAACTCGCTGGAGCATCTGATCTGCGCGCGCGCCTTCCAGGGCGTTGGTGGCGCGATGATGGTGCCAGTTGGCCGCTTGATTGTGCTGCGGTCGGTGCCAAAATCCGGCATGGTCGATGCGCTTGCCTATCTCAGTATTCCGGCTTTGATGGCGCCGATGATCGGGCCGCCGATCGGTGGCTTTGTGACGACGTATTTCGATTGGCGCTGGATTTTTTGGATTAATCTACCGATCGGCGTGCTGGGTCTCATGTTGGCGCAGCGCTATATGCCAAATGTGCGCTCGGAGACCGTGCGGCGGATGGATTGGATGGGGTTCGGACTGGCGGGGCCCGGCGTGGCGGCGCTGATTTCTGGCATTACGCTGTCTGGCAGTGATGTGATCGCGACCGAATATGCTTATGCGCTGGTTGTGATCGGTTTTGTGCTGTGTGCCGCCTACGTGCGTCATGCGGGGCGGGTTGACGACCCATTGCTGAACTTGAAGCTGCTGGCGCTGCCGACATTTCGAACGAGTATTCTAGGTGGCGGGCTGTTTCGAGTTGGTATCGGGGCGATACCTTTTTTGCTGCCGTTGATGCTGCAAGTTGGATTTGGGCTGACACCGTTTCAGTCGGGCATGATTACGTTTGCAGGGGCATTTGGCGCGCTGCTCATGAAGATTGCGGCGCGGCCGATTTTGCGGCGTTTCGGATTTAAGCAGGTGCTGACCTTTAATGCGCTGATCTGTGCGGCGTTGCTGACCTTGTATGCAGTGTTCACGCCTGAGACGCCGCATTTGGTGATCGCAATGGTGTTGGTTGTCGCGAGTTTCTTTCGATCACTGCAGTTCACGTGTTTGAATGCCATCGCGTTCTCGGACGTTTCGGAAAAGGCGATGAGTGGTGCAACGTCGCTTGTTGGTGTGGCGCAGCAACTCTTTGTGTCGATTGGGGTTGCGTTGGCAGCATTCATTCTGGAGACGTTGCGGGCTTGGCGCGGAACGCCAGAGCTGGCGCCGACTGATTTTTCAGGTGCGTTCCTGGTTATTGCGGTGCTGACTGCTATGGCAGCATTTATGCATTATCGTCTGCCGTTTGACGCGGGGAGCAGTGTGTCAGGCCATGGCAAGAATACGAGTTCTAAGTCGGCATAATCTGATCTAATGCGGGCAGGAAGTCGTCGTAGTGTGAAATCGTGGCATCGCATTCGAGCTCGGTCATGGGGATGTCGGTATACCCGAACGTGACGCCGATGATTGGAATGCCGGCGGCTTTGGCGGTTGCATGGTCGGTTGTGCTGTCGCCGACCATCACAGAATGACGTGGGGCACCGTCAGCGAGCCGGATGGCGCCGAATAGGTGTTCTGGGTCAGGTTTGCAAATGGGGAACGTGTCACGGCCGGTGATGACCGTGAAATAAGATGTCAGCTTGAGCTGCTCCATGAGAAGCCGGGCCATGGCCTCGAGCTTGTTGGTGCAGATGGCAATCGTGGTGCCGCGCGCGCGCAAGGTGTCGAGGACATCGATGAGCCCCGGAAAAGGACGGCTCGCAACCGAGATGTTGGCGCTGTAGAACGTGATCAATTCTGAAAAGAGCTCATCTAGGTGGGCCGAGGATATCTCGCGGCCCTGATGTTTGACGCCCTCAGTTATCATGACGCGGGTGCCGTAGCTGATGTATGGGCGGATGAAGTCGGGTGAAACTGGCTGGTAGCCGGCGTTTTCCAGGACGTGATTTGTTGCCAGGATTAGATCCGGGGCGGTGTCGATTAGCGTTCCATCTAGATCGAAGACCACGGTTTGGCGGCTCATATCAGGTTCCCTGCGCACGTTGGATTGTGATCGTGGTTGTAGTTCGAAACACAGAGATTTGTCACGCAGTTGACATCTGTTGGCTTGTCGGGTCTCTGCCATGCCAATAGACATGTCGTTTCGGCACCCATGGTTTCAATAAGCCTGGCGTTTCAATAAGCTTGGCGTTTCAACAAGCATGGCGGTCTGCTGTTCGCTGAGAACCAAAGCTTTGGAGATTTGTTATGGATGTACGCGAGATGAAGCGCGCGGCTGCAGCGCGTGCCATTGAGTATGTCGAAGATGGCATGGTGGTTGGGCTTGGCACCGGGTCGACAGCTGCAGAGTTTGTCGATTTGCTTGGTGCGAAAGTGCGCGACGGCTTGAAGATTACCGGTGTGCCGACGTCTGAGGCGACGCTTGTGCAGGCGCTGGGACTTGGCATTCCGATGGCGACGATTGATGAGCAGCCGGAGATCGACCTGACAATTGATGGCGCCGATGAGCTCGACCGGAATTTGCGTTTGGTCAAAGGTGGTGGCGGTTCGCTGTTGCGCGAGAAGATTGTTGCGTCTGGCTCGGCGCAGATGGTGATTATTGCTGATCAATCGAAGCTGGTTGATACGCTCGGGGCTTTTCCGTTGCCGATTGAAGTTGTGCAGTTCGGCCTCGCTGTGACGCGGGCAATGATCGAAGACATCGCCGACGAGCTGGGACTTGAAGGTCCCGTTAAACAGCGGATGCTGGCAGACGGAAAACCATTCGTGACGGACGGCGGCAACTTCATTATGGATTGCGCGTTTGAGCGCATTGAAGACCCTGAGGCGCTGGCGGAGTTGTTGCCGTTCACGCCGGGTGTGATTGATCATGGTCTGTTCATCGGTCTGGCAGACCAGGCGATCGTTGCGGGTGACTCTGGCGTGCAGGTTTTTGATGCGGATGTTGAGCCGACCGAAGTTTGATTGAGATAGTTAAGAGGAGGCCGGCATGGCTCAGTATGATTTTGATCTGTTCGTTATCGGAGCAGGCTCGGGCGGTGTTCGGGCGGCACGGATTGCATCGGGGCATGGCGCCAAGGTTGCGATCGCTGAAGAGTATCGTTTTGGTGGGACCTGCGTGATACGCGGCTGTGTGCCAAAGAAGATCTTCGTTTATGCGAGCCGGTTTAAGGACGATTTTGACGACTCGGCTGGTTTCGGATGGTCGTTCGATGGCGAGGCAAAGTTTGATTGGTCGACGTTGATGGCCAACAAAGACAAGGAAATCGACCGGCTTGAAGGCATCTACAAAGGTATTCTGGAGCGCAACAACGTCGAGGCGTTTGCTGAGCGAGCCGAGCTGGTGGATGCGCATACTGTGCGTTTGACGACCTCGGGCAAGACGGTGACGGCGGATAAAATCCTGATTGCGACCGGTGGCCATGTGAATTTTGATGATGGGCTCGAAGGGATCGAGCACGCTATTTCATCGAATGAAGCGTTTCACCTTGAGAAGCTGCCGGAGCGAGTTGTCGTTGTCGGTGGTGGTTATATTGCTGTCGAGTTCGCTGGGATTTTTGCTGGCCTCGGAGCCAAGACGACGATCGTCTATCGGCGTGACAAAGTTCTGCGTGGTTTTGATGAGGACATGCGCGACGGCCTGATGGAGGCGATGCAGGCACGTGGCATCGATATTGTTACCGACGCCGTATTCAAGAAGATTGAGAAGACCGGCGATAGCCTGAAGGGTACGTTGGATACCGGGCAGGTTCTGGATGCAGATCAGATTATGTTTGCGATTGGGCGAGATCCGAACACCAAAGGGCTGGGGCTGGAAAATGCCGGTGTTGAGCTTGGCCGCAAGGGTGAGGTTAAGGTTTCAGCGGACTCGCAATCGAGCGTGGCGAATATTTATGCCGTCGGCGATGTGACCGACAGAGTTGCGCTGACGCCAGTTGCGATCCGTGAGGGCCATGCGTTTGCCGATAGCGTGTTTGGCAAGGCACCGCGGGTGGTTGACCACGACACCATTCCGACGGCTGTGTTCTCGACTCCGGAGATTGGGACGTGTGGACTGACGGAGGCCGAGGCGCGCGAGCGTTACGGGGATATTGACATATACAAGTCTCAGTTCCGGCCGATGCGCGGCACGATGTCGGGTAGTTCGGAGCGGATGATCATGAAGCTTATTGTGAACCCGGCGGATCAGAAGGTCGTGGGGTGCCACATTCTGGGGCCGGATGCAGGCGAGATCATTCAGGTTGTCGGGATTACGATGAAGATGGGCGCGACCAAGGCTGATTTTGATGCCACGGTGGCGCTGCACCCAAGTGCGGCTGAGGAACTCGTGACGATGAGTACGAAGTTTACCGGTTAGCGACAGTTGCGCGCTTAAGTGTTGGTCCGGTGTTTGCATCAAACAACGGTTTGCAGGGCATGATAGCAGGGAGTGTCGCCTTAGATGACTAGACTTGAAGGCAAGATTGCACTGGTAACCGGCGCTGGGGCCGGCATCGGTGGGGCGATGGCGCGCGTGTTCGCGAGTGAAGGTGCGCATGTCTATGTGTCCGATGTGAACGGTGAGGCGGCGGCCAGCGAGACCGCGTCGATTACGGAAGCCGGACACAAGGCCGAGGCATTGAGGCTAGATGTCTCTAAGGGGCAGGACGTTGTTGCGGCCTTTAGGCAAATCGAAGACGCGCACGGCCGGCTGGATGTCATCGTTAATAATGCCGGGCTGAATGTGCGCGGGGACTTCCGGCATATGTCGGACGCGGATTGGACCACCATACGTGAGGTCAATCTGGATGGTGTTGTACGCATCGCGCGCGATGGCTTTGGGCTCATGAAGGCATCTGGCAACGCGTCTCTGATCAATCTGGCGTCGATCATGGGGCATCGTGGGTTGCGCCAGTTGGCGGGCTATTCGGCGACGAAAGGTGCTGTTGCTGCGCTAACGCGGGCGTTGGCTGTGGAATATGCGCCTTACGGCATTCGGGTTAACGCGCTAGCGCCGGGGTTTATCGAGACGGCGCTGACGGAGCGCGTGCTGCGCAATCCGTTAATTAACAAAGCGCTGATTGACCAGACGCCGTTGCGTCGGTTTGGTGAACCAGAGGATGTCGCACGAGCCGCGCTGTTCTTTGCGAGCGATGATTCTGGATTTGTAACTGGGGCAGATCTTGCCGTGGATGGTGGCATGTCTGCCGGGTTGTGATGCAACTCTGTGCTTCGTCCAATGCGTGCCTTTTATGAGGCCTTAACCACTCTGGCTTTGAAAACCTTCGGTTAAAGCTTCTTGGTTTGCCTGCCGATGGTATTTATTCCAGAGTGTGCAAAGTGAGTTTAAGTCTGGGGCGGGTCGTATGCGGATTAGTCAATTTGTCTCTCGTGTTCTCATAGGGACACTTGTTCTTCTTAGCTTTGCAGTAGCGGGCCCGGCGAGTGCCCAAGATGTTCTGAAATGGACGCTTTCCGAAGGAAGTGACGCAGCGTCGCGCGGGAGAACGGTTGCGCGGTTGGTCTATGGGGTGCCTGAGACTGATAACCAACTGTTCACTGGGACATGCGAAGCGCGATCCAGCACGAGTGTTTCGTTTTCGGCGCTGACCCTGGCGGTTGATGTTGGCAAACTCAAAAATGGTTCGCCGGTTCGCGTGCGTTTCTCTGGTGGTGGACGTGAGCACGAGCTGGCCGGTGAAGTGACTGGAATTGGTAATACCAACGAAGGTATTGCCGGCATTATTGTGCGCCCGAAGCACAGCGACAAACTCTGGTCGATGATGTCTGAGTTGCCAGCCGTCGACTATACGATCCCTGGTTACCGGACGAGCGTTCTGAACCTCAAAGACGGCCATTCGGAAATCCGATCGTTTGTTTCAGCATGCCAATCTTATGAGAGTTCGTTGCGCCCGGCGGCGGCTGCGGCCGGCGGTGGATTTTCTGAAAAAGAAGCGTTCGACCTCGCCAAAGAACTGGGCACCGTTGACGGATGGACTGCGTTCTTGAAGCAGTTCCCGAACGGCTCGCGCGCTGGTTTTGCGCAGGCGTATATGAAACGGCTCGCAGGCAGCAATAACGCGCCAAGCACGACACCCAATGCGCCGGCGACCAGTACACCTGCCGTCAGTACGGCGACATCACAGCCGGCGCCATTGCCGAAGCCGACGTTGTCAACCGTTGCGCGTGGACCTGCGACGTCGCGCTGGGCGAACCGCACGGAACGCATGGCGATTGCTGGTGGGCGCTCGGTGTACACTGCAAGCGTTCGCGTGCCAGGCGTTGAGCTTGTGACCTACTGCGTCGACAATTCGGATGGTATTGGTCTTGGTGCGGTTGTGCGCCGGAAGGGCAGTTATCCGTCATTTTCTGAGCGTATCCGACAAGGCCTGGCGGCCAGTCCAAGGGTCGGCTCCAACCGCGAAATCAACATTGGTTTTTCCAACGGTGAAACCGTATCGGGTGGCGTGGCAAAGCCGGCGCTGGTTGGCGGAAGCCTCGGTATCGGCCCCAATGCGGCAACGTTTGTCGAGGGCAGTGCCGAGCTCGAATACTTCATGTCTGAAAACAGCGTTTCGGTTGATCTTGCACCGTTTCAGGCGACGTTCCAGTTGAAGGGGAGCCGCAAAGCGATTTGTGCTGTGATGAACCGTTGTGGCGCGCAGATAGCTGCCTGTGGATCGGGCTCCTCGGCGCGACCAGTGCAACCGGTGCAGCCTGTTACGGTGACACGAAATTGTTCAGGCGGGCGGTATTACAACCGTTCGGAACGGCAATGCGTCTGCCCGTCTGGCAAGCCGAGATGGACCGGGCGATCCTGTCAGCGGGAGCGTCAGCGTTGTGGCAAGAACTACAAAAGTGTTCGCGGCAAGTGTGTGTTGCTGCAGAACTGTGGGCGCAATGCTTACCGGAGCCCAGAAGGCGACTGCTACTGCAGGAAAGGTTTTCGGCGGACAGGCAGCGGGCGCTGCGTGCGGGCGCAAAGAGTGTGTGGACGTGGTCAATTCTGGAACGGCAAACGCTGCGTATTCAAGCAACGACGCTGCTCGGGTGGGCGCCAATTAGACAAGCAGACAGGTCAATGTTACTGCCCGGGCGACAGCGCCTGGGATGGTCGCCGTTGCTTTAAGAACAGTGGACCGCGGCCGCCGCCTCAGAACAACAATAAGAAGAACGTCTGTGCGGTTCTTCAGGCTGCATGCCAGTTCGGTGCGAAAGCGGCTTGTAAAAATTTCGAGAAGAATGGTTGCTAGATCAGCCGAAGCACGCCGCGTTTAATAGGAGCCATAAATCGCCTGAAGATTAGGCGTTTTAAGGCGCACTGTGAATCCTTTTAAACGCCACATGCTGTAACTGCCGATTCCGCAACAGTCGAGACGGGTTGGCTATTGCGGGGTAGGCTCTGGGTGGATCCATGCATGCATGGCGATCGATCTGCGAGTAGTGTGTGCTGGGAATTGAGCACATGGCAGAGGGGGATATGACTTACAAACTTTACAATCGTGACGGTTCCGGTGGCTTTGTTGTTGAGGCGGCGTTGGCGCTTGCAGGCGCGCAGTTCGATCTGATTGCACTCGACTCGGTGCCAGGCAGCGCGTTGCCGGAGACGTTCCGGGAGATCAATCCGTGGCGGCAGGTGCCGGTATTGATGACGCCAGATGGCGCGATGATGACGGAAAGTGCTGCGATGCTGACTTATATCGCGCAGGCTTTTCCAGGCGGTGATGTCGGACCGCAACTTGGAACGCCTGAGCATGCATCGTTTCTGCGGTGGGTCGTGTTTCTGAGTGCCAATGTTTATGAAACGACGCTGCGGCGGATTTATCCGGAGCGCTATACAACTGAGGCGGCAGAAGGTGCTGGCATCCGGGCGGCCGCTATTGAGCGGAATGACAATGCGTTTGGCTTGCTCGATGGCCAATTGAATACGACTGAATTTCTATTGGGTGATCAGATGTCACTCGCAGATGTGTATCTGGCGATGCTGTTTTCCTGGCACCCCGGGAAGAGGCAGTTTGCACAGTGTGAGGCGTTGACGCATAGGGTGGCAAGGCATCCAGTTGTGGCGCCGATCTGGCAGCGGAACTTTGACCATCGCTCGAAGGTGAAGTGGGGCCTAGTTTGAGGTTTCGTCTGTGAGGCTATCTAAGCTTTGGATTGAGGGCATCGCGAAGCCAGTCGCCGAGTAAATTGATCGACAAGGCGAGGACGAGCAGCGTTAAGGCCGGGAAGAGCAGAATCCACCACTCGCCGGAGAACAGGAAGCCCTGACCAACGCGGATGAGCGTGCCGAGTGATGGCTGGGTCGGGGGGACGCCAACGCCGAGGAACGACAAGGTCGCTTCCGCGATGATGGCAAGTGCGAGCCCCATTGTGCCGATCACCAGAATTGAGCTCATCGTGTTGGGCAGGATGTGGACCAGGGCAATGCGCCAGGGGCCACAGCCGATGGCGCGGGCAGCGAGCACGTATTCCTTGCGCTTTTCCGTGGTGACGATGGCACGCACGGTGCGGGCGTACTGCACCCAATCAGACAATCCGATTGCGATAATCAAGACCCACATGGCGGCGGATTCGCGCTCGGTTGCTGGAATGAAGCCGCGGGCGATGCCGAAGATGAGGAGTGCGATCAGAATCGATGGGAACGAAAGCTGGACGTCAGCGACGCGCATGATGAAGGCATCCAGCCAACCTCCACGCCAGCCGGCAAGCAGGCCGAGTGCCACACCAAGTACGACTGCGAAGAGAACAGCGACGATGCCAACGAAGAGTGAGATGCGGAGGCCATAGAGGATGGCGGAAAACACGTCGCGGCCTTGATCATCCGAGCCAAGCCAGAATGTTTTGCCGGTAAACTCATTGGGGACCATGGGGTGCGAAAAGCCATCCATCAGGTCGAGCGTTGCGAGGTCAAATGGGTTGTGGGGTGCGATCCAAGGAGCGAATGCAGCTGCGAGCATCATCAACAGGACAATCAAGGCTGAGCCGATAGCGACTGGGCTTTTCAGGAAGCTGTGGACTATCGGGTTGTCGCGGATTTCCTGGAGGCGCGTGCGATCGCCTTCTTCGTCCTCGTTGGATGTTGGGTCGGAAGCTGGTTTGATCGCTTTGCTCATGGGGTGCTCCCCGGCTGCGTGCCGCGCGCGCGGGGATCAACGGCGTAGGTGAGAATGTCGACGATCAAGTTGATGATGACGAAGATCACGGCGATCAGCATCAGGTAGGCTGCCATGACCGGGACGTCGACGAACTGGATAGCGTCGATGAACAGAAGGCCAAGACCGGGCCATTGGAAGACGCTTTCGGTGATGATTGCGAAGGCGATGATCGAGCCGAACTGCAAGCCGGTGATTGAGATGACAGGAATGAGGGTGTTGCGCAGAGCATGCGAGTAGAGGATTTTGCGCTCAGGCAGACCGTTGGCACGGGCGGTTCGGATGTAGTCCATTTGGAGGACTTCGAGCATCTCGGCGCGGACCAGGCGCATGATCAGCGTCAATTGATAGAGGCCAAGCGTAATCGCCGGCAGGATCAGAGATTTGAGGCCGCTGATGGTGAGGAGACCAGTGGTCCACCAGCCAAGATCGGTGACGGTGCCGCGCCCGAATGAGGGTAGCCATTTGAGCTCGACCGCAAAGATCCAGATGAGCAGGATGCCGATCAGGAATGTTGGTAGCGAGACGCCAATCAAGGAGCCGGTCATGATTGCATGCGAGAGATAACTGTCGCGATTGATGGCGGTGTAGATGCCAAAGACGATGCCGCCGGTCAGCGCGAGCAGGCCTGAGATGAAGGCCAGTTCCAAGGTTGCTGGTGCGCGTTCGGCGATGATTTGCGTGACAGGGCGGCGTTGGCGGTATGAGACGCCAAAATCGCCGGAAAGGGCTTTGCCGAGAAACCGGAAATACTGGACGGGGACGGGATCATTGAGGCCGAGACGGTCGACGAGTTCGTTGTAGTCGGCCTGGGTTGCTTCCTGGCCAAGGATGTTCTCGATCGGGTCACCGACATAGCGGAACATGGTGAACGAGATCAGCGCGACGACCGCGAGGACAACAATGGCTTGCAGCAGGCGCCGGGCGATAAAGGTTGTCATCCGGTCAGATGGCTCCGGTGTGGGTCGCGCTCAGAAGTTTGAGTGATGAGGATGGTTTGGATGCGGTGCCGGCAGAATGCAGAGCGGCCCTGGCGTGTGCCAGAGCCGTAGTTGCGCGTCACTTGTTGAATTTCAAGTATTTGAAGTGAGGCTGGTCTTCGGGTTGGACCGGGAAGTTGATGCGCTTGGTCATACCCCAGTTCAACACCTGGTTATGGATGGCCGCGTAAAGAACTTCCTTTTGCACAACGGCCCAAATCTCAGCGATCACCTTGTTGCGCTTGTCGAGGTTGGTTTCCGATGCCAGACCTTCGATTTTCTTGTCGAGATCGGCATTGCTGAAGCGGGTGCCGTTCCAGGAGCCGAGCTTGTCGGTCGTCGAGTGGACCAGGTAGTTGAAGATGTATTCTGAATCGAACGTCGGCACGCCCCAGCCGAGCAAGTAGAAGTCTGTCTCTTTCTTTTTGATCAGCGGGAAATGTTGGGCTTTTGGTTTGGCATCGAGCGTGACTTTGATTCCGATCCGGCCGAGCATGGCGGCTGCTGCCTGACAGATAGCTTCATCATTTATGTAGCGATTGTTCGGGCAGTTGAGTGTGATGCCAAAACCGTTTGCGTAGCCGGCTTCCTTGAGGAGTGCCTTGGCTTTGTTGACGTCATATTTTGGGTGGCCATCAAGCGCTTTGGTCCAACCATTGACGAACGGCGGCATGATGACACCGGTTGGCGCGGACTGGCCACGCATCACGACTTTCTGGATGGCTGGCCGATTGATGGCGATATTGATGGCCTGACGGACGCGGACATCGGCAAGTGGGTTTTTGCCCTCGACGTTGTCTGATTTGAGATCGGCGTCGCCCACGTTCATGCCAAAGAAGATGGTGCGGTTCTGGGCTGCCTTGACGACCTTCAATTTGGCATCAGATGCGACCCGGCGAAGGTCCTGCACCGGCACGTCCTGGATGATGTCAACTTCGCCCGAGAGAAGTGCTGCGACGCGCGTGGCTGGCGACTTGATTGGCGTGTAGACGATTTCCGTGACCTCGAGCGGGAATTTGCCCCTGCCCCAGTATTTCGGGTTGGCCTTGAGGACGGTTTTGGCGTCTGGCGCGCGGCTTGTGATCATATAGGCGCCAGTGCCATTGGCATTGGTGACGGCGTGGTTGTTCTTGCCGTTTTCGAAATCCTGTGGGTCAGCGGCACCATTTTTCTTGGACCAACCTTCGTCCATCACAAAGAGATTGGTGAGGTTGTTGGGCAGGAGCGGATTGGCGCCCTTGGTTTTGATATGGACGGTGTGGTCGTCGATTTTGATGATGTCCGTGACGGAGGCGAGAAGTTCCTTCATGGCTGATGTTTGCTTCATCGCGCGCTTGAAGGAAAACACGACGTCGTCGGCGGTGAAGGTTGCGCCGTCGTGGAAGGTGACGCCTTTGCGCAGCTTGAATTCCCAGATCGTTGGATCTTTGGTGGGGGCCCAGGATTGCGCCAGTGCAGGTACGATTTTGGCCGACATGTCGCGATGCAGAAGAGGCTCGTAAATCTGATGGGTAAGCGTGTGGGTCGGGCCTTCGTTTTGTGCGTGGGGATCGAGCGTCAAGCTGTCGGCTTTGCGGGCCCAGCGGATTGTTTCAGCGTCGGCAGGCACTGCCATGCCGATCAGCATTGCCGTTGTCCCAATAGCGCAGGCGCCAAGCATCGTGTTGATGTTGTGCTTCATTGCGTGCTCTCCCAGAGTGTGGATCAAAGGGTTCAGGTACTTGGAGTTGGAGTTGGGGAAGTTTTAGGTGGTCAGGCGGAAGCCGCAAAGTTGTTTCTTCGTGATTAGGACTAGGTAGATATACGGAACGAGAGATGGTTCCGCCCTAAAGGCAGCTGGCTCAGATGCGGTTAAATTGGATAAAGACATCTTGACATGTCAAAAATATTTGACCACATATGGTGTCAAATAAATTTAACATGAGGTGCTTCAATGTCCAATCACATGAAATTCGTCATTGGTCTGTCGGTATTAATGTTTGTGCCTATTCTTTGGCATTTCGCGATGGTGTTCGGGTACCTCGGAGAGCCGCCGCAAACGCGCGGCGAGTTTTTCCTGCGGATTGGGGTGATCGCCGTCGGTTTCGTTGTGCTCTCAGCGACTATTGCGTCGGCCATGGTGGCTCGGAACGGTGAGACGGATATTGAGCCGGATGAGCGCGAGCAGCTGATTGAAACACGGGCGGAGCGCAATGGCGGCTGGGCTTTGATGGCAGGGTTGGTGGGACTGATGTGGTTCGCCTTTAATCCGATGCAGCCGATGGACGTGGCGAACGCAGCGTTGGCGCTGATTGCTGCGGGAGAAGCCGTCAAGATTGTGTCCGGGCTGATCTATCTGGGCAGCAGGGCATAGATGATGACGAAGCGACCGCCGATCACCAATCGCGTCCGTGAGTTGCGTGAGCTGCACGGGCATATGAGCCAAGCCGAACTCGCCAAAGCAATCGGTGTGACGCGACAGACCGTGATTGCGATCGAGCAGGGTCGTTATTCGCCATCGCTGGAGAGTGCGTTTCGGATATCACGCGTGTTTGATGTCGGACTAGAGGAGGTGTTTGGCTGGGAAGCGTAGTTTTCTTCGTCGGCTTGGAGGCAGACAATTCCTGCAGGCGCGGGATTTGAGGATGAGTGGCATGGCCGGTAGAGAAGTAGTCGCGACTGCATTGCGTGTAGGGGCTTATGATGGGTATATATTTCTTATTTACTCGGATGCATGGTGTATTTGGAGAAAAATATTCTAAATAGTGCTGTAGCCAATCGTGAATTGGCCAACCACGAGGTGGACCGTGCGGCACTATCCTATTTTTCTAGATCTCCGCGATCAGCGGGTTGTGATGTCGGGAGCTGGCGCTACGGCTGTGGCCAAGCTGCAGCTGCTGTTGAAGACAGAAGCGATGATCGATGTGTTTGGGTGCAAGCCAGATCAACGCGTCTTGGATTGGGCTGGAGCTGGGCGCATCAGGCTGATCGATCGGGCTGTTGAGGCTGGCGACCTAACCGGTGCTCGTCTGGTCTACGCGGCGAATGATGATGCCAGCGAAGATGCGCGTGTTGCCGCTATCGGACGCGAGCGGGACTGCCTCGTCAATATTGTCGACAACCTTGAAGACAGCCAGTTCATTACGCCGGCGATCGTTGATCGAGACCCGGTGACGATTGCGATTGGTACGGAAGGCACGGCGCCGGTGCTGGCCCGTCAAATCAAAACGTTCAACGAAGAGCAGCTGCCGCGTGACCTTGGTGTGCTGGCGCGTGTTGCGAAAGACTATCGGGCCGATGTCGAGGCGTTGCCGCCAGGGAGCGCGCGCCGGACGTTCTGGAATTTGTTTTATGAAGAGATTGGACCGCGCGCGCTTGCGGAAGGCGGCGATGACAACGTTCGGGCTGCGCTTGTTGGTGCGCTGCAGGAGGCGATTGGCAGGGCCGAGCCCCACGGCCGTGTGACTGTTGCGGGTGCCGGGCCGGGTCAGGGCTGTTCAACGCTGACTGCTGCATAACTCTGCGATAAGGGATTCACGGTCGGGGATTTATCTGAATCTATAGGAGTGCGTTTGATTCGAAAGGAGCGCACTCATGGCATCAGAATTCCTGGAACTTTTATCACAG
>CAJQQK010000124.1 GCA_905480435.1 uncultured Hyphomicrobiaceae bacterium | reverse complement strand
CACGCCACCGCACTCGTGATGGTTTTCAAGCTCGTCATAGCAGCCAGCCAGACGTGGCGCCGATTGAAAGGAAGAAACCACTTGCCCAAAATCATCGAGGGCGTCAAATTCTCTGACGGCATCGAAGTGACTGAGCCGACTCGAAACGCCGCCTGATCAGCCCGTCACCCAAATTGCGGCATAGCTCAGAGCCAAACGCGCCTCCGCACACTTCGGTCAGCCTAGTGTCATGACCAATCCACCGGCAGATGTCACGTCTCAGATGCGCATTTGATCGGACTTCGCTCCAAGAAACGGATCGTCCATAAGATTGCGCGACCTGAGCCATGAGCCTCTCCTCTTGCGCGGCTTTTGATGGCTTCGATGCCTTCATTCAATGTCGAGGTGGTGCTGCGCGTGCCGGTGCTGATCCAACAGCCCTAAGTTAGCCTCCGCTAAACGCGTACTTAGGGTCATTTGCTGCCGATTGTTGCGCGCCTGTGACGGCAGCTCAACGACAAAAAGCGGCCGTAGGCTGCTGGGCAACGTTCCGCATGTCGAGAGTGCCGGAACGGTCGGAGGATCATAGAGCACGCTGCTTGTTTGGTTCCGAATTGCCGTTCCGAGTTGAATGCAGCTGTATCGTGTTGCGTAAGTTGTGATATTTGCAACACCTCTCGAAGTTCAATGTTTGCAGCGTATTTTATGTTGCGAAAGTCCGTTGCGAAACGTGCTATGATTTTCGTATGAAAATCGGCTATGCGCGCGTCAGCGACAAACAACAAAACTTGGATCGGCAAATTGCAGCGCTTAAGAAAGCGGGGTGCAAAAAAATCTTCTACGAGAAACAGTCGGGCAAGAGCACGCACAATCGGCCAGAGCTTGAGAAAGCAATACAAGCATTGTCACCGACCGACGTGTTGATCCTGGCCGAATGGGATCGCGCCACTCGCTCGATGACCGATGGCATCCGCATCATGGAACGTGTTCACGAACGATTTGCCGCCATCAAAGTATTAGATCGTAAGTGGTTGGATCTCACGACGC
Organism: uncultured Hyphomicrobiaceae bacterium; assembly: GCA_905480435.1. Lineage (GTDB taxonomy): Bacteria > Pseudomonadota > Alphaproteobacteria > Rhizobiales > Hyphomicrobiaceae > CAJQQK01. The sequence continues at coordinate 6,881 of CAJQQK010000124.1, read as the reverse complement.
CAATTGGGAAGGGTATCTTGGCTTTCCTTTCAGCACTGGCTGAGGATGAGCGCGAGCGCATCAATCGGCGTTCCGACGCCGGCCGGAAGGAAGCGCGCGCCAAGGGCGTGCAATTTGGCCGGAAACCGAAACTGACATCACATCAGCAGAGTGAGGCGCTGGAGATGCTGGAAGCAGGGAAGAGCCTGCGTGCGATTGGGCGGACGTTCAATGTGAATGCTTCTACAATACAGCGCTTGAAAGATCGGTGACGATCGACCGGAACTCTGGTCGCTGTACATCCAGACGCGACCAAACCGGCATCAGTCGCAAAGTGCCAGGAACTGCCATAGGATCTTCGGAGATCTGGGGCAGGAAATAAGTCACAAGGGGCGGGCCGATGGCCAATTTCTCAGCTAAAAAACCGTGCCGTATTCTGTGCTTGGATGGGGGAGGGGCTAAAGGTTTCTATACCCTCGGCGTCCTCCGTGAGATCGAGGGCATGGTGAATTGCCCACTCCACGAAAAATTCGACCTTATCTTCGGGACGAGCACTGGGGCGATCATCGCCGCGCTCCTGGCGCTTGGAAAAAGTGTAAAGGAAATCAGCGACCTTTACGAGAAGAACGTCCCGAACGTGATGCAAAAGAAGAACCGCACAGACAAGTCAGCGGCCCTGAACAAGCTCGGGGACGACGTGTTCAAAGATGCGATGTTCACCGACATGAAGACCGGCGTCGGGATTGTCACGACGCGGTGGGTCATTGAGCGGCCCATGATATTCAAGACGAGCATCGAACAGGCACATGGTCGGAAAGGGACATTCTCACCCGGCTTCGGCGTGAAGGTCTCGGACGCGGTCCAGGCATCGTGCTCGGCATTCCCGTTCTTTGAGCGGAAGACGGTGAAGACGGACAAAGGCGACCTCATCGACGGCGGGTACTGCGCGAACAACCCAACCCTTTACGCCATCGCGGACGCGATTATAGCGCTGAAGCTGCCCCCTGAGCATCTTCGCGTCGTCAGTTGTGGCGTCGGGGTCTACCCGCCGCCGAAGCAATCGTGGTTCAGCACGACGAGGTGGGCGCAACAGCTTCTGAGCGTCCAGCTTCTCCAAAAGACATTGGAGATTAACACGCAATCAATGGATCAGCTCCGGCACGTCCTATACCGTCACGTCCCGACTGTGCGGATCAACGACACCTTCGAGCAGCCCGAAATGGCGACGGACTTGTTCGAGCACAACCTCACGAAGCTCAATATACTGCGGCAACGCGGAAGTGAGTCTTTCGCGAAGGCCGAAGCCGATTTGCGGAATATTCTTTTATAGGAGTCCCGTGTGACGATTTCTGAGGATCAGCTCAAGACTTGGGGCAAGCAAGGCCCTACGGCGCAGTTCACGGCGACTTATGGCACGCTGATGGCGTGCCTGAACGATAACGGCTCGCCGTATTACCCGAAGGACTTCAACATCTTCCTACAGGGGTCGTACAAGAACGACACAAACGTCTACGGTGATAGCGACGTAGATGTTGTGATCCGGCTCAATCAGACTTTCTTCACGGATCTCACGAACTTGCCTGAGGAAGACAAGAAGCTATGGAACGCCGCGCGCTCTGGTGCGGATTATACGCTCGATCAGTTCAAAAAAGACGTAACTGGATGGCTTGTAAAAAAGTACGGCAGCGACGTACAGCCCGGCACGAAGGCGATCTATATCAAAGGCAATGGCAACCGGCGCAACGCCGACGTACTTGTGTGCTGTAAGCACCGGCGCTACACGCGATTCAAGAGCTTTAGCGACCAGAATTATCAAGAGGGGATTTCGTTCTTCAATTCGAGTGGCGTACGGATCGACAACTTTCCGATGCAGCACAGAGATCACTGCACGAAGAAGCACCAGGACAGTAAGAACTGGTTCAAGCACACTGCGCGGGTTTACAAGAATCTCCGCAATTCTATGATCAAGAACAAGCTGATCGAGGACGGTCTTGCGCCCTCATACTTCATCGAGGGCATGCTGTGGAACGTGCCACTCGACCGCTTCGGCGGGACGGAGCAACAAAACTTCCGCGATACGTTGGACTGGTTGTGGAAGGTGGATCGTAGCAAATTCGTCTGCGCGAACGATCTCTACTACCTGTTCCATCCCACATCGCTCGTGACCTGGCGCGCCGAGAAGTGCGAGAAGTTTCTCAGCAAAGCCATCGACCACTACAACGCCGCATAGACACCGGTAGTATTTGAGTAGGGGTCGGTGCATAATACGTGCAACAGGTAGTCACTTTGATCGGTTCAGAAAAACGAGCGTTTGATTGAACCCGGCGCAGATCACGCGAACCGGCTCATATTGCCGTTAATTTCAGTGTGAAAAACTGGTACATCGAAACAAAGTCTGGATATCTCCGCCGTCAACGGCTTTGCTAAACTCACTCGGCAGCAGCCAAGGGTAGAGCGGTCATGGTTGTGTGCTTGCGCAGACAACCGCAAATGACCCAACTCGGCCATCCCCAACATTCTCATTTCGCATCGCAGCAACGGCTTGCTGTCCCAAAAGCGGACGCGAGCACGTGCAGCATCGCTGATGCCCTTGACCGACGCGATGATCAAACAGGAGAAGTTTTCAGCCTGGAGCCCATGCACCTTGCCGCACGCGCTGCCCAGTCGAAATGTACTCAGCAGCGGACGTGAAATGCTTCTCAGTTGATTTTCTCAGTCGGGCCATAAGCTACCTCAGCTACTGCGTAGAGAGTGCGGATCGCGAAAATTGCCTATTGAGACGCGCCCAGGACAAGTTTCGAAAGTAGCTGGTCAAGTTGAGAGCGCTCCGCCGCACTCAGGCACGATAAAATGGCGCTCTGTTGTGTTACAAACATTGGAATAATCTCTATGTGCAGGCGTTGGCCTTTCGGCGTGATCCTGAGGAGGACCTGGCGTCCGTCGGCCGGGTCAGCCGAACGGGTGAGATAACCTTCATCCAGCATACGGTGAACGGCTCGCGAAATTGAATTGCGCGGCCTGCCGGTCACCTCCGCAACATCTTGCGCTGTAAGCTCATCAATATATGAGAGGCAGAACAAGAGCAGGTACTCGCCACGACAGAGGCCATGCACTCGCTTGATTTCGTCATAGACTGGGAGAACTAGCCGGTTTGCAAGAAAGGACATGCGGAATGTATCTCGCACCTCATTCCGCTGGAAGATGGCGTCAATTGAAGGGCCACCTTCCTCGCTGTTTGGTGCAACCACTTCCTGCGGTTGCTTCTGTCGCTTTCTCATTACCGATCTCAAAGAGCTCCTCTTAGCCGACCTTTGGGGTCGTTAGCACCAACAGTCAATCCAGAGATTGACCTTATTGTCTAAGATTGGTGCATTGACATATTGTTCCATTTGGAACAAGTTTCGAGTCTCAGGTGTCGTCGTAGTTGGCATCTGCCCTAGAAGACCTCGCATCAAGAGACAATGCCATCGAGAGCCTGGAGAAGCCGAAATGACACCTGAAGAGATTCTTTCTTGCCCTGCGCGCGTGCTTACTCAAGCGCAGCGAGAGCACTATTTCGAGCGCGGGTATATTAGCGTTGAAAGTCTGGTGCCTCGGGATCTTCTTGCAGACCTTGTCGCGGTAACGAACCAGTTCGTTGACGACAGCCGCAAGGAAACTGAGGCCGGCAAGGTTTTTGATATTGGCCCCGGCCACTCTTCAGACAATCCTGTGTTGCGTCGACTGAAACAGCCGGACGACCAACATGAAGCCTATTGGGGATTTGCGAAGGGACTAATGGCGGATGTCGCAGCCGACCTCGTCGGACCCAATGTTGTATTTCACCACTCAAAGCTCAATTTCAAATGGTTTGACGAGACCGATACAGTCAAGTGGCACCAGGACATTCAGTTCTTTCCGCACACAAATTACAATGTCATCACGATTGGCTGCTACCTTGCCGACACCGACATGAACAACGGGCCATTAGCCGTAAAACCAGGTTCGCACAATCAACCGTTGTTTGATCAGTATGACAAGGCTGGCAATTGGACCGGAATGCTGAGCGATGAAGATGCGGCGTCAATCGACCTGAGCGATGTCGACTATCTCACCGGATCGGCCGGCTCAATCACCGTACACAACGCGCGAACCCTACACTACTCGCCGTCGAGCAAGTCTTCGGTCCCGCGCCCTCTACTATTGAATTGTTACACGTCTGCCGATGCCAAACCTTATACGCACCATCCTGACCCCTCTTCGCACACCTATCAGATCGTTCGCGGGCAGCACGTAAAGTGGGCAGCGCATGATCCACGTCCGTGTCAGGTTCCTCCCGATTGGTCAGACGGCTACACCTCGATCTATGCGGCTCAGTCTGGTGAAGACAAAGGGCAGCCGGCTGGCATGATGTAATGTCTGGTCTTGCGTTGTGAGCTCAGTGCGTTCCAAGCCGCAAGCGTGGCGCAGCCAACTTACAGTTGGCTCACTCAGGCAATTCATACTGAAACGATGCGACGAAGGAACCGATGTGACCAGCAGCAAACCAACAAACGAAATATTTGCCGAGCAAGGCCTCCAATCATTCGATGATGGTGTTAAGCAGCCGCGTCGTCCGCGCCCAGCCGGAACATATCATGAAGCGGCCCGCGACATCCCGATTTTTGCAGAAACCGACGTACTTGTTGTCGGCGGTGGCCCAGCCGGGACTGCTGCTGCCGTTGCAGCCGGGCGCCTCGGTGCCGACGTTACGCTGCTTGAGCGCTACAACCATCTCGGCGGTCTTTCGACCGGTGGTCTGGTGATCTGGATCGATCGTATGACGGACTGGTCTGGCAAGCAGGTGATCGCGGGATTTGCGTGCGATGTCTTCGATCGCCTTCCAAAAGAAGCTGTGATGGGTCCGTCACGTTCGGATTGGGGGAGCAAGGATATTTCAACGGCTCAATACTGGTCTCAGCGTGCTGCCGCGTACAAGGGTATTGTCACCTGGTCACCGACGCTCGATCCCGAGGCTTTGAAGACATTGTCCATGGACATGGTCCTCGAGCAAAAGGTCCGTCTCGTCTTTCACTCCTGGGTTGCCGCCCCGATCGTAGAAGATGGCACGATGAAGGGCGTCATTTTCGAAAGCAAGGAGGGGCGTCAGGCGATCAAGGCAAAGGTCGTAATCGATACGACTGGCGACGCTGACTTGCTTGCCAGAGCTGGCCTGCCACTCGATTCCGACATCGACAAGGCTGACATTCATCACTGCATCAACACGGCGTTCCTCGTCGGAGCAGTTGATATCGAGCGCTGGTTGGCGTTCCGCTATGAGGACAATGATGGCTTCGCAAAGTTCATGAGTGGCGGCCGCCAGACAGTTGGCTCGTTCGAAAAACCCTTCTGTTCCTGGCGTAGCGACGTTGCCCTGTTCATGGGGCCGCGGCTTTCAGGCTACGACGCCGTCAATGTGGAAGACCTGTCGGAAGTCGAAATGCGCTCGCGTAGCCTGACCGTTGCCCATGTCGATCACTATCGCAACAATGCTCCTGGCTTTGAAAAGGCCTTTCTAATGCTTGGTGCCCCCCAAGTGGGCATCCGTCATAGCCGCCGCTTCCAAGCAGATGCCAAAGTCACGCGCGCACAGTGGGATGAAGGTAAGATTTGGGATGATGAGATTGGCGTATCAACATCACTGGCACCGAAGTTCCCGAACATCTCCATTCCATATCGTTCGCTTCTGCCAACCGGTATCGATGGCGTGTTGGGCGCCGGGCGCCATATAGCCTGTGATCCAAACTCACATTCGTTTCTGCGCGAAATTCCGCAATGCTGGATGACCGGACAGGCTGCAGGTGTCGCGGGTGCGCTCGCGGCTGCATCCGGTGTTGCACCGCGCGCGCTCAATGCTGCACTTGTGCAGCAGGAGCTCATACGACAGGGCGTATATCTCTCACCTTCGGTTGAAGCCGCCGCAAAAGGCGCGACCATCGCCGCATGAGCGCTATATCAGACGATAATCGACCAGAGCCATTGATGCCGCCACTGTCTTGGATCGCTTTGCCAGGTGGAAAATATGCAAACGTAAGTTACATCGAGCCACTGGGGCGCGTCACGGAATCGTTGAGTGCGCCCGCAAATCTACGGAGATTAATATGGCACCGAGAGCACCAATTTCAGAACTTGCAACGCACTCTGTTACCAACATGCCACCGCACATTGGTGATCAGGATTTATGGCGTGCAGATCGAACGCTGCGATTTTGGGTGGAGCACGAGGGTGCCGGCTGGGCCGAAGATCAACTGGCGCGTCTCGGTAAGAGCGCCGGTGCCGCCGAGACGTTCGAAAAAGCAGACGATGCCAATCGGTATCCTCCAGAACTCAAAGCCTTTGATCGCTATGGTATGCGGATCAATCAGGTCGAATTCCATCCCGCCTATCATGACCTGATGGAACTGGCGATCAGTCACGAGGTTCCAAATTTTGCATGGGCCCATCAGGGAGCCGGCGCCCAGGTTGCGCATATGGCGTTGACGTACATGTTCTCTCAGGCGGAAGGCGGCGTCATGTGTCCAATGGCAATGACGTACTCAGTTATACCTGTCCTACGTGGCAATCCGGGTATTTCGGACGAGTGGATTCCGCGTGTGCTTTCCACATCCTACGACAGCCGAGATATTCCCGCGTCGGAAAAATCCGGCGCCACGATCGGCATGTTCATGACCGAGAAGCAAGGTGGATCTGATGTCAGGGCAAATACGACACGAGCTGTTCCAGTTGGTGCAGTGACTGGTGAAGGTGTCAAGCGACACCCGGTTTTGACCCTTTTGCGCCACGAAGAACTGACCCACCTTTCGTCGTAGGCTAGGCTTTCGTCGGTTTGGATTTGGTTGCCGATGCTGGCTTGCTGAGCAGGCCGCTGCGACGTTTTTCCTTGA
>CAJQQK010000123.1 GCA_905480435.1 uncultured Hyphomicrobiaceae bacterium | reverse complement strand
GCCCTCGCGGGCGCGCTATAGAGCGCGTCCTTGACCGCCGCCCGTCACATCGACGGGGAATGCTCTGCCAACAGGATTAAGCAGCAAACCGACCACCCAAAAACACCTGACCCACCCACTCAATTCGTCGAGGAGCCGTTTCTTCTCGCCGGCGCCCTATCTGGATACCGTCTGCTCCCCAGACGCCAAACCAATCATCTCGGGGCAGCAGTCGCTCGTGCAAGCCCGACCATAATTGTTTCGATGAGATACCATCGACGAATGGTTTCGATGGTGGCGCCAACAGGAACAAGATGATCGCAAGTGCAGCGACAGCAGCGCTATCGCCCGGCTTGCGCATATCAAACAATTTCATCGCAGATCCGAATGAGCGCTTGAGCCGTTGGTCAAGCAGATTGACCGAGTACATTTCGTCAAGCGCAAGATGCGTCAGGTAACCGATGAACATGAAGCCACCGCCCAGCCATGCGACGCCTTCATGCGTCCCGAGCACATAATGGAATACGATTGCCGTGAGAAACCACCAAAACAAGCCGGCCGTGATCGAATGCCAAATACCGCGATGATATGAGAACCGATGGAACAGTGCTTTGGCTGCATAGCGGATCAGCAGGAATGAACCCAGCCACAGCAGCCACAACTCGGCGATTGAGTACTGCGCAGCGTTGATAAATAGCACACAAAACGAAAAGAATACCGCAAGGCCTGAGAATAAAGCCCGGCTGGCGCGTGAATCCTTGAGATCAATGTCTGGTAGGACGCTGCCAAGGACACCGGCAAGTGTGACGGCGACAAGGTTCTCAGGTGCTATGACATCGGCAGCGAGCGTAATTGTCGCCAGCGCGCCACTAACCACCGTTCCAGCGCCGATATGTGTCGCGAAATTTGCCATAACCGAATTCCTTCCCGAAGACGTGCGCACGCATCGAGCGAGCACCGTAACGGAGGTGATCAGATTCGCGATGGCAAAGGAATGATAGGGCCTGTGGATAAGTGTTTGCACCCTGCTTGGAAGTCTCAGAGGCCATAAATCCGGCGCGCAGCCGACCAAGTTTCTGCGTAAGCATTGACCGTGTCTGAGATCGGTTTCGCGTAACCACCGCCAGCAACAATCGCAATAGGGCACCCAATCGCCCGGCTTTGATTGAGAACGTACTCATCGCGACGCCGCAAACCATCGGCGCTAACCGACAGGCGGCCGAGGCTGTCGACATCAAGCGGGTCGGCGCCAGCCAGATACAACAACAGATCCGGCTTAAAGGCGGTGACGGCCTCGTATGCTTCCGCGACAGCCGTAAGATAAGCTTCATCTTCTGTGCCGTCTGCAAGCCCAATATCGAGATCAGATGCGACCTTGCGGAAGGGGAAATTCTTTTCGCCGTGCAGGCTGGCAACGAAAACCGCGGACTCATCGCTGAGAATGGCAGCGTTGCCATCGCCCTGGTGGACATCAAGGTCAAGGATAGCAACGCGGTTGACCACGCCTTCGGCAAGCAGTGTCAGTGAAGCAACCGCGAGATCGTTGAACACGCAATAGCCCGAGCCAAAGTCGCGGTGCGCATGGTGGGTGCCGCCTGCAAGTTGACCGGAGATGCCTTCAACGAATGCTTCGCGGGATGCGGCCAGGGAGCCGCCGACCGCCGCGCGCGACCGGCGTACAAGCGTCGTGCTCCACGGCAGTCCGATGCGGCGCTGCTCTTTTTGGCCGAGGGTGCCGTTCAGCGTGTGCGTCACGTATTCGGCTGAATGCGCACGCAGCAATTGCTCGATTGACGCTGGCGGCGATGGCAACAAGGTGGCGCTGCCAAGCAGCCGCTCAGACACAACTTTCTCACGTAGCAAGCGATACTTGCTTACCGGAAAGCGATGCTTATCCGGAAGCGGCAACTCTGGCGTGTCAGGATAAAAGAAGCGCGGAGCCGGCATGCGGGCTAAAGCCTTAAAAATCGAAGCCAACGAGCGATATTGATGACGCTCATCGCAGCCGCCGCAACATAGGTGAGTGCCGCCGCACGCAAAATCGATCGCGCGGCGGGCAGATCGGCGTCCGGTACGTAGTGACCGCCGGCCAGAATGGGCAGTGCGCGCTTGAAACTGGCATCAAATTCTACGGGCAACGTCACGGCATGCATCAGAACGGTGAGCAATGCGATCAGTGCGATAGCTGCGACTTGCACCAGTAAAATCGCCGGTGATTTTGCGATCAGAACCAGCAACGGCGCGGCCAACAGAATGATCGTCGCAGCACTCTGCAGCCACCCCGCATTGCGGGCGATCTGGGTGCGGGCTTTGAGTGGCGCATAGCCGATCGAATCCTGAACCGCATGGCCAACTTCATGTGCTGCGATCACGATCGCCGATAAGCTTTGGCCGTCAAAATGCTTTGGCGATAATCTTACGGTCTTGGCGTCGGGATCGTAATGGTCACCATTTTCGGTTTGCTCGACGTTGACTTGATACAGGCCCAGTTCATCGAGGATATGGCGGGCAAAATCGCCACCGGTGCCGGCGAAATCAGACCGATGTTGGGAGTGGCGCGCAATCACCCTTTGCACCCAAAACTGCGGCAGCACCGCAATCAGGATAATCAGAACAACAATGATAAGGACGATGGCCATCGTTGGTTTCAGTCGCTCCGTCGACACATTGCGTCCAGTGTTAATTGATGAATATGGATACGATTGGCAGTCAGCGCTAGTGCTACTCAGCTTTTTGCACGTTGCGCTTGAATGTGGCCGCGAAACCAAAATGGCAGGAATAGCGCAAGGCAGAGGAAACGGGCGAGGTGATGCGCTGCCACAAATGCGGGCTCAAGGCCAATGGCGAGGGCCAGCACTGACATCGTATCAACGCCACCAGGCGCATAGGCGAGCCACATTTGCGCAAGCGGCAACTCGGCAAAGAACGCAAATGGCACCGCAACGCTAAGTGAGGCGATCGAACCAACGACCACTGTGCCGACGCCGGCCAATAAAGTCTCGCCGAACTGCTGACGTGTCGTGCCTTGGAAATTCGATCCCACGACCGCGCCAATCACGACAAAGCCGGGTAACATCAACCATTCCGGAAGGCCTGTCGTGATCGTGCCGCTACCAAACAGTAGGCCGCCAGCCACCATAGCGCCGAACATGATGCCGGTTGGCACGCGCAACCACTCGAAGACGCAGGCAAGCACCAGCGCACTGACGCCAAGCACCGCAATATGCGGCCAATGCACGGCGCGCGTGGCAACGGGACTGGCAGCGACGTCACCGGCATAGCCAAGGATCGCGAAGATCGAGGGCAGCAGGATGATGAGCGCAACCAGGCGGATCATTTGTACGATGGCGACGCGGCGGATATCAGCACCAGTTTCTTCTGCGAGGGCCAGCACATACAAGCTCGCGCCCGGTGCCGCCCCCAGTTGCGCGGTCAGCGCATCAAATTTATGCACAAACCGCAGATAGCAGGTGATGGATATCATCACGGCACCAAGACACACGAACAGCCCGGCAACCGTCAACGGCGACTGCGCGAGTTGGCCGATCGTATCAGGCGTAACGGAAGCGCCCATCACTGAGCCAAGAAACAGCAACGAGAGCGAGCGAAGCTCGGATGGAACGTCGGACTTGAAACCCGCAATAACTGCGATGGCGACAGCCGTTGCCGGGCCCGACAACCAGGCAGCCGGAATCTGGAGTGCCGCAAATGCCAGGCCGCCAGTTATGGCAATCACAAATGTGGCAGCAATTGCTGGCAGGCGAACCGGCCATGCGCGCTTGGGATCAGTTGGCATTGATAGTCCGCTTAGTGGCACGAGGCAGCTACTTACGCGGCTATTGCAGCCTGGCGCCAGTCGCCAAGGCAGACTGGTTGCGTAACATCGACAATCTGATCAATGCCATTTAGATCAGCCGTTAACCGGTTTGCTGCCTTATACCTATCGGAAGACACAGCGAAAGCAGGATGCATCAAATGATTTCGGTCGAAGACGCCATCGCGGGTCGGCAAAGTACGCGCGGATTCCTCGCAGACAAACCGGTGCCACGCGAGCTCATCCTCAAAGTGCTGGAAGTTGCAGGCCGTGCACCATCAGGCTCGAACATCCAGCCGTGGAAAGTTTGGGTTGTGACGGGCGCAGTCAAAGATGCGTTGTCGAAAGAGCTTCTCGAACGCCACATGTCGGGTGACCAAGGCAAGCGCAACTACAACTACTATCCTGTTGAATGGCGGGAGCCATATATTGGTCGTCGCCGGGAGTGTGGTTGGGGGCTTTACAGCACGCTTGGCATCGAGAAGGGCGACAAGGAAAAGATGCTGCGCCAGCACGGCCGCAACTATGAGTTTTTCGGAGCACCGGTCGGCTTGTTCTTCACGCTCGACAAAGATATGGAGCTTGGCAGTTGGCTCGACACAGGCATGTTCATTCAGTCTGTCATGCTGGCGGCCCGTGGCTTTGGCCTGGAAACCTGTCCTCAAGCAGCATTTTGCAACCACTTCGAAATGGTCACAGCCCGCGTCGGTATCCCCGATGACCAGCAGTTGGTTTGCGGGATGGCGCTTGGCTTTCCCGATCCGGATGCGGTCGTCAACACCTTCCGGACGACCCGCATCGATCCCGAAACCTTCACGACATTCGCTGATTAGAGCTATTTTGGATGCAGTAACGAAAAATCGCGGCCATCGGCGTAATGCCGAGGTCCGCGATCTCATCTGTTGAGGCGATTGATCGGTATTAGCGCTGCGTCGCCTGGGCAATTCGGCCCGCTTGTGTCGAGCCCCGAGACGGATTGACACTCTGTCTCATCGCAACGGACTGGAGCGCCGCTGTGCCAGCTGTAACCGCGTCGGCTTCAGCCTTGCGCCCTTGAAGCCTGAGCACCAAGGCGAGGTTCCTAGACACTTTCGCGCGCGCCATCGGGTTCTGGTGTGCTTGCCGAAGGAGCGTTTCCGCGTGGTTCAAATTCTTGTTGCCGGCGTGCGCCATGGCTAGGTTGTTCAGCACGGTTGGGTTTGATGGTGCGAGCCTGTGGGCGCGCTCAAACATGGTAACGGCTTCGCCATATTTCCCAAGCTTAGCAAGTGCAGCGCCACGGCCGGATACGATGCGCCAGTCAGGGCTGGTTCGATCATCAGCAAGGGCGAGTAATTTGCTGGCCAGCTGAACTTGACCGGCCTCTAGCGCGAGACGACCATATTCCGATGCGATTTCACGGTCGTTACCGTGTGCCGCCGAGGCCTGCTGCAATACGCGGTATGCCTGCTTGTTGTCGCCGGATGCTTTGAGGTTCTTGGCGTAGTTCAGCGCAGCCGCCTTATCGTTCGGCGTTTTGGCGTATTTGCGGCCCCAGTAGTTGAGCGCTTTATCCATATTCTTGCTGCCGGCATCGGCCATGTTCGTGGCATCGCTGCTCGATGTGCCTAGCCCGAGGTCTGGACCGCTGCCACCGGCGCAGGCGCCAAGCGATAACGCGAGCGATGTGACAGCCACAATGCGAATGGCGGAACTGCGGAGACTAAACTGCACTACGTTCATGTGAGTGTCCTCTTGAGCCAACGCATACAAACTGTTCTGGCGAATTTGCTTATGGGTCGTACTTTACTGATACACCCATCGATAAAGTATTAAGTCTGATGAAAGATGTGTTGCATTGTTTGCGCTAAACGCGGTTGTTGCCGATTCGTCGTGTGCATGTTTGCCCGCCATGATGCTGTGCTAAAGAAGCGCCTCCTTGAAACGTTCGGAATGCGAAGAGCGTAATGAACACCAATCCTCCATACGAACTGCCAACTTCAAATAGCGTTTTTACGGACGCCTCTGATGCAACTGGCGCCGTTCCAATTTACGCGGTGCGTGGCGCTGATGCGGTGGCGGCAGTTGACGGGTTGATTGATCAGCAGCGCCAATGGATTGAGGCGAATGACTTCAAGGGGGGCGCCAAATCGAAACTGCTGCTGCCTGATGGCGAAGGTGGCATCTCGGCCGTTTTATTCGGGCTTGGTGCTGAAGGGGATGGGGCAGCGGAGCCATGCGGTCCGGCCGAGTTGCTACTGGGCTCTCTGTCGGCCAATTTGCCAGCTGGCACTTACGCACTCGCCGGAGATTGGGGCGATGCCGCATTGGCGAGCGTGGCCTGGGGGCTCGGAGCCTACAAATTTGGCGCATACAAGGCGAAGCAGGCACGGGATCGCCCGCGCCTGGCGCTTGGTTCAAACATTGACGCCGCAGGCGTGCGCCAAACGATTGAGGCTGTCTGGCTTGGCCGCGATCTCATCAACACACCGTCGAATGACATGGGGCCAGCTGAGCTCGAATCCGTGGTGCGCCTGGTCGCCAGCCGACATGGCGCCGACTGCAGCTCAATTGTCGGTGACGATCTACTGGCCGAGAATTTTCCTCTGATCCACGCTGTCGGCCGGGCCAGTACGCGCGCGCCGCGCCTTATCGACGTGAGCTGGGGGCGGGCCGATGTGCCCCGCATCACAATTGTCGGCAAGGGCGTGTGTTTCGATACCGGTGGTCTCGATCTGAAGTCGGCAACCGGCATGTTACTCATGAAGAAAGACATGGGTGGTGCGGCAGCTGCCTTAGCACTGGCCGACATGGTGATGGGCGCGAAGCTTGATGTGCGACTGCGGTTGCTGATCCCGGCCGTTGAAAACAGCATTGCAGGTAACGCATTCCGGCCAAGCGACATTTTGAGCTCGCGTGCGGGGCACAGCGTCGAGATCGGAAACACCGATGCGGAAGGCCGCCTCGTGCTCGCCGATGCTTTGGCGCTTGGGGATGAAGACGAACCGGAACTGATGATGACATTCGCGACCTTGACCGGCGCGGCACGTGTCGCGCTTGGGCCGGATCTGCCGCCATGCTTTATTGATGATGACGTCATCGCAACACAGATCGCAAAGGCTGGCATATCAGTCGGCGATCCGACTTGGCGGATGCCGTTCTGGTCTGGCTACGACCGCATGTTGAATAGCGGCAGCGCAGACATCAGCAGTACCGGCGATGGTCCATTTGCAGGCGCGGTTACGGCGGCGCTGTTCTTAAAGCGTTTCGTCAAGCAGGCCCGCCACTACGTGCATTTCGACATCTACGGCTGGCGCCCGGCATCGCGTGCTCTCGGTCCCAAAGGTGGCGAGCCGCATGCCGCCCGAGCGATGTTTGAGGTGATCCGCGAAATTGCCGAGAACGGTGGCGTCAGGAGCTAAGCCAATGACCGGCAAACTCGACCGGCGCCTGCATGCTTACCGTGATGACCTGGCGGATGCGTCGCTTGCAGGCCGCGTTGAAGCCACGCGATTTGCCGAGGGGCTGCCGTATCACATTGCGGTTCCGATTGCGTCGCTGCACCCGCGACCGTCGATCGAGGCTGACCTAGACACCGAGGCGCTGGGCGGCGAGGCTGTAACCGTATTCGAAGTCGAGAACGGCTGGGCTTGGTGCCAACTCGCGGGCGATGGCTATGTCGGCTATGTGCCAGCCGATATGCTGGCGGCAGGCGCACCGTCTGCGGCTACACATAAGGTGCGCGCCAGAGAAACATTTGCTTATAGCGAGCCAACGGCACGCTCAAAGCCGCAACGGTCGTGGTTGTTTGGGGCAGCATTGCAAGCGGTCGCCGACGCGCCCGAAAATTTCCTCGAACTCGAAGATGGCACTTTCGTTGGCAGTCGGCATGTCGAAGCGATAGATGCGATCGCGCCAGACTACGTAGCGACAGCTGCGACGATGCTGGGCGCGCCTTATCTGTGGGGCGGAAAGTCTATACGAGGCATCGATTGCTCGGGTCTCGTGCAATTATCGCTGCAGCGTGCGGGTATTGATTGTCCGCGCGACACCGATATGCAGGCTGGCGCCTTACCTGGCGATCTCAAAATCACCGATAACATTCTTAGAGAATTGCAGCGCGGTGATATTGTCTATTGGCCGGGCCACGTCGGGCTTATGATCGACGAGACGCAGCTGATCCACGCGAACGGCACCAACATGTCAACAACCATCGACCCTGTTGAATTGATTGCCGGACGCTCACGCAAAGTCGGCCCGATCGTTGCCGCCGTCAAACGGCTCTAAACCTTGCTGCGCGACTTGAAGGCCGCCAACAGCGTGCCCTCGTCGAGGTAATCGAGTTCCCCGCCAACCGGCACGCCTTGCGCGAGGCGTGATAGCATCACACCGGACGCCTCAAGCGCGTCCGTCAGGTAGTGTGCTGTCGATTGCCCTTCAACTGTTACATTGAGAGCCAGCAGGATCTCCGTCACTTCAGGCTGGTGTGCACGCTTTACCAGTTTAGCGATGTTCAGCCGATCTGGGCCGATACCATCAAGCGGTGACAGGTGTCCGCCGAGCACATGATAGAGCCCCCGCACGGCGCCGGCGCGTTCCAATGCCCACAGATCACCAACTTCCTCGACGACGACGATCATTGTTTGATCACGACGCGGATCGGCGCACAGCGTACATGGCGAGATCGTATCGATATTCCCGCATTGCACGCACTCGGTCAGCTTTTCGGCCGCATCCCGCATCGCATCGGCAAGCGGCATCAGCAGATCATCGCGGCGCTTGAGCAGTGCCAATGCAGCTTTACGCGCTGACCGTCGGCCAAGACCTGGCATGCGGCCAAGCAGAGAAATCAGCCGTTCAATTTCCGGGCCTGCAATCTTGTCGCTCATCACGTATCTCGCTCTCAGCGCGGCTTTCGCAGCATAGAGCCTGGACTAGCGGGATTCATGGTATCCAGCAAATTCAATCAGCTTGGCCAGCAGCGCCACTCTCTAGTAACGCCGAAATCTCAGCGTCCGAGAACCCATTTTCAGAAAGCACGTCGCGTGTGTTCTCGCCAAGGCGCGGTGGCGCAAGTCGGGTTGCGGAACCGGGAGTTTTCTCAAAATGCAGCGGCACGGCTGTTGTGCGCACGCGTCCCTCGCTTGGGTGGTCGTACTCTTGGAAGAAGCCGGTTGCCTGCAGATGTTCGTCGACCATCACATCTTCGAGCGTGTTGACCGGTATCGCTGGCACATCAGCCTGGCTTAAAAGTGGTACCCATTCAGCTGTGGTCTTTTCGGCAATCAACTCGCTGATCAGGCTGTAGTACTGATCGACGTTGCGTGAGCGCGCCGCAGCATTGGCAAATCGTTCGTCGGTGGCAAGATCTGGCCGCCCGGCTGCCTCGAAGAAGCCTCGGCATTGTTTGTCATTATATGGCAGCACAACCATGTAGCCATCGCGCGTGCGGTAGGGTTTTCGGTTGGGTTCAAGCACTCGGATATAACCGGCTGGCGCCAGCGGTGGTTCGAACACAGCGCCCGACAAATGCTCAACGAAATTGAACGATGTCATCGCTTCGAACATTGGAATTTCGATCTGCTGCCCCTCACCGGTGCGCTCGCGATGGAACAGCGCCAAGGTGATGCCGCTGATCGCATGCAGCCCGGCGACTTTGTCAGCCATCACCATTGGCGCGAAATCAGGCGCCTCGGCACCACGCCTGCGGGGGAGGTCTGCGGCACCTGAGATGCCTTGAATAACGTCGTCGTACGCCGGACGATCGGCATAAGGGCCGTTCGAACGAAACCCCCAGGCCGACGCATAAACGATGTCGGGACGGGCAGCCGAGACACTGGCATAATCGAGACCAAGCTTCGCGATCGCGGCTGGCCGCATCGAATGCACAAACACATCGGCGGTCGCAATCAAGCGCAAAACGGCGGCGCGCGCTTCCGGTTTGCGCAAATCGAGCACAATCCCCCGCTTGTTGCGGTTGGAGTTGAGAAACACGCCGCTCATGCCAGGATTGCGTGACGGAAAAGCCGTGCGCACGATATCGCCAGCCGGTGGCTCGACCTTGATGACATCGGCGCCCATGTCGCCAAGGGTTTGCGTAGCATACGGCCCAAACACCACAGATGTCAGATCAACGACGCGAACGCCGGTCAGTGGACCGTTTGCACCAGGTGAAGAAGATGATGTCGTCACGATACGCTTCCTTGAATTGCCAGCCAGTAGTCGTGCTGGCACTGATGCAGCCAGCTTCAGCTCATCGATTGTTGACGCGCTACTCAGGCGGACGACCGCGTGCTGCGATCTCAGCGCGGGTATCACTTGCGCGATAGGTGCCAAGTATTATCAATTCGCTCGAAAAGAATGAGAGCTCTTCCATAGCCAAGCGGACATTGCGGTCGGACGGATGGCCGTCGATATCGGCATAAAACATCGTCGCCGTAAACGCGCCGTCGATCTGATAACTCTCCAGCTTGGTCATGTTGACGCCGTTGGTCGCAAAGCCACCCATCGCCTTGTAGAGCGCTGCCGGGACGTTGCGCACCCGAAAGATAAACGTTGTCACGAACGGACCATCACCAGGTTCGGCATCATCAGGTTCGGCCGACAGGATTACAAACCGCGTCGTATTGTGCTCAGCGTCTTCAACATCGCTGGCGAGAATTTCGAGATCATACATGTCCGCTGCAAGCGCCGGCGCCAGAGCCGCCTTGCTCATGTCGCCCCACTCCGAGACCTGCCTTGCAGCTCCCGCAGTATCGCCTGAAATATGGGCTTTCGCGCCGAGCTTGCGAATAATATTGCGACACTGACCGAGCGCATGGATATGGCTATAGACGTCTGTGATCTGGTCGAGTTTGGCGCCTTTCAGCGTCATCAGCTGAAAGCGGATTGGCAGAAAGTGCTCGCCAACCACATAGAGGCCAGCTTCTGGCAGTAGATGATGAACATCTGCGACGCGGCCGGCGAGTGTATTTTCGATCGGGATCATAGCGTAGGTGCAGTCGCCAGATTTGACGGCCTGCAAGGCATCTTCAAATGTCGCGCACGGAACGCTCTCAAGCTCTGGAAATCGTTCGAGGCATGCCACGTGAGAGTTGGCGCCAAGCTCACCCTGATAGGCAATGCGGGCGCCAGCAGTAGGCGGTGTTTCGGGGGCTTGTTTTGATGTCGCGGCAGGACTTTTTGGAGAGGCCATTGTGATCTTTTTATTGGAGAGACAGGGTGCCAAGCAGTCCGGCAGATGGTCCGGTTGGGCCACGGGCTGAAGGGGTTTCGCTTAGCTGGTTGGATCTAGCATTTCGCGAGCCCGTTCGAGGTCGGCCGGAGTATCGACACCGAGCGGTACTGTGTCAACGAGCGCGACATCTATGCGCATGCCATGCTCAAGCGCGCGCAGTTGTTCAAGTTTCTCGCGTTTCTCAAGCGGCGATGGCGGCAGGCTGACGAATCGCTCTAGTGCCGATCGGCGATAGCCGTAAATGCCGATGTGATGATAGAGCGGGCCATCGTTGGCCGGCGCTGTTGCGCGTGTGAAGTAAAGCGCACGCAATATACCAGGTCCGGGCGTGCCGACATCGCTACCAACCACCTTGACGACATTAGGCAATATGCGCTCTTCCGCGTCTTTGATCTCGGCTGCCAGCGTGGTGATGGCAACATCGGCCTCATCAAACGGTTGCAGGCAATGGCGCACTAGCTGAGGCTCGAGAGTAGGCAGATCGCCCTGCAGGTTGATGATGAATTCGGCTTCCTGTTCCGGATCAACACGGCTGATTGCTTCAAAAGCGCGATCCGAGCCTGATTGATGATCAGTGCGTGTCATTTGGGCTTCGCCACCGGCATTGCGAACCGCTTGGGCAATCTCAACCGAATCAGTTGCCACAACAACGCGGCCCACTTCGGCTGCCATCGCGCGTTCCCAGACATGCACGATCATGGGCTTGCCATGGATATCAGCGAGTGGCTTGCCCGGTAGCCGGCTGGCCTCCAGACGGGCTGGAATAACGACGATACAACGGGACATTCGGCGCCTTTCGGTTGCAATTTGGACGGCTGAGAAGCGGTTGACGTCTCAAGTTCGGTGACAATAAGTCTCGCCCGTCATCACCTAGAACAGACCTGCCAGTGCTTGCAACAGGGTTCGGAAAACCTATAGTGCGGGCGGAATTCAGCGGATACGTCGGCGCAGCCTAAATCATAGCGCAGCCGATCGGGAGGAACTTGGTCCCCATGGATAGTGATACGTTCAATTGGCTTGCGATGGCCGTCTTGTCAGCGCTGCTACTCGTATTCGGCATGCCCGTCGCGGTTGAAGTATTTGGTGGTGGCCATGCCAAGCATAGCGCCAAGGCTGGCTATAAGTTGCCGGACGCGGTTGCCAGCGCGAGCCATGGCAGCGCGAAGCCTGCCAAAAAAGGATTTGAATTCAAAAAGGTAGCGGCGCTGTTCGGCGAAGCAAAGGCTGAAAGTGGCAAGGCCGTCTTCAAAAAGTGTATGAGCTGTCACACCGTCAACGAGGGCGGCAAAAACGGCCAGGGCCCAAATTTGTATGACATCGTCGGTCGTGAACGTGGCAGCGTGGCTGGCTTTAAGTACTCCAAGGCAATGGCTGCCAAGGGTGGTAAGTGGGATTATGCAACTTTGGCAGAGTTCGCCTACAAGCCAAAAGCTTGGCTCAAAGGCACCAAAATGGCCTTCGCTGGCATGAAGAAAGAGAAAGACTTAGCAAACCTCATGGCTTACCTGCAGAGCCTGAGTGCCAATCCGAAGCCGCTGCCAGCGGCTGAGTAGGCTGGATGCGGATAATCACAGCCGCAACACATATTATTGTTTTGTAATGTTACGGCCCTGCCAACTTGTTGGCGGGGTCGTTGCTTATCAGTTGACGTATTATAAGTGTTGACGCCTGACTCTATGCGCTACTGACCTCCAGTCAGCACCATTGGACAAGGCGAATTGGAAGGATGAGTGGTTGATGATGAAGCGCTTCGGACATCTAGCTCGATTGGTTGCCATTGGCGCCGCCGCATTGACAACGGCCCTGCCCGCAGCTGCGGCTGAGCGCTCCCATGGTCTTTCGATCTTCGGCGACCTCAAATATGGTCCTGATTTCAAGCACTTCGAATACGTGAACCCGGTGGCCCCAAAGGGCGGTCGAATGTCGACTATCGGGGGCCTCGCGTTCGATAGCTTCAACCCGTTCATCCTTAAGGGCGATCAGGCGGCAGGCCTTTCACTACTGTTTGACAGCCTCATGGCATCATCATCAGACGAACCGAACTCAGCCTATGGCCTCGTCGCGCATTCGGTTGAGCGGTCAGATGATCGCAAATCGATCACCTTCTTCATGCGCCCGGAAGCCAAATTCTCAGACGGAACACCGGTAACCGCCGAAGACGTCGTTTTCTCGTTCAACACTCTGAAAGCCAAAGGGCACCCCGTTTATCGGTTCGGCGTTAAGGATGTTGAAAAGGCCGAAGCGCTGGACAAACACACCGTCAAATACACCTTTGGCGGCGCACGCCTGCGCGATCTGCCGCTGACCGTTGCGGGCCTCCCAATTCTCTCGAAGGCCTACTACGCCAAAATAGATTTCACCAAAACCTCGCTGGTGCCACCAGTCGGTTCAGGCGGCTACCTGTTGGCGGACTACAAGTCGAACACCTTCGTCGAATACAAGCGCCGTAAGGATTATTGGGCGAAAGATCTGCCCGTTAACATCGGGCGCTATAACTTCGATACGCTGCGCTTCAACTATTACAAAGATCGCACCGCCTGGTTCCTGGGGCTAACATCTGGCGAATACGATTTTGGCGAAGAGTACTATTCAAAGCGCTGGGCAACGGAATATGACAGCCTACCAGCAATCAAATCGAAACGCATGGTTCGGCTGACGATCCCCGATGCAACACCTTCCGGCACTCAAGGCTGGTTCTTTAATACTCGCCGCGAAAAATTGTCGGATCCACGTGTCCGCAAAGCGATCGGCTACGCATTCGATTTCCAATGGTCGAACAAGAACTTGTTCTACGACCTCTACAATCGCACGACGAGCTACTTCCAGAATGCATCCGACATGATGGCCTCCGGCAAGCCATCGCCTGAAGAGCTGGCCCTGCTTGAGCCGTTCCGCGACAAGCTGCCAGCCGAAGTGTTCGGTGAAGTTGAAACGTCGCCAGTTTCCGATGGATCAGGTCGCGATCGCAAGATGCTACGCAAAGCCGATAATTTGCTGCGCGAAGCCGGCTGGACGCTGAAAAACCGCAAGCGCGTCAATGCTAAAGGCGTCCAGTTGACGCTTGAGTTCCTGGAGAACTCGCCAAGCTTTCACAGGATCATCGCGCCATTCATCAAGAACCTACAACTGCTTGGTATCGATGCCAAAATCCGGCCAGTGGATGCCCCGCAGCTTCAGCGCCGGGTGAAGTCTTTCGATTTCGACATTGCGACCAGCCGCTTCGTTATGAGCCTGACGCCCGGCAATGAGCTGCACAACTATTTCAGTTCCGAGAGCGCCGCTTCAAACGGTAGCCGCAATCTGGCTGGCATTAAAAGCCCGGTGATCGACGCGTTGCTCGAAAAGGTCATGGAGGCCAAGTCGCGCACGGAGGTGAACGTGGCGGTTCGTGCGCTCGATCGCGTTCTGCGTGCTGGCAACTATTGGGTGCCACACTGGAACAAGGCGGCTCACAATCTTGCGTTCTGGGATCGTTTCTCGCGACCAAAGATCAAGCCGAAGTATTCCCGCGGCGTTCTCGATACATGGTGGTATGACAAGGAAAAAGCCGCCAAGATCGCGAAGTAGTGAGCGCGTTAGCCGAGATGTCGTTGATTTCCTAGCAGAGAGCGCCGGAACCGGATGGCTGCATACCTTCTGAAACGTCTGTTGCTGATTATCCCGACGCTGTTCGGGATTATGCTGATCAACTTCGTCATCATCCAGTTTGCGCCGGGCGGCCCGATTGAACAGGTCATCGCGGAGCTGTCCGGCACGTCCGCTGGTGCAACGTCAAGCGTCGGCGGTGGCAGCGGAGATGGCTTAGGCAGTGGCGGGCAGGCTGGTGGCTTGGACAATGCCGCGGGTGACACGTCGTCAAAATATCGCGGCGCGCAGGGCCTCGATCCCGAGTTCATCAAGGAGCTTGAAGTCCAGTTCGGCTTCGATAAGCCGGCACACGAACGCTTCCTCCTGATGGTCTACAACTACCTGACGTTCAATTTCGGCACGAGCTACTTCCAGGACCACAAGCCCATTCTGGAGCTGATCCAGGACAAGCTGCCGGTGTCGATGACACTCGGGCTGTGCATGTTGCTCATCAGCTATTTCATTTCGATCCCGCTTGGCATCCGCAAGGCCGTGAGTGATGGCTCCCGATTTGACGTCTGGACCAGTGGCGCGCTCGTTATCGGCTACGCGTTGCCAGGCTTCATGGTCGGCGTCTTTCTACTCGTCGTTTTCGCCGGTGGCTCGTTCTATCAGATCTTCCCGATCGGCAAGCTGTCGTCCGATGGTGCCGAGCAGCTATCGCTTATCTCGTGGATCCTCGATCGGGCCTGGCACATCACGCTGCCGCTCTTTGCGATGATTATCGGCGCTTTTACGACGTTGACGTTCCTGACCAAAAACTCATTCATCGATGAAATTCGCAAGCAGTATGTCCTGACCGCGCGTTCCAAAGGGCTCACCGAAAACAGCGTGCTGTACGGCCATATCTTCCGCAACGCCATGCTGATCATCATTGCCGGCTTTCCAGGCGCATTCGTCTCGGCTTTCTTTACAGGCTCACTCCTGATCGAGGTGATCTTCTCGCTCGATGGCCTCGGCCTGCTCGGCTTTGAAAGCGTCATCAAACGTGACTACCCAGTTGTGTTCGCGACGCTCTATATCTTCACGCTACTCGGCCTCGTCGTGCACCTGATTACCGACTTCATCTACACACTGGTCGACCCGCGCATCGACTTTGAAAGCCGGGAGGTCTGATCGATGAACATGGATGCACATCCAGATCAGCCGGCTAGCCATGCGGGTAAGCTTGCGACCAAAACAGGCTTCTGCGCGCGCCTGCGCGATTACCTGACGCTGACGCCGATCAATCAGCGTCGCTGGTATAACTTCAAAGCCAATCGGCGCGGTTATTGGAGCCTTTGGGTCTTTCTTGCCGTATTCGGATCGGCGATGCTCGCTGACGTCATCGCCAACGATCGCCCGATCATCGCGAGCTATAAGGGCGAGATCCTGTTGCCGTTCCTCTACGATTACCCAGAAGACAAAATCGGTGGGTTCCTGGCAACAATCGATTATCGCGAAGAGTTTGCCCGCGATGAGTTCAAACAACACGGCTGGATGATCTGGCCGCCGATCCGCTATTCATACGACACCGTCAACAACAACTATCCACGCCGCAAAAACAGCACCGGCGATTGCCTCGGTTTCCCCTCACCACCTCATTGGCTTGAGAAGGGCGGGTTTTGTGACGAGGGCGATGCCGCAAAGATGGCGAGTTTCACGACGTTCGGCAATCGCAACTGGCTTGGCACCGACGATCAGGGTCGCGATGTCGCAGCCCGTGTTCTCCACGGAATGCGGATCTCAATTCTATTTGGCCTGATCCTGACCGTGCTCGCCTCTGTGATCGGCATTGTCGCCGGCGCCGTGCAGGGCTATTTCGGCGGTTGGGTTGATCTGATCGCGCAACGCATCATCGAGATCTGGTCGTCGATGCCATATCTCTACATCCTGATCATCATTTCATCGGTGCTCGTGCCGGGCTTCTGGACACTGCTCGGTATCGTGCTGCTGTTTTCGTGGACGTCGCTGGTCTCAGTGGTACGCGCCGAATTCCTGCGTGGACGTAACTTCGAATACATCACGGCAGCCCGTGCGCTTGGTGTTTCAGACGCGACGATCATGTTCAAACATCTGCTGCCGAACGCTATGGTCGCGACGTTAACTTTCCTGCCATTCCAGCTGACAGCTGCGATCACTGCGTTGACCTCGCTCGACTTCCTTGGTCTCGGCTTACCACCCGGCTCGCCGTCACTCGGCGAACTGCTCAGTCAGGGCAAGAACAACCTGCAGGCCCCGTGGCTGGGCCTCGCCGGCTTCTTCTCGATCGCCCTGTTGTTGAGCCTGCTGGTGTTCATCGGCGAAGCGGTGCGTGACGCACTCGATCCGCGCAAGACATTCAAATAGGCCGGCCCCGATGAAAAAAGCGACATCTGAAGAGCCCCATCAGAACAACCTCGTCCGCGTGCGTGACCTGTCGGTGGATTTCGCGGTAGCGGGCAACGTCAATCATGCCGTCCGCAAAGTCTCGTTCCACATCAAGAAGGGCGAAACCGTCGCGCTGGTCGGCGAGTCTGGTTCCGGCAAAACGGTTTCCGCGCTCTCCATCCTGCGCTTGTTGCCTTATCCAGCAGCATCCCATCCCTCAGGCGAGATCTATTTCCACGGCCGCGATCTCCTAAAACTTGACGAAGGCGATATGCGCCAGATGCGCGGCGCCCGCATTTCGATCATCTTCCAGGAGCCGATGACGTCGCTCAATCCACTGCAAACAATCGACAAACAAGTCGGCGAAGTGCTGCGCGTCCATCGCGGCATGGACAAAGCAGCCGAGCGCCGCCGCGTGCTTGAGCTGTTGACCCGCGTCGGCCTGCGCGATCCGGAAAAGCGCATGCTCTCCTACCCGCACCAGTTATCGGGCGGTCAGCGCCAGCGCGTTATGATTGCGATGGCATTGGCAAACGAGCCGGAACTGCTGATCGCGGACGAACCAACCACCGCTCTTGATGTCACCATTCAGGCGCAGATCCTGGAGCTGCTCAAAGAGCTGCAGCAGGAACTTGGCATGGCGATGTTGTTGATCACGCATGATCTTGGCATCGTCCGAAAAATGGCAGAACGCGTTTACGTCATGAACGACGGCGAAGTTGTCGAAGAGGGCGTAACCGAAGATATTTTCGAACGCCCACAACATGCCTACACGCAGCACCTGCTCGCAGCAGAACCAAAAGGCGCGCCACCGAAGGAAGACCTCACAGCACCGGTCATTATGGAGACGGACAACCTGAAAGTCTGGTTCCCGGTGAAGCGCGGCCTGCTGCGCAAAACGGTCGATCACATCAAGGCCGTCGACGGCGTGTCACTGCAGGTGCGTGCCGGACAGACGGTCGGCGTCGTTGGTGAATCTGGTTCCGGAAAAACCACACTCGGCCTAGCACTACTGCGGCTGATCTCGTCAGACGGCCCTGTCGTGTTCATGGGCCAGAACATCGAAAAATTCAATTCCAAGCAAATGCGCCCACTGCGTCGCGATCTGCAGATCGTGTTTCAAGATCCTTACGGTTCGCTGAGCCCACGGCTCTCGGTCGGCCAGATCATCGAGGAAGGCCTGACCATCCAGGAACCCGGCCTCTCCTACGACGAGCGCCGGGCACGCGTTGACCGGGCGCTGCAGGATGTCGGCCTCGAAGGTGATATGCAGGATCGCTACCCGCACGAATTCTCTGGCGGCCAACGCCAGCGCATCGCGGTGGCACGCGCCATGGTGCTTGGCCCAAAATTTATCATGATGGACGAGCCAACCAGTGCACTCGACATGAGTGTACAGGCGCAGATCGTTGACTTGCTGCGCGATCTGCAACGCGAAAAGAACCTGTCATATTTGTTTATCAGCCATGACCTTCGCGTGGTCCGTGCGCTCTCCAATCATGTCATTGTGATGCGCCAGGGCAAAGTCGTTGAAGAGGGTTCCGCCGAGAAGATTTTCACGGCGCCCGAAACTGAATACACCAAGGCGCTGCTGGCGGCTGCCTTTAATCTTGAAACCCGCGAGCTGGTTGACGCCGAAACGTGATCAACCACAACGCCGGAATTGGCCGGCGCGCGTAACGCACAACACTGAGATTTGACATGGCACTATTGATCATCGGCAGCGACCGCCTGGATAACTTCTATCACGCGACCAAAGACGTTGCGCCGGATCGCGATGTAAGGGCATTCCCAGACATCGGCAATCCGAGCGAGATCAAATACGCACTCGCCTGGAAGGCTGACGAGGGGGCACTCAAGAAGTTCGAAAACCTCGAGTTGATCGTCTCAGTGGGCGCCGGTGTTGATCACTTGTTCAACGATCCCAACCTTCCCGATGTTCCGATCGTACGCTATGTCGATCCGGATCTGACAACTCGCATGGTGCAGTACGTCGTCCTGCAAACGCTCTTTCATGTGCGACGGATGACCGAAATTCAGGCGCAGCAGCGCACGCGCGAATGGAATTTCCTCGCAGAGCCACTACCGAGCGAAGTGCGTGTCGGTATCATGGGCATCGGCGTGCTTGGGCAGGCATGCGCAACGGCGCTTGGCGGGTTCGGCTACCAGATAAACGGTTGGAGTCGCAGCGAGAAATCAATTGACGGCGTCAACTGTTTCGCTGGCGATGCGGACTTGGAGCCGTTTCTCAATCAAACAGATGTGCTCGTTGTCTTGCTACCGTTCACGCCAGCTACCAAAGGCATTCTCAATCGCGATCTGTTCGCAAAGCTGTCAACCAGTGGCCGCCAACCACGGCTACCCGGCCCGGTCTTGATCAATGCCGGCCGCGGCGGACTGCAAGTTGAGACGGATATCCTTGCTGCGCTGGAAGGAGGCAGTCTCTATGCTGCCAGCCTTGATGTCTTTGAAACCGAGCCACTGTCAGCCGACAGCCCACTTTGGGCGAACGAGCGGCTGGTGATCACGCCACACAACGCAGCTGAAAGCGCTGACGAAAGTATCGCACGCTATTTCCTGCGGCAGATCGAACGTCTTGAAACCGGCAAGCTACTCGAGAACATCGTCGACCCCAAAGTCGGCTATTGAGCCACGCGATGTCGCGAGGCGATTATGTCGGTTGAAATGACATCGTCCTCGTCGTCTCTCAGATGCATGCCAGCACCTTCTGCAGCGCTGATCGCCGCGTGGCTCGCAATCTGTGTCGCGCTCGCCGGGTTCGCGATCGCATTGCTCCTCTTCGGAGAGCAATTCGCCTGGCATCGCCGTCTCAAAGACATACCGGCCTTGTGGCTTGCTGGCGGCTTGTTCGCAGCCGGTCTGGTTTATGCGCTGATCGTTCCGCTGATCCATTGGACATTGCGTTCTGGTCCAGCCAGTCGACGCATCGCGCTCTGCTTGGTACTGCTGACCGGCCTCGTCCTGCGCCTGATGATGATCCAGGCAACGCCAGCGCTGGAAGATGATTTCTATCGCTACCTGTGGGACGGCGCGGTCACAGCGGAAGGTCACAACCCCTATGCCTTGGCCCCAGCCCGCGCGCGCGCAAGCGATGCGCCACCCGGTGTGCAGCAGCTGGCCAAGCAAGGCGCACTCGTATTGGAGCGCGTCAATCATCCCCAATTGAAGACGATCTACCCCCCAGTCAGCATGGCCGCTTTCGCCCTTGCGTATTGGATCGAACCGTGGAGCCTGAGGGCTTGGCGCCTCGTCTGTCTGCTCGGTGAGTGCCTCAGCGTCGCGTTGATCCTGCTTCTGCTTGGCAGGCTCGGTCGATCGCAACTATGGGCCGCGCTCTACTGGCTTAACCCGCTCGTCATCAAAGAGCTCATGAACTCAGGCCACATGGAAGCGATTGTGCTGCCATTCGTGCTCGGCGCGTTGTTGCTGCTTGTTCAACGTCGTCCGGTTCTGGCCAGCGTTTCAATTGGCTTGGCTATCGGCGCCAAGTTATGGCCCGTGATGCTGCTCCCCCTGATCTTGAGACCACTGCTGGCCAAGCCAAAGCGTCTCTTGGCCGCTCTCTCATTGCTGGCGCTTATGGCCGTAGCTTGGGCCCTGCCACCGTGGCTTGGCGGACTCGGATCAGACTCAGGATTTGTCGCCTATGCAACTTATTGGCAGACCAACAGCGCGCTGTTTCAGTCGCTGCAAAACGCCGCGCGGTTGCTCGCAAGCAGCTTTGATGTGGCGCGCGAAACGCCGGGTATGATTGTCCGTCTGGCAGCGGCTGCGACCGTTGCTGGCTTCGCAATTTGGTTGGTTCGTGATGATCGCGACGAGCCGAACACCATCGTCCAGCGTGCCGGTCTGATTGTGCTCGCGCTCTTCCTGTTGAGTCCGGCCCAATTCCCCTGGTATGCATGTTGGCTGCTGATCTTCGCGCCACTTGTGCCGCTTGGTGTGCATGTCGGCATCACCGTGTTCCTGCCATTATACTACGTATCCTTCTATCTCATCGGCATTGGCGATCATGATAGATTCAATCCATGGCTGGTCTGGCTTGAGTGGCTGCCGATCTGGGCATTTTTGCTATGTGACGCATGGCGAGCCTGGCGCCAGCCATTGGCAGTGGACTTGGGTGCAGGCAAAGAGTGTCAAATCTGAATGCGAAACAGTAAACGCGTAGCGGTTGTCATTCCGGCCCAGAACGAAGCCGACGCCATCGGTAAAGTCGTCGGCGACATACCGGCCTGGGTCGATCAGATCGTCGTCGCCGACAATGGATCAATCGACGCAACCGCAACGGTCGCCAAGGCTGCCGGCGCAACTGTCATATCTGAACCGGAGCCCGGTTATGGCGCGGCCTGTCTTGCCGGCATTGCCGCTGTCGAAGCAGCTGACATCATCGTATTTCTCGATGGCGACTACAGCGACTATCCCGAAGAAATGGCGCATCTCGTTGATCCCATCGCCACAGATGCAGCGGACATCGTGATCGGTTCGCGCGTCACCGGCGTGCGTGAGGCAGGGTCTTTGATGCCACAGCAACGCTTTGGCAACTGGTTGGCGACAACTCTGATACGGCTCATCTGGGGCGGACGTTATACGGACCTCGGGCCGTTCCGGGCAATCGAGCGATCAAAACTCGACGCGCTTGGCATGGCCGATCGCAATTTTGGCTGGACCGTCGAGATGCAGATCCGCGCGCTAGAAGAGGGTTTGCGGGTTGCCGAAGTGCCCGTCAGCTACCGTCGCCGCATCGGAACGTCCAAGGTTTCCGGCACAATTCGCGGCACGGTGCTCGCTGGAGCGAAGATCCTCTACATCATTGCGCGCCAAGCCTTGCGCCGCTCGGACGCGGCAAATCCGACGTCAACCGGGCGTGAGCGCGGCGTCGCCCTTTAAATCGACGATCAAATTACCTATACCTCCAGAAAGTACCTATATCTCCTGCATGAGCGGCCACTTGCTGGCCCATCTTCGTCGATCTTGAGAAACCTATGTCCTTGCTACCAATAATCACGTTGCCTGACCCGGTTCTGCGCCAGAAGTCGACGCTCATCGAGCGGGTCGACGATGAACTGCGCCGAACGCTCGATGATATGCTTGAGACGATGTACGACGCACCGGGCGTCGGTCTTGCCGCCAACCAGGTTAACATCGCCAAGCGTTTCATCGTTGTTGATGCCGGTAATGGCAGAGATGACGAGGACGATGATGACCAGGAAGAGGTGCGCAATCCGTTGTGCTTGATCAATCCAGAGATTGTCTCACGCGGTGATGCGTTGCGAAGTTACGAAGAAGGCTGCCTGTCATTGCCTGACGTGCGCGTCGAGATCGAGCGTCCGGATACGATTACGGTGCGCTACCTCGATCGCGATGGCGCGCAGCAGGAACTCAACGCCGAGGGCTTTCTGGCAACGGTCATCCAACACGAGGTGGATCACCTCGACGGCAAGCTGATCATCGATTTTCTCTCGTCCCTGCGTCGAGACATGATCGTGCGCCGCCTGAAAAAGTTGGCCCGTCTAGCTTAAGTTCTAAGAGATTAAGGACGCACATTGAGGATCGTATTTATGGGCACGCCGGATTTCTCGGTGCCGGCCCTGTCAGAGGTTATCGGTGCTGGACACGAAGTCGTTGCGGTCTACGCGCAGCCACCGCGCCCGGCCGGTCGCGGTATGGCAGAACGTAAATCGCCTGTCCATGTTCACGCCGAAGCCTGTGGCATCGAGGTGCGAACGCCGGTATCGCTGAAGTCGGATGACGTCGCCGAGGCGTTCGAAGCGCTGCAAGCTGACGTCGCGGTTGTCATTGCCTATGGCTTGCTGCTGCCAAAACGTATTCTCGATGCACCGCAATACGGCTGCCTGAACATGCATGCTTCGAAGTTGCCGCGTTGGCGCGGGGCTGCACCAATCCAGCGGGCGATCATGGCTGGCGATACCGAAACCGCAGTGATGGTCATGCAGATGGAAGAGGGCTTGGATACCGGTCCGATCTGCGTTGGCGATCTCGTGCCGATCGGGTCGGATGTCACAGCCGGCGAGCTGCACGATCATCTCGCCCGACAAGGCGCTGATGTCATGGTCCGCGCCTTGGCAGCATTGGAGCGGGGCAGTCTGACACAAACGCTGCAACCCGAAGCAGGTGTGGTTTACGCGCATAAAATCACCAAGCAGGAATCCCGTATCGAGTTTTCGCAGCCAGCAGTTGATGTCCACAATCATATCCGCGGGCTGTCGCCGTTTCCGGGGGGGTGGTTCGAAGTCGAGATTGATGGCCGCCGTGAGCGTGTCAAAGTGCTGCGCAGTGAACTGCTCGCAGACGGTGCGACAAAGTCGGCTGCACCAGGCACCATACTGGATCAGCGAATGGCCATCGCCTGCGCCAGCGGCGCCATACGTTGCACGCATCTGCAACGCGCCGGCAAGAAGGCGATGGCGCTGGAGGATTTCCTGCGCGGCTTCAATATCGAGCCCGGCATGGTCATCTCAGCCGTTCCCGCTGATTAATCAACATTACCGAAACGTTGATCGGTGCTGGCCGCACCCCGTTATGATTGGGTCATCTGTCGCTATATTTATGGAGATGATCATGTATCGCGTTGTAACTGGATTGGTCGTGGCCTTGGCCGCAGGCTTTGCCATTATAGGCGGTGCCGTTGCTGGCGATGCAACGACGACCCGCATCGAGCCGCGCGGCTTCTACGGTGCAACAGTGACGATTGAATCAGGCGTCCGGGTCTTTCGTCCTCTGCCACGTACGACGCATGTGATCATCAATCCGAACAAAACAGCGGTCAACCTCAGCTTCAAAAAGACGCGTCACGTCCACGACGGCCGCCACCATTCCAACACGGGCGGCCGCAACGGTAATTGAGCTCGGATCCTTAAGTTGGGAACAGAATTGATTCCAACTTAAGGCTTGATGCTCTACACCAGTTGCCATGCCTCGCTATAAGCTCACGATAGAATATGACGGTGCCCCGTTTATCGGCTGGCAGATACAGCCTGACGGGCGCACCGTGCAAGGCGAAATCACCGCCGCAGTTGGGCGATTTGCTGGCGAAGAGGTCGTCGTGCGTGGTGCCGGGCGCACGGATTCCGGCGTGCACGCCTGCGCCCAGATCGCGCACATTGATCTCACCCGCGACTGGCAGGCCGGTAAGGTCCGAGACGCACTCAATTTTCATTTGAAGCCATGGCCGATCGCCATCTTGGACTGCGTCGCGGTCGACGATGATTTTGATGCCCGCTTTTCGGCAACCGCCAGGCACTACTGCTACCGTATCCTGCCCCGCAGACCGCGTGCTGCGCTGGAAGCTGCTCGCGTGTGGTGGGTGCCAGTGCCGCTCGATGTTGACGTCATGGCAGAAGCGGCCAAGATTCTTATTGGCCACCACGATTTCACAACGTTTCGCGCGACCTATTGCCAAGCCAAGTCGCCTGTAAAGACACTCGATCGGTTGGATGTGTTCGCACACGGCGATGAGGTATGGATCGAAGCCAGTGCCCGCTCATTCCTGCACAACCAGGTGCGTTCGATGGCAGGTGCTCTGAAAACGGTTGGGGCTGGCAAGTGGACAGCTGATGATCTTGAGAAGGCCTTGGCAGCCCGTGATAGAACGCGTTGCGCCCCTGTCGCTCCACCGACCGGCCTCTATCTGATGCATGTCGACTATTAGAGCCAGTCTGACTCAGTTGGAAGCACGCAAAGGGAGCGCACGCGACCCGGTGCGTTGCGCCGCCCCCGCGGAGGTCCCGAGCGAAGCGAGGAAACGGCCGTGAGCGCAAGAATGCATAACGCCCGGATTGGATGGAGCGGCCAATCATGCAATAATCACGGCAGTCGAATCCAAGCAGCATTTTCCAGACGAGGCCGCCTATGTCGAATCCCGCTCGCCCGACCCTTGCTCTTGCCATGGGCGACCCGTCCGGCGTCAGCCTCGAACTTGCAGCCAAACTGCTTGCCGACGACGAAGCACGCGGTTTTGCCGATTACATTGTCATCGGTGACAGCCGTGCTCTGGCTGAGGGCGCGCAGATTGCCGGCGTGACGCTTGATTTGCCGGCATGGAAGCCCGGCGACACGGATCTTGACCTCTCAAAGGGCGCTGTCGTTGCGGATCTTGGTCATCTCGACCAGGCCGGCATCACGCGCGGGCAGAGTTCGGTCGCTGGCGGCAATTTCGCGATGGCGAATTTCCGCACCGTGCTGCGTATGGGCGCCAAGGGCGCAGCTGACGCGGCAACGTTCACACCGTTCAACAAGCACGCCATGCGGCTGGCCTATCCGCCATATGTCGACGAGATCGAGATCATCAGTCAGGAAACCGGCGCGACCACCGGTGGGCGCGAATTCAACATCCTGCCAAACCTCTGGAATGCCCGCGTCACCAGCCACGTGCCGCTATCAGGCGTTGCTGCATTGATCACCAAGGAGGCAGTACTTGGCGGCATCCGGCTGACCAATGCCAGCATGAAGAAGGTCGGGTTCGATAAGCCTCGCATCGCGGTTGCAGCGCTCAATCCGCATGCCGGTGATGGCGGCAATTTTGGTCACGAAGACGACAATGAGATTGTGCCCGCCGTCGAGGCAGCTCGTGCCGAAGGCATTATCTGCGATGGCCCGTTCCCATCCGACACCGTGTTCCTGCGCGCCAAGCGCGGCGACTACGACGTCGTCCAGACGATGTACCACGACCAGGGTCAGATCGCGATGAAGCTGATGGGCTTCGAATTGGGCGTCACGTTAATTGGCGGCTACGATTTCCCGGTTTGTACCCCAGCCCACGGCACCGCATATGACATCGCCGGCCAAGGCATCGCCAACCTCGGCGCAACACGCGAAGCAATGCGTGTTGCCACCCAGATGGCAACCGCAAAGGTTGTCTCAAGCACTGAGCGCGCTCGTCTCCTAAACGAAAGCATCGCCCTACCAGAAAATTCGGCAGCTGCTTAGTTCGACAGCGTCACTGTTGTCACCCTTGGGCCTCTTCCATGCTGTTCGGCTGGGATAGGTCGCGCTGTATCGCGTAACCCGAAGATGTCACCTCGCGCTTGTCACATGACTGTCCGGTTCAAATCGGCAAGCCACCACATATCGTCTTGCACTCCCGGCCAAGCGGCGGCCGGCATGTGCAGTACGGCCTCGCAAACCAAGATGGTGAAAGGCCCCGGATATCGCACGAAGTGTGCGATTCCGGGCACGCGGCTCATTGGAGATGAAACCGGGTTTCGGTTCTTTGCTGGATAGCCAAAGACTATACGTTGCAAGTGCTTACAGCATGTCGCGTATTAAAGGATTCACAATGCGCCATAAAACGCCCAACCTTCGGGCGATTTATGGCTCCGATTAAACGCGATGTGCTTTAGGATTATTACTGAATACCTGAACCGGATGGCAATGTGACAAGCACCGCGGTGACACTTCGCTGTGTGTCACCGTCACCACTCAGACTTATCCTCGGGGCAAATTCCTCCTTTACACTCTTCTCATCCCGCCCGCTAAGGGGCCGCTCACCGGTGGCGACCATGAACGGGGGCGGGGTGCAGGTTGCGCGCGGACGACGCACGTCCGCGTTAACAGTGACGCCCCCCGCTCGCACCTGGGTGAAAATCCCAGGCAGCCGTACTTTAATGCTGGGCGGTTCTGCGAAAAATCCTGCACGGGGCGGTCATCGGCCGCTAAAAAAATACAATTAGTACGCGGACGCTGATCGCCCCGTACCCCTGATCCAAACCACACCTTCGGCGGCCCCCCGCGCGAAGCGCGAAAGTGTGTGGTGCCGCGCGAAGCGCGAAAGTGTGTCGTGCGCCGGGAAACCAGCCGGCCAACCGCCCATCACCTACACGAACACCCAGCCTGGGCCCTTGCCAATCCGCACGTACCGACTACCGCATGTCGCGTTTTAACGAATTCACAATGTGCCATAAAACGCCCACTCTTCGGGCGATTTGTGGTTCCGATTAAACGCAACGTGCTTTAGCTTTGAAATAACAACCGCACTCCGTTACCAGGGCCGCTGAACATGAGCCTCCAGCCATCATCTGCACGTTTCAAAGATCCAGGACTACGCCCACTCTTTTCCGAGGCCGTACGCTGGCAATCCTGGCTCGACGTCGAGGCGGCACTCGCCAAAGCGCAGGCCGAA
Source organism: uncultured Hyphomicrobiaceae bacterium (assembly GCA_905480435.1). Taxonomy (GTDB): domain Bacteria; phylum Pseudomonadota; class Alphaproteobacteria; order Rhizobiales; family Hyphomicrobiaceae; genus CAJQQK01. The sequence continues at coordinate 4,983 of CAJQQK010000123.1, read as the reverse complement.
CTCGGTATCGTGCCAGTAAGTGCGGCTGAACGGATATCCGAATGCGCGCGACTCGAACTGCTCGATGAGCAGGCCATCCGCGATGGTCTCGCCAAAACCGGCCATCCTCTTGTACCGCTCGTCTGGGAGTTGGCGCGCGTGGCCGGAGATGAAGCTGGCGGCTATGTCCACTGGGGCGCGACCACGCAGAATATCCTCGAAACCGGCGACAACATGCTGCTCCGTCAGGCGCACAAAATCATGCTGGGCCAACTCGGCGAATTGCTTGGTGCGCTCGCGGGCATTGCCGAAAAGAGCGCCGACATGCCGATGCCAGGCCGTACCCATGGCCAGCACGCCGTCCCGATTACATTCGGCTACAAAGTTGCCACCTGGATCGACGAACTGCTCCGTCATGTCGAACGCCTCAAAGGACTAGAAGACCGCGTCTTCGTCGCCCTCTTGGGCGGCGCTGCCGGCACCTACGCCTCATTTGGCGTCGAGGGCCCGGCCATGCAGGCCGGTCTCGCGCGCATTCTGGATCTCAATCTGACACCTGTCCCCTCGCGCACGCATCGTGACCGTGAAGCTGAATACGTGACGACACTCGGACTTATGGCAGGCACTGCCGGAAAGATCGGCAACGAGATTTACACGCTGATGAAGCAAGAGTTCGCCGAAGCAAGCGAGCCTGTACCACCCGGCACCGTTGGCTCCTCGACGATGCCGCAAAAGCGCAACCCGATCCTGTGCCAGGATCTCATGGCGGGGGCAGCCCAAGTGCGTGCGTTGGTGCCGCTGGCGCTGGATGCCATGATGACGGAACACGAAGCCAATCGCATGACGACCGTCATGATGCGGGCAGCGCTCGGCCCGGCCTGCATCCACATGGGTGATTGCCTCGGTCGCCTCAATGCCATCGCAGCTGGTCTGGAACTGTTCCCGGAGCGCATGCGCGAAAACCTCGATCTGACCGGCGGCATGATCCTATCCGAAGCGATCATGATGGAGCTCGGCAAGGCGCTTGGCCGTCAGGAAGCGCATGACGTGATTTACGACGCCATCGAAGAAGTCCTGGCCGGCAAGGTTTCGTTCACCGACGCGCTGGCGAAAACGCCCGCTTTGACCAACGAACTCTCGCCAGATGCGATCGAGGCGATGCTGGATCCGGCAGGTTACACAGGTTTATGCAGCGACATGGCCCGTGATCAGGCTGTGTTGGCGCGCGATATGTCAGCGAAATTGGCTGTTTCCGCTTAGGCCGGCTCTAAGCATATCCGTTCAGCGAAGCCGCGACCTGTTCAATATATCGCTGATGCGTTCGCGGAGCTTACGCAAATTTGCTAGACTAAAAGTCAATGGTTACGGCATTTTTCTAGAAGGTGGCGCAGTAAGATGACGTTAGTAGACAATGCGGAAACGCGCAGCAGTGAAACCTCGGATCTGGATTTCGATGCAATCGTGATCGGTGCCGGCATGTCGGGCATGTACCAGCTGTACCGGTTGCGGGAACTGGGCCTGAAGGTGCGCGTCCTGGAGGCCGGCACGGGTGTTGGCGGCACCTGGTATTGGAACCGCTATCCGGGTGCCCGCTTTGACTCAGAGAGTTATTCCTACGGCTATTCGTTCTCGCAGGAAGTGCTCGACGAATGGGACTGGCAGGAGTGTTTCTCTGGCCAGCCGGAGATTGAGCGCTATTGCAACTTCGTTGCCGACAAGTTCGATCTGCGCAGCGATATTCAGTTTTCCGCCCGCGTCGCCTCGTCTCATTTCAATGAAGATGCGAACTGCTGGGATATCACACTGGCTGACGGTACCAGGTATCGTACGCGCTATCTGGTGGCCGCGATCGGGCTGCTTTCCGCGCCAACCATGCCACGCTTCGAGGGCATCGAAGATTTCAAGGGCCAATGGTGCCACACCGGGCTGTGGCCCAAAGAAGGTCTCGATTTTTCTGGCAAACGCGTTGCGGTAGTCGGAACTGGTGCAAGCGGCGTCCAGGCCATTCAGGAGATATCGAAAACCGCGGAACATCTCACCGTCTTTCAGCGTCGCCCGAACTGGTGCACGCCGCTCCATAACCGGCCGATCCCAAAAGAAGAGATGGAGGAAATCCGCGCCGGTTACCCCGAGATGTTCACGCTCTGCCAGCAGACCGCTGCATGTTTCGTTCACACCATCGACCCGCGCGGCACGTTCGAAGTCACCGAAGAAGAGAGGATGGAATTCTGGGAAGGGCGCTACGCCGGCCAGGGTTTCGGTATCTGGCAGGGCAATTTTCGCGATATGCTGACCGACCGCGAAGCGAACCGTCTAATGTCGGAATTCGTCGCAGACAAGATCCGGAAGCGCGTCAAAGACCCGGAAACAGCAGAGATGCTGATTCCCAAAGATCATGGTTTCGGCACTCGCCGTGTGCCGCAGGAAACGCATTACTACGAAGTGTACAACAAGCCGAACGTCAAGCTCGTCAGCATGCTTGAGCACCCAATTGAGCGCATCACCGAAACCGGCATCCGAACCAGCGAGCAAGACTATGAGTTCGATGTCATCATTTACGCGACCGGCTTCGACGCCGTCACAGGTACGTTCGACCGGATCGATTTTCGAGGTACGGGCGGACAGCGCCTCAAGGAACGGTGGACCGGCGGCCCCAAGACATTCCTTGGCCTCATGGTTGATGGCTTCCCGAACATGTTCATGATCATGGGACCCCATGCTGCCTTGGGCAATAACCCGCGCAGCATCGAATTCAACGTCGAGTGGGTGCGGGGGCTGATCGGTTATATGGAAGAGCGCAAGTTGGCCGTTGCTGAGGCAAGCGCAGAGGCCGTCGCCGACTGGAATGCCTTCGTGCACATGAAGGGCGAGGGCCTGCTCGTCAACGAAGTCGATTCTTGGATGACCGGCATCAACATGAACGTCGAAGGCAAACAGACCCGGACGATCGTGCGCTACAGCGGCACCGCGCCGGAATATCGCGCTAAGTGCAATGAGGTGGCAGCAGACGGCTATCAAGAGCTGAAATTCTCTTAGCACCAACTCATTCGCCGAGAGAACGACCGCATCATGTTTGCTGCCAATATGATTCGTACTCGAGCCGCGCTCGATCTCGCAATGCCGGCCCAGGTGCTTGATTTAATCACGCGTTCGTGAGTCCGGGGGGAGGCTGAGTTTAGAGCTCAGTTCACGGTGTTTACCGGTTCAGTGGCAAAACTGTCGCGCTGAGGCCACATCGCGCTGATTAGGCCACTCGAACGCCGAATTGGCCGCGACGGGAACAATCGATTGTGGAATGAGTGCTGCCTATACCGGCTGACGGCCTCGCCTGCAACGAGCAGCCCAATACACGTGGCGTCCAAATATTTTGGAGTGTGGGACGCTCTGCGAGGCTTGAAGCCCGAAATCGACAGCTGTCGCATTGGGCAGCTAGAGCGCGAGGTGCATACCCCGGGGAGGGGACTGCGGTTCGTGGAAACTGACAAGCGAGATGCGGCACGGCCCGTGCTGCGACCGGAGAACAACATGAAGCGTCTGACATTTTACTCGGCGATCGCGGCGACCGTCGTCGCATTTGGGGTCGCGGCGCCGCGCGATGCCAATGCCCAGTTTTGGGGCGGAGCAAACTCAACATCAGATTACTACACGGTTGAGTTCAGCAAGAAGTTTGCACCGGGACAGATTATCGTCAGCTTTGGTGACCGCCGACTCTATCACATCATTGCGCGTGGCAAGGCCGTCAGTTATCCAATCGCTGTGCCGCGTCCACAAAGTCGGTGGCAGGGCACGTTGCGTGTCAGCCAGAAACGAGTCAATCCAACCTGGACGCCGACACCAATGATGCGCCGGGAAAATCCAAAACTGCCGGGTGTCGTGCCAGGTGGTCATCCAAGAAATCCGCTTGGAATTCGTGCGCTCTATCTCGGCAGCACGCTCTACCGCATTCATGGTACTGATGCGCCCTGGACAATCGGCAAGAACGTATCAAAGGGCTGTATCCGCATGCACAACGATCATGTCGTACAACTCTATAATCGTGTAAAAATCGGCACCAAGGTCGTCTCAACGTGGAAGCGTTACAGCACCCAGGCCATATCATCTGGCGGTAGCTCCCAGTCCAGCGGTCGGGCATGGTCTCGGAGTGTTTTCGGCGACAACAGTTAGTCGACGATTCATCGGATAATCAGTCAGGCGCATCCCAGATTCTCGCGGGGAGGCCCCAGTAAGCACTGCAAATTATGGCGTCGCTGGAAAAATCAGCGGCGCTTTTTTTGTTTGAATCAATGTACTGGACAGGTAGACAGGGCTCCAAAATGCGCAGCCCTCGGCAAAAGTACATCATCGCCGGTATCTGAGCCGTTTGCCATGCCGGACAAAAGCCGAACAACCGTCCGCCAAAAAGCGTTTAGTTGACGGAATCTAAACGGATTTAGGGCGTTGTTGGATGCTCAGTCGGCGCACGGGCGTCGATAATTCAAATGTCCAGTTGCTGTTGATGTCCGCTCTATTAGTCAATGCGTTGTCCAGGTCAGTGCTCCCCTTGCTCGTTGCAGTTGGGGCGTTGGCAGCCTGTCTGCTTGGCTATCTGGGCATGCTGTCAGCGGTTTTTGACTTACTGGCTCAGTTCACCGCGCACTGGCTTGCTATTGCCGCAATGGCGGTAATTGCGAGCTTTTGGACGCGATTTGCCTACGGACTCATAGCTGCCGGCATCGGCATAGCTTGCTTATTCCCATTGGCTCTGACGAGCTGGTATGCAGCCAAGCCCGTCAGTGTCGCCACAATCGCAAAGACCGCAACACCGCCTGGCAACAACATTGCGGCGCCCGTCGCGCGCACGCGCGGGAGCGGCCAAGACGGATTTGTGAACAGGCATGCAAAATTGACCCCTATGGAGGGGTGATCGGCGTGCAAATTTGACCCCCCCCTATTGGTCTGAAGATAGCCCCTGGTGCGTGCGTATTTCTCAGGGGCCAGAGGGATGATCACGGTGGAAACACGAGG
>CAJQQK010000122.1 GCA_905480435.1 uncultured Hyphomicrobiaceae bacterium | reverse complement strand
GTCGGTCGCCTTGTCGCCCGCTCCCTCGAAAACATGCTCACACAGCCACCACTGACGATGCGACAACTCATTGATGATACATACGAATGCCGAAACTTCGAAGGCGTTTCATATTGAACCGGATTAAAGCAGAGAGGCATGAGTCCAGAACCACATTCAGCTCCCAACCAACCCGGTTGGGACTTATTGCTATTGGCTTCGGAAACGTGCCAGCCCGAACTCTGCGCTCAATTGTTCGACGATGAACGCAGAACCTCTTTGCCACGAATTCATAGTCAACGTGTTGAGGAAGCATGTTGCGCGGGTCGTCTGATGGTGAGTTGTTCATGTGAAAAGGCGTCTGCGATTCTGCGCCTTGTCGTCAAGTCATTGACCGAATGTCTGGTGTGTAACCAGTGCGTAACAGATCAATTTTTGGAAATGCAACAATTCTCTAAGTCATTGATTTTAATGGTACCACCTCCTGGTCTCGAACCAGGGACCTCTAGATCCACAATCTAGCGCTCTAACCAACTGAGCTAAGGCGGCATATATGACGGCGTCAGATCGAAATCGACGCGCCGTCAGCGTCGCAGAGTACCGTACCAACCAGTCCTGCCATTATATCTGGCTGAGTAAGTGTGGTTTTCACTCGAAAATTCCGCGAGGGTGTGATTTAGACGATTGCGCCACAGTCTGCAAGATCAGATCTCAGGTTTCGTTACAGGTCCATAACACGCCGGATATCTGACACGCCACGAGAACCAACCGAACTTGAGGCCATTTTCGACCTCGTGATACTTAAGAAATCATCAAACTGAACATTGTCGCGAGCTAATGAACTCGCGTAGTCTTGCCAGCTAAGTAGTTGTCAGGCTTGCCCCTTCCAGCCCCCCCCTCTGCGCCATCCGCTCCCTTGAACGGGTGTGTCGCCAAGCGAACCGATATGCCCGAAATGACGTCGATCGAAAATTTGTCGCAGCCAGCCATGGTTATCGACATCGCTCGCCCGGAAATCCGTGAGGCCAACGCGGCCGCAATGCGGCTGTGGGGCCTGCGCGGTTCGGTCGATCTACCGATCCCGCTGGACCCGGCTATGCCGGCACTGAAGCACTTGGCACAAAGGCACCACAACAACATCGATCAACAACAGACGACAGCCCTGGTATTCTGGACGTGGGCGGGCGCCCAGAGTTTGCGTTGCTCTTTCCGACCGTTAACTGATGCTGATGCAGCCCTCGTTGTTTTCGAAGACGGCCTATCATGCATCGAACCCGAACCAGAAGCCCCCACTAGACGTCCGGCTGGAGATCATTCCAACGATCAACCGGCACTAACAACAAACGACAGCTTCGATATACAAACCATGATGCCCTCTATGGCACATGAATTGCGCACACCGATCGGCGCGATCATTGCACTTGCGGAGATGATTGAAACAGAACAATTCGGCCCGGTTGGAGATCCAAGATACCGCGAATACGCCCGGGATATTGGCGACAGTGCCCGCCTGTCACTCGGCATTGTCGCAAGCTCTCTCGAGCAGAATGCACCCGGCACCGATTTGCTGAGCAGCTTTGCAGAACTAGACCTAGCTGAGCTGATCCAAAAATGCCTCCGCACGGTCCACCAGTCAGCCCACGAGGCGAAGGTCACGCTCCGCCAGGTCCTACCGAGTGACCTGCCGCACCTCATCGCCAATGGGCCCGGACTGACTCAGATCCTACTCAACCTGCTGACCAACGCCATCAAATTTACACCCGAAGGCGGCACGATTACCATAGAAGTAATTGTGACAGCAGAGGCAGGAATTCGGGTGTCAGTGCGCGATACAGGCGTCGGGATGACCGTCATTGATGCCAGCGTGCTAATTGCAGACGATGATCAGAGCCGCCCGCTCGACACAACCACCTCCCACGGAGGAGGAGGCCTCCCTCCACGGCGCGGCATCGGCTTCTCACTGGTGCGCCGATTGGCAGACGCGATGTCAGCCAAATTCGAGATCACCTCGGCCCGCGGTGTCGGCACCCACGTCTCCCTGACATTCCCGTCAGGCAAGGTGATTCCGATGGTAACAGCTCAAAGCGTGACCCAAAAAGCCGACTGACCAGCGCAACACCAAATCGGGCACACTCGGGGAAAACCCACCACATCCGTCACTGAAAAGACTCAATCCCCGAGCGAACCGCCCCCATCGACACCCCAACGCTCCGTCCACGCTTGCGGAAGCCTTGCGAATATTGCAGCAGGTTCACAGGGGGATTAACATATGACCATTCGCTTAGGCGCCTGCGCGCTTGCTGTAGCCATTTTTAGCTTCGCGCCGCAAAGTGCCAGCGCTCAATGCGCGTCAAACGACCTTGCCTGCCAGATGTTCGGCAGCAACAGCGCGCCCAAGAAATCAACCAGCCGCCGCAAGCGCGCAACATATCGCAGCCGCAAGAAAACCAGGCGCGTCGCCACTCGACGTCGCAACACTGTCGTGCCAACGGCCGCCGTCGCCTCAGTCGCTTCCGTAACAGCAACCGCGACGCCAAAAACAACCACCGCCAATATCGCAACGTCATTGCCAGTCGCGAACCTCACCCGATTACAACCGGGCGCGATCAGCGAAGCACCGAAACACCTGCCCAACCTCAAATTTGGCTCTGGAGACCAGGTCGAAATCGTAACCGCAAAATGCAATCCCATCGAGAGATCGAACCGGCGCGTCGCGTGTGCCGTAGCCGTACACCGGCTCGCCATAACCAGTGAAGCTGGAGCCGGTTGCGTCGCATCCCTTGGCTTGCGCGAGATTGAATTTGTGAAAACGGAACAAGGCAACTGGGTCAGCGAAGATTCGATCGCATTGTGCGGTGGACGCCTGCTACGCCGCACGGAATTGTTCCCTGTCGCGGTCAACGACAGCCCACGCTATGCACTGCGCGAAGAGTACCAGATGCTTGGCGGCGATCGAGCCTGCGCTGCGCCATACCTGCGAAGCCGACGTCCTTTGCGAAAATCCTACATGCCGGGCGGCAATCGAAGCACACGCGGCTTACATTGCGGCACCGTTGCTTCGCGGTAAGGCCAGGCTCAAACGCCTCCAGCTCACAGAACTCAACTCTCAAGCCCAGCCCGCAAGCATGTGATGGCTCTATCGGCCGGTCAATCCAGCGTTGACCGGCCTTTATAGCTCAGCCTAGGCTTGCGCGAACCAGCACTTAATCGACTCGTGCTCTGGCATCTTCCGCTTTGCAGGCCGGAACCGTATGGGTCACCGAGGAGACACGCGTGGCAAACCGCATTACTGGCCGATCAGCATTTCTGGCGTTGCTCAAAGACGAAGGCGTAACCCACCTATTCGGCAACCCCGGCACCACGGAGCTGCCGGTGATGGATGCGCTCAAAGACCACCCAGACATGAACTACGTGCTCGGCCTGCAGGAAGCACTGGTCGTTGCCATGGCAGACGGCTTTTCCCGGGCATCCGGCCAACTGGTTGCATGCAACGTACATGTCGCGCCGGGGCTTGGTAACGCAATGGGCTCGTTGTTCAACGCCAAGTTCACCGGCACGCCAATGATCGTGACTGCCGGCCAGCAGGAAATCGGGCACGGCCTGACAGAGCCGTTGCTCTATGACCCGCTGATCCCGATCGCCGAGCCGATGGTGAAATGGGCCGTCGAGGTGCATCGCCTCGAAGACCTGCCCATGATCGTGCGCCGCGCCGCCAAGGTTGCCATGACGCCCCCGACAGGACCGGTGTTCATCTCATTGCCCGGCGACATTCTTAATGATGAAGCAGGTATTGATCTCGGCAGCACAACCCGCATTGACACGCGCGTGCGCCCGACCGATGCAACGATCAAGATTCTAGCTGAGCGCATCATCAAAGCGAAAAAACCCGTGATCATCGCTGGCGACGAAGTCGTCAAAAGCGATGCGTTGGCGATCGCCGCTGAGTTCGCCGAGACAATAGGCGCTGCCGCCTACCAACAGAGCGTCGGCTATGGTTCACACTTCCTCGCAGAAAGCCCCTGTTACGTCGGCTCGCTGAACCGCGAACAAAAAGACGTGCGCAACGTTCTCTCACAGTACGACTTGATGATTGCAATCGGCAGCGACCCAGTCCGCATGTCCGTCTACAGCGAAACCGAACCGAAACCGGATGAGCTGCCGGTTGTTCAGGTCGGCCTGATTGACTGGGATATCGGCAAGAATTTCGCCGTCGAAATGGGGATCAAAGCCGATGTTGCTGCCACGTTGGAAACTTTGGTGCCGGCCATCAAAGAAATTGGCGGCAAAGCCTTTGCAGAGACAGCTGGCAAACGCGTTGAAGCGCTGAAACCTGTTAATTGGTCAGCCAAGCGCGAAACTCTAACTGCGAAGATTGCCAAACAAGCTAACGTCAAACCGATTGATCCAGATTGGCTGTCACTATCGATCGCACAAGCTATGCCCGACAACGCCGTATTGGTCAACGAGGGCCTGACTTCTTCGCGGCATATAACGAACCTTTGGCCTTATCGCGATCGATACGATTATCACGCACTCGCATCGGGCGGCATCGGTTGGGGGCTGCCGGCCTCGATCGGCGTCGCGATTGCCCAGGCACCGCGGCCTGTGTGCTGCTTCTCCGGTGACGGCAGCGCGATGTATTCGATCCAATCGCTGTGGACGGCAGCCAACATGAAACTGCCGATCACGTTCGTCATCGCCAACAACGGCGGCTATCGGATCATCAAGCAACGCTTACTTGCATTCCATGGCAATGCACAGTTCGTTGGCATGGACTTCAACGATCCGCACATCGACTTCTGCGGCATGGCGCAAGCCATGGGCATTCCGGGCCAGCGCATCGAAAATCCGGGCGACTTGCGCGGCGCACTCGAAAAGTCAATGACGACACCTGGACCAAAATTGCTCGAAGTGATGGTCGACGGAACCGTCTAGCTGGAGCACTCCTTCAACACTCAATCCGGCAATGATGCCAATGAGGAATGCCGCATGGGAGAGACGACCACTAAGATCGCAGCTGATCGAATTTGGGACCACTGGCAACGTGGCGAAGTTATGGATGACCTGCCGTCGGAGCTAAAACCTCAAAGCCGCCAAGAAGGCTATGCCATCCAAGCGTCCCTTAGGTGTCCGCCAGAACAACAACTAGCCGGATGGAAAATCGCCGCAACAAGTCCGGCTGGGCAGAGTCACATCGGCGTCGATGGACCACTCGCTGGCCGGATATTCCAAATGTGCGTTATCGAACCAGGCGCGACCGTCCCGGTCGAAACCAACCGAATGCGGGTTTGTGAGCCTGAGTTCGCATTCCGGTTCGCAAAAGACATATCGCCGAAAGACACACCGTTTTCAGTCGACGAAGTTATGGCCCTGGTCGGCGATCTGCATCTCACACTCGAACTACCAGATTCCCGGTTTGCGGATTTTGCAAGCGTCGGCGGACCAACCTTGATCGCAGAAAGCGCATGTGCACGCGAACTCGTGGTTGGGCCAGCTATCACCACAGACTGGCGATCAATTGATCTGTCTCAGCATGCTGTTACAGGCCATGTCGCCGGCCGGATTGAACGAGAAGGCACAGGTGCAAACGTTCTTGGCGATCCGCGCATTGCGCTGACGTGGCTGGTCAATGAGCTCTCGATGGTCGGCACACCGCCGCTTGCCGGCCAGCTCGTGACAACGGGAACCTCGATGGTGCCACTTGAGATTGTTGAAGGTGATCACGTGATGGCCGACTTTGGTGTTCTGGGCCAGATCCAGGTCCACATCGGAGTATAGATCGCGGTGCCATCCCAATCGAGACAACCATACTTGAGGCACGCTGTAATATGACTGACCACACCAAGCCATCACCATTTGCGCGTGTATCGTTCGATGCTGAGGCAACTGGCCCCGGCGAAGGCATCCGCGTTGTCGACATGTCACGCCTGGTGGCTGGCAATGCACTGTCACTACAGCTTGCGGATTTCGGCGCCGAAGTCATCAAGATCGAACCACCACAAGGCGACGCACTCCGCCACTGGAAGGACAACGGCAAGACGCTGCACTGGAAGGTTTATGCGCGCAACAAAAAATCCGTCGTGCTCAACCTGCGCGAAGAACCAGCCAAACAGGCACTGCGCAAGATCCTCAAGACATCCGACGTTATGATCGAGAACTACCGGCCAGGCACATTGGAGAAAATGGGGTTGGGCCCCGATGTCCTGCTCGCGGACAATCCGGATCTGATCATCGTGCGCGTGTCGGGCTTCGGTCAGACCGGGCCGTATGCAAGCCAACCGGGCTTTGGCACACTGGTTGAAGCGATGAGCGGCTTTGCGGCAAGAACAGGCTTCCCGGACCGCGAACCGGTGCTACCACCGCTCGCACTCGCAGACATGATTGCCGGCCTGCAAGGCTCAATGGCCGTGATGATGGCACTTCGATCACGCGACCGTGGCAAGAGCCGTGGCCAGGTCATCGATCTGTCGCTGATCGAGCCAATATTTGGCGTCCTTGGCCCAGAAGCCGCCGTCTACCGCGAGACAGGCGAGGTTAAAGAACGTTGCGGCAGCGCGTCAAACACATCGTCACCGCGCAACGTTTACCTGTGCAGCGATGGCAAGTACGTCGCGCTATCTGGCTCGATGCAGGTGATGGCGATGCGCCTCTTCGATGCGATTGGCCGTGCCGACATGAAAGATGATCCGCGCTTTCACCTCAACGCCGATCGCATCAAACATCGCGACCTAGTCGACGAAGCGGTTGGTGCTTGGTTCAAAACCAAAACACGCGATGAAGCGCTCGCCGTCATGCGCGAAAATGCCGTCACCGTTGGCCCGGTCTATAACATCGACGAAGCTTTCGAAGATCCACACTTCATCGAACGCGAGATCATTGTCGATGTCGATGATCCGGAACTTGGCACGGTGCCGATGCATAACATTTCGCCACGGCTATCGGAGACACCTGGTATCTTCAAGTTTCCAGCACCCGATCTCGGCCAGCACACTGACGAGATCCTGAGCGAGGTCGGCTACGACGCTGACGAAATCGCCAAGATGCGCAGCGACAACGCAATAGCTTAGGGTCCGGACCAAGCAATTCGAGGAATGAATACCATGTACCGATCGCTGCTTTATGTGCCAGCCAACAACGAGCGCTTCGTCGCCAAAGCCGCAGATCGTGGCGCCGATGCTATTATTCTCGACCTTGAAGACAGTATTCCACTAAACCAAAAAGCCGACGCCCGCTCAGCGCTTGCAGCAGCCGTGCCCGAGTGCCGGCGCAATGGCGCTGACATTCTCGTGCGCGTTAATCGACCTATCCGACTGTGCATCCCGGATGTTGAAGCAGCCGTCGCAGCCGGCGCCGATGTCATAAAGCTCGCCAAGACAGAAAGCGCCGAACACGTGCGCTTGATCGTTGAAGCCATCGAAGACGCAGAAGCGGAATTCAACGCACCGAAACCCGTCAAATTGATTGCGATGCTGGAAGATCCGTCTGCCGTACTCGATGCGCGCGAGATCATTACGGCATCGGACCGCGTGATTGCGGCCGTCACTGGCAGCGAGGACATCTCGACAATCCTCGAAGCTGAACCAAGCCCAGACGTTTTGCGCATGCCGAAGCAGTTGGTCCACATGGCAGCCAAGGCCGCTGGTCGCTTCTCATTTGGCATGTACGGCACGGTTGCCGACTATTCCGACAAAGACGCCATCCGCGCACTCATTGCGGAAGCGCGCCGGCATGGCTTTGATGGAGCAAGTTGCATCCACCCTTCAGTTGTCGAGTTACTCAACGAAGGCTTCAGCACGAGCGCCGAAGAAATCGCCTATGCTCAGCGCGTTATCGATGTGTTAGATGAATCCGAAGCAAAGGGTCTTGGCGCTGTCAGCCTTGATGGCAAGATGATCGACAAGCCCGTCGCCGACCGCGCCAAGCGTCTACTCGCGAAAGCCAAACGGCTGGGCTGACGTAAGCACCTGTCCGCTCGACGAAATTTGCACCGTGCCAGCTCGCCACGAGCACACCAACCGTTACGACGGTTTCGGTTCAGCGTCGCGCTTGCGCAGGAGAAGCTTTTGCTCGCCTTCCATCACCAGCACACCGTCTTGATTGTGCACGGTCGAGCGCAGCACCATCACCCCCGTCGAGCGTTGCGGCAGCATCTCTTTGATCGTCAGACGCGGGTAGAGCGTGTCGTTGGCATAGACCGGCGCCAGAAATCGCGAAGATTGCTCAATGAAGGCGATCAGCGCATCGCCTGCCATATGTGGCAGTTGCCCAGCGCCGGGGCAGGTTTGAATCGCGACTTGGAAACCGTGCGCCAGAAGATCCTTGTGACCGCGCCGACGGCAGTACTCGCGATCATAATGGATCGGATGGTTGTCACCACTCGCCGCCTGGAAGACTTGGAAGTTGGCGTCTGTCACGGTCCGCGATGGAATCGGAAATGTGTTGCCGACGGCAAAATCCTCAAAATAGTGCGTTTCGAAAAGGTCGTGGTCGTCTGGGTTAAACGTATCACTCATGGGGCCATCCGAAATCTAATCACCTGTCACCTAACGACTTATAACATATAACAAAAGACGTGCTGGCACAGTAATTAGACAACATCATTATGAGCTGGCTTACAAGTCAGCAGCAACGACCAAGACTGCCATGTCTTTGTGATCGGGCTTGTCCCGCCGGGAAACCGGCTACTGGCTACGCTCCACAATTAAACACATTAGCCAACGTTTTGAGGAAGCATTGCCTCGCAATTGAGAGGAATAACCGCCACGCTTCAGTCATGCTCGACGAGATGTCAGCTGCTACTTTCATCGCGCGCCTGCAACGCCGCTTCGCTACTCGGGGAGGGATGGCAGCAGCGGTAAGGCGCCCGCGGCGGGCAGCAGAGCATTCATCCCGTGCAATGCAGTTGCCCGCCGCGCCGGTTAGAAAACCGACTATTGGCGCAGACTGACCGATAGCGGATCAGACCAACGGCGCGGCGATGATATCGGCGATCTGCTACGTTGCGCGTCGCACAGCCCCCAGATCAACGCGATCATGATGAAAAAGTGCCGCCAATGATCGTTTTCAATAACAAGCCCCTCAACGACAAGCCCGACAAAAGAGGCAACAGCAACGACCAGCATCCCCTGCAATGCGCCGAATTGCAGCGCATAGTTTAATCCAAATACAAGCGTCAACAGAACGCTCGTGATGAACAAAAGACCGCCCAGCCAACCCGCATAGTGAAACATCGTCAGATAGACGTTGTGTACTTCCTCATGATGATGTCGTTCGCGAAACGTGTGCGTGCCGATGCCAAACGGGTTTTCGAGGATCAACTTCACGGCTTTTGCCTGCCCGCCGAAACGACCTTCCGGGCCTTCATCATACCCTTGGGTGAGGCTCGCACGCTGCTGCATAAGCTTGCTGACTTTCGGGATCTGCATAACAGCCATAACGGTAACCACAATCGTCGCAAGGCCAACCACACTGTAAATCGCCATGCGCATATGATCCGAGCGCCGTCGCGTTCGCATCAATGCAATAGCTCCCAGCACCGCAAGCGACACGGCAAGTGATATCCATGCGCCCCGAGAAAAACTGATGAGCAGTGCCGGCGCCATGAACAGAAACAGCATGCCGGGAACCAGCGATTGCCGGGTTGGATGGCGCAATAAGAGCCAGACCAGATATGTCATCGCCGGGCCAACCGCTGCGCCGAATACATGCGGGTCCTTGAACGACCCACGTGCGCGGCCATAGTTGGTGAACAGTTCGTAGGCGCCGGGAAACAACTGGAAATAACCGATATAACCAAGCAGACAGGCAACAACGATTGCTGCCGTATAATAATTGAGCACGAGGCGCGCTCGCGGCTCCGGATCCTGGGCGATGAAGGCCGCAATCGCAACAGCACCGAGCGCCAGGAAGAGTGTCACGAACTGATGTTTGACCGCCTCTCCAAAGTCAGGCGAGTAAACGGTCACAGCAAGCGACAGAGCGACCAACACGAGCCATATCACCAGGTTCAACGCCGTTACGGGGCCAAGACGGCCATCTCCGAACAGACACATGGCGACGATGAAGCAAGCCATCACCAGATCAACCGGTGCTGGCTCTCGAAACACAATCGCGCTCACGAGCATTGCAAGCGCTAGCAAGGTAGAGAGCACCCACCCTCGCGAGATTGTCAGTTGATTGAGAGCAAGAGACGCCATGCGGGCTCGTGAACGCTTTAAGTTGTTGGCTGGAAGAAAGGCGTGAAGGCTTGCTTGAAGAATGGCAGATCAGTAGGCATTCTTGCCGCCGATCAGCGAGAACGGCGTCACTGCAATGATGTAGAGATCAAACAACACCGACCAGTTATTGATGTAATGCATGTCATGCTCGACACGCTGCTCAATCTTCTCAAGCGTATCGGTCTCACCGCGCCAGCCATTGACCTGAGCCCAGCCCGTGATTCCAGGTTTCATCTTGTGGCGCGCGAAATAACTGCGCACGGCGTCGTGGTAAAGATCATCGCCAGCCTTGGCTTGCAGCGCATGTGGGCGCGGCCCGACAATTGACATCTCACCACGCAAAACGTTGAACAACTGCGGCAACTCATCAAGGCTCGTCTTACGAATAAAACGGCCAACCCGCGTCACTCGTGAATCATTCCTGGTGACAAGCTTCGTGGCTGTGGCATAAGACATATCGGTATACATCGAGCGGAACTTGCACACTTCAACCAACTCATTGTTGAACCCAAGCCGCCTTTGTCGAAACAAAATTGGTCCTTTGCTCTCATACCGTACTGCCAGCGCAACCAACGCCATTACAGGCGCAGCCAGAATCAGGAGGGCCAAACCGACAACGCGATCTTCGATGTTCTTAATCATCCGGTCAGCATCGCTGAGCGGCCGATCAAGCACCGGCAGCATTGGCACCTTGCCAATGTAGGAATACGCTTTCTGGTTGAAGCGCAATTTCGAGGTATGGGCCGAAATACGAATATCAACCGGCAACAGCAACAGATGCTTGACGATCTGTAGAAGCCGTTCCTCGGCTGCCGCCGGCACGTTGACAATCAACAACTCAACAGAGGATTCGCGGCAAAATTCGGACAGCTCATCGAACGTCCCGAGACGACGCAGACCAACGTCCGTTTCGTGGCTACCGTCCCGCGTTTGCACACGATCATCAAACACACCCAGAATTTCCAGGTGCGTGCTTTCTTCGCTGAGAAGGTCAACCAGTGTGTTGGCATCTTCGCCGCCGCCGACAATAACCGCACGACGGCGCAAGCGGCCGGTTTGAGCAAAATGATTGACTGCACGGGCAGCTAATACTCGGCTGCAGGAAAGCATCAGCAAAGCCAGCACGCTCCAGATCAGCGTTGTGACCGGAGATACGACCTGAAGTCCGCCAAGATACAGAACACCACTGACCGCAAGCGCAACAACCGCGATCGCCGTTGATATCTTACCTATCTGCGCTGCTGGATTACGTAAGGCTGAAACCGAGTACGACCAATTCGAACTGAGCACACCGACGATCGTACACGGCATCGTCAAGACGGCTGACATTGATATCAAGCCGGAAAATCCACTCGGAGCCGTCAGCACATAGGCAGCAACTCCGGTGAGCGCGACAATTGCGAGATCAACGCAAATGATGGTCAACAACAGCACTGGCCGGCGCAATTGGCCAAGTCGATCACAAAACGAACGCTCGATCAGGTTCGCGACCTCAGTTGCCATGCCCCGGCCGGCTTCATCCAAGCCCAGATTTGCGTCAGTTGTTTCGGAAGTCATTCAGATTCCAATCGGCCCCGTACGATGCACCGACAAGATGCAAAGCACACGCCGTAACCTAGTACCCACTATCTCTAATGGATGAGTCGTGATTCAAGTGTTGCATGAATTGCATTTTTGAAGCGACCCGGATCGTATTGACGAAGGCTGAGCGTGCCGAGCTTGATCGTTTGGTGCGCTCAACGAAGACGGAGCATC
>CAJQQK010000121.1 GCA_905480435.1 uncultured Hyphomicrobiaceae bacterium | reverse complement strand
CGAGGGCATCAATTCTCTCGTCCAGGCCGCAAAAGCCAAGGCACGCGGCTACCGAAACAGCAAGACCTTGAAGGCCGTCACCTACCTCATAGCTGGCAAACTCGACCTCAGGCTACCCACTTGAAACGTCGGGTAGCCTGTTTTGTGCTTGAGGCATTTCTTGGCCCCGAAGTGACACAAGATCATCGCTCGGATCTCCGCCACCTCATGCGGCTTCTGCATGCCATACCGGATCCGGATCTTAGCACTCTCTTGCGATTATCAGATCTTTCAACGTCTCAGGAATTTAGCAAATTCGTTTCTCAAATCGGCAACTCTTCCTCACGTAGATTCTTTGCTGATGGCTTTGACAGTCAGAGCTTTGGAGACCTCGCGCGCCATATACATGGAAAATTAGATAGCTTGCTGTCCGACTCGACATTTTTCAGAGCGACAACGGGAGCTGTGCCTGCCAATCATCCGATTGAGCAAACAGACACTGGCCGAATTATATTGCTGAATCTTGCTGCCGAAGATATGTGCCCAGTTCGAGCTGAGGTTTTGAAGCGTACTTTTATTGGGAACATGGCCATTGAAAGACTTGTGAAATCAGCATCTCCGGGTGATCACCAATCAATGATATTCTGCGTTGATGATGTCTCACAGTGCTTCGGTCAAAGCTCTGCTGAATACGACTTGATGCTCGATCATGTGAAAAATTTGGATGGTCAAGTTTGTTTGGGACACAAGAATTCTGACCAGCTGACGTCTGATCTATTGAGGCCTGACTTTCGTGGGCTTCCCATAATATTAGCTGGGAACTTCGGTCTTGATGCAAAAGACGAAGAAACAGCCTCTCACTGAAGTTTCGCCGTTTGGTTGGTTTAGAGAGCCGAACAGCAGCTCGTACACTGAGCGCCACCTTGTCGCGACTGCGTCGATCTTACTAAGTTTTGATCGAACGCAGTCGCTGTTCGTTTATTTTCTCTACAGCATGTCGCGTTTTCAAGGATTCACAATGAGCTTTAAAACGCCCAATCTTCGGGCGATTTAAGGCTCCTATTAAATGCGACGCGCTCTAGTTTGTAGTCACCTTTGTGATCGCGGCGTCGATCGCGTCAGCGATCTCGTCTATGTCAGACTTGGTGCAAATCAAGGCAGGGCTCAAGCATAGCGTGTTGTTGAGGCCCGGGAGTGATCGGTTCGTCATTCCGATGATGACAGCCGACTGGGACATGCACTCGCCAACAATGGCTTGCACGATTGCCTCATCCAATGGCTCTTTGCTCGTGCGGTCAGCGACCAATTCAGCGCCGCAGAATAGCCCCTTGCCGCGCACATCTCCGATGATGTTGTGTTTGGCTTTGAGTTCTTCAAGCCGATCCATGAGATGAGCACCCATGGTTGAGCAATTGGCGAGCAAATCTTCGTCTTCAAGAATGCGAAGATTTTCAAGCGCTGCGGCTGGCCCAGCTGCGCAACCGCCAAAGGTTGAAATGTCCCTGAAATAGCTCATCGGATCATCGGGGTCCGAATTGAACTCGTTGAACACGGCTTCGGTTGTGACGGTGCATGAGATAGCTGCGTAACCTGACGCAACGCCTTTGGCCATCGTTACGATATCTGGTTCGACACCATAGTTCTGATAGCCGAACCACGTGCCGGTTCGACCCATGCCGCAGACGACCTCGTCGATGATCAACAGCACATCGTGCTTTTTGCAGATTTCCTGCACCCGTTCCCAATATCCTACGGGTGGTTCGATGACGCCGCCGCCGGCAGTGACAGGCTCCAGGATCAATCCGCCGACCGTGTCGGCGCCTTCACGTAGGATGACCTCTTCGATAGCGTTTGCAGCCCTGCTGCCATAGTCATCGACCTCGCCCCACTGTGAGCGGTATTCGAGGCAATGAGGCACCTCAACGAAGCCTGGTGTGAACGGGCCGTATTGGGTTTTGCGCTGCTCCTGCCCGCCAGACGAAAGCGCTGTGATCGTCGTGCCGTGATAGTCGCGCTCGCGGTAAAGGATTTTATGTTTCTTGCCGCCGTATTTGTTGTGAGCGATCTGGCGGACAATCTTGTAGGCCTTCTCATTGGCTTCTGAGCCAGAGTTCGAATAATATACGCGCTTCATGCCGGGCATCTTGGAGATAAGCCGCTCGGCAAACATCGCGGCTGGAATATTGCCTACAGAGTTTGCGAAGAAGTTGAGCTTGACGAGTTGATCCCGCACGGCGTCTGCAATTGACTCACGACCGTAGCCGACGTTGACAGTCCATACGCCACCCGACACCGCATCGATATGTTCACGGCCGGTTGCATTCCAAACGCGGATGCCTTTGCCTTCGACAATGATCGTTGGATCGACTGTCTCAAACTTTTTGTGTTGCGTCAGGTGATGCCAAACGTGCTCCCGATCTGCTTCGATCACACTTTCAATTTCGTTTTGTCCAGGGTTCAGCATGATGACGGTTTCCTTCAATTCGGCTGGTGTGAGCCGTGATAATGGAGCCTAACGGCGAGGGGGTGAGCAAGTTGTTAGAGACGTGATTGGGCTGGATCTGGCGAAATATCATCCGGTTTCAAAGGCATAGGTCTGGCTGCTGGTGGTTTTGGACGGCAGGCAGTTGGTCGCGTTGCGAGATTGGCAGGATGACAATGTTTTATCAATTGGATAGTTTCGGTTCTTGATTGCGTTTTTATGAAACCTTGAGGCTCAAGTATGGACCCACGTGATCGGGTGCGACAGGCCGATATCCGATTGCTTCGGGTGTTCCAGACAATCGTACAAGCCGGCGGCATATCAGCTGCCGAGCTCGTTTTGAATATTGGTCGATCAACGATCAGCCGACATCTGTCAGGCGACACGACAAACTGACCCTCTGACGCCATGAGGAAGTGACCCTCTTGGCGAGTTATCCAGAGGGAACTTTCATGGAACAGACGCAACACAATGCATCCTGCACGGCCTTGAGGGCATTGCGGGGTGATGAG